>NZ_JCAJZW010000035.1:0-83450 GCF_059510455.1 Streptomyces sp. NTD91
GCCTACTTCTACAGTGAAATAAAGACTCAGGAGACACTAGCGCTTGTTCGCGAACTTCCAGGCGGTGGGCAGCGCGCCCATCGCCAGCACGGCCTTCAGGGCGTCGCCGAGCAGGAACGGGGTGAGGCCGAGCGCGACGGCCCTGGTGAGCGAGACGTGGGCGGCGAGGGCAAGGTAGGGCACGCCTACGGCGTAGATGATCGCCTCACCGAGGAGCATCGTGCCGGCCATGCGCAGCGGCGAGCGGTCGGCGCCGTGCCGGGCCAGGGCGCCGACGGCGGCCGAGGCGAGCAGCATGCCGAGGACGTAGCCGAAGGAGACCATGCCCGCGCCGGAGGAGCCGTCCGCGAACCACGGCATGCCCGCGACACCGGCGAGCGCGTACAGGGCGAGGGAGAGGAAGCCGCGGCGGGCACCCAGCGCGGTACCGACGAGCAGCGCGGCGAAGGTCTGGCCGGTCACCGGCACCGGGGAGCCGGGCACGGGGACGGCCACCTGGGCCGCGAGGCCGGTGAGCACGGCGCCGCCGACGACGAGGGCCGCGTCGCGGACGCGGGACGCGGGGAGCAGGTCGGCGAGGACTGCGCCGGGGCGAGCTGTGGCGGTGGCGATGCTCATGGGGACTCCGCGGGTGAGTGGGCAGGTGGGAACACCGTGACGCTATACCGCGTCCCTCAGGCCGATCACCGTCACCGGTCGACAAAGGCGTGCGCGGGGGCTTGGTGGGCTCCGGACAAAGGATGGTCGCCTCACCGGCTTCGGCGTGATACCGGTCACTGAGGTGGAGTGGCCCGCGCTACCTCGGCATCTGACGGGCCGTCTGTAGGGTCCCGCCAAAGAGGGAGATCGCGATCGCCGCCCACATCACCGCTGCGAACTCGTCCTCCTGGACGACCGGACGAGCCGGCACCACGCCCTCGAGGCCGACGCCTCGCACGACACGCCTCTGCTCGGGGAGGGCGTGACCGGCCGTTGACGCTGTGTGTTCCGGCTGTCCGGATGTTGGGCGGCTCCTGCGCCCGAGTGGACGGGCCGCCCAGACTGGCGGCGTTTTTGCCCGACCATTGCCTTGCCCGGGAGAGCCGCGCCCCATGCCCAGCAGCACGACCACCGAGACGCCGCCGCAGCAACGGGACGGCGCCTCCCTCTCCCACGGCCTCAAGCAGCGCCATCTGTCGATGATCGCCCTGGGCGGGGTCATCGGCGCGGGTCTGTTCGTCGGCTCCGGAGCGGGCATCGCCGCCGCCGGCCCGTCCATCGTGATCGCCTACACGCTCTCCGGCCTGCTGGTGATGCTGGTGATGCGGATGCTGGGCGAGATGTCGGCCGCGTACCCGTCCTCCGGTTCCTTCTCGGTGCACGCCGAGCGGGCGATCGGCCCCTGGGCGGGCTTCGCCGCCGGCTGGTCCTTCTGGGTGCTGCTGTGCACGGCCGTCGGCCTTGAGGGCATCGGCGCCGCGAAGATCGTCCAGGGCTGGCTGCCGGGCACCCCGCAGTGGATGTGGGTGGCCCTGTTCATGGTGGTGTTCTGCGGGACGAACCTGGCCGCCGTGAAGAACTTCGGCGAGTTCGAGTTCTGGTTCGCCGCGCTGAAGGTCGGCGCCATCGGCCTGTTCCTGGTCCTCGGCGTGCTGGCGATCGCCGGGTTGCTGCCCGGCACGCACTCCCCCGGCGCCGGGAACCTGACCGACTTCATGCCGCACGGAAACCAGGGCCTGCTGGTCGGCCTGCTCGCCTCCGTCTTCGCCTACGGCGGCCTGGAGACGGTCACCATCGCGGCGGCCGAGTCCGAGAACCCGGTGCGCGGCGTGGCCTCCGCCGTGCGCACCGCCATGTGGCGCATCGCCCTCTTCTACATCGGCTCGATGGCGGTCGTCGTCACACTGGTCCCCTGGAACTCGGCGGAGGTCGTGGCGAAGGGCCCGTATGTCGCGACGCTCGACCACCTCGGCATCCCCGGTGCGGGCCAGTCGATGAACGTGGTCGTCCTGGTCGCCCTGCTGTCCGCGATGAACGCCAACATCTACGGCTCCTCGCGCATCGCCCACTCGCTGGTCGAGCGCGGCCAGGGTCCGAAGGCGCTGGTCAGGCTGTCCGGCGGGGTCCCCCGGATCGCCGTCCTCACCTCCTGCTTCTTCGGTTTCGTCTGCGTGCTGCTGAGCTACTGGCGCCCGAACGACGTCTTCCCGTGGCTGCTGAACATGATCGGCGCGGTCATCCTGGTCGTCTGGATCTTCATCGCGGTCTCCCAGCTGCTGCTGCGCCGCCGTATCGAGCGCGAGGCCCCCGAGAAGCCGGTCGTGCGCATGTGGGCGTTCCCATGGCTGACCTGGGTCGCGCTGGCGGGCATGGCCACGATCTTCGTACTGATGGCCCGTGAGCCGGACACCCGCGTCCAGCTCCTGTCCACCGGCGGCATGACCGTGGCCCTTGCGGTCGTCGGATACCTGTGGCAGCGGGCCCGCGCCAGGCGCTGAGCCCCCGAAGCGGCACTGCCTCACGACAAGTGAAGGCCGCCGACGACAGGCTGGAGCAGCTCGCCGAGGCGTCCCTTCGCCGCTTTCAAGGCCCAGCTGCCCAAGCCCGCGTCCCCCGTGCACGGTTGGGGCCGGGGCGAGAGCGGCCCACGAGCCGCTCAGCGGCCGGCTGATCGTGGAGCAGGTCTTCGACCATCAGGGAGGGCGGACTTCGCCTGGACCATCGGACAGGTGGTCGACCGGCGGGACGCGGCCCGCCCCTACGGCGCCGTCGGGTACCGCGCCAACTCCTTCTCCTGGCTCCCTGAAGAGCCCGTCGCTCGCCCTGCCGCTCCGGTGATCACTTTCCCGGCGCATGCGCCGGGAGTGCGGGCCCGGCGCGGGGCGGCACCGGGCCCGCGCGGGGGCTCACAGGTTGCTGAAGTCCGGGCCCTTGGTCCGGGTCCGCTTGATCTCGTAGAAGCCCGGTACCGAGGCGACGGCGACGGCGCCGTCCCACAGGCGGGCCGCCTCCTCGCCCTTCGGGGCGGGGGTGACGACCGGGCCGAAGAAGGCGATCTGCTCGCCGTCGGGGCCCGGCAGCGCGATGACCGGGGTGCCGACGTCCTGCCCGACCTTGTCGATGCCCTCCTTGTGGGAGGCACGCAGCTCGGCGTCGAACTCGAAGTCCTCCTGCTCGGCGTACTCGATCAGCTCGGCGGGCAGGCCGACGTCCGCCAGGGCGCCGGCGACGGCCTCCAGGGTGGGACCCTCGCCGTTGTTGTGGATGCGGGTGCCGAGCGCGGTGTAGAGGGGGCCGAGTACGTCCGCGCCGTGCTTCTGCCAGGCCGCGGTGACCACGCGCACCGGCTGCCAGGCCTTGGTCGCAAGCATCTCCCGGTAATCCTCGGGCAGCTCGTCCAGCTTGTTCTCGTTGAGGACGGCGAGGCTCATGATGTGCCAGCGGACCTCGATGTCCCTGACCTTCTCCACCTCCAGCACCCAGCGGGACGTCATCCAGGCCCAGGGGCACAGCGGGTCGAACCAGAAGTCGACGGGGGTCTTGCCGGACTCGGACATGGCTCTCCTCAGCAAAGGCGCTCTTTCAGGCGTCAACGACGTCCTCGCCATCCGCATTCCCTGCTGACCCCTGTCAGGGGCACATGGCAGGATCGGTCCTGTTCCGCCTCATCCACGCGATCACGAGGGAGTGCCGTCCGTGCCCGGTGAGAATCTGTCCCGCGACGAGGCCCGGGAGCGGGCCGCCCTGCTGTCCGTAGACGGGTACGACGTGTCCCTGGACCTCAGGTCCGCCGTCGGCGACGGGGACGGCGGGCCGCGTACGTTCCGCTCGGTGACCACGATCCGCTTCCGCTGCAACGAGCCGGGCGCGTCGAGCTTCGCCGATCTGATCGCGCCGAGCGTCACCGCCGTCTCGCTGAACGGCCGGGACCTGGACCCGGGCGAGGTCTTCGACGGCGCGCGGATCGCCCTGGAGGACCTGGCCGCGGAGAACGAGCTGGTGGTGGACGCGCAGTGCGCCTACTCCCGCACCGGCGAAGGCCTGCACCGCTTCGTCGACCCCGAGGACGGCGAGGTCTATCTCTACACCCAGTACGAGCCGGCCGACGCCCGCCGGGTCTTCGCCAACTTCGAGCAGCCGGACCTGAAGGCGCCGTACCGTTTCGAGGTGCGGGCGCCCGAGGGCTGGACGGTGTGGAGCAACGGCGTGGGAGAACCGGCCGACGGCGTCTGGCGGTTCGCGGAGACCAAGCCGATCTCGACATACATCACGTGCGTGGTGGCAGGTCCGTACCACTACGTCACCGACTCCTACACCCACACCTTCGAGGACGGCACCAGGCTGGAGATCCCGCTCGGCGCCATGTGCCGCAAGGGCCTCGCCCCGCACTTCGACGCCGACGACGTCTTCCTGGTGACCAAGCAGGGCCTGGACTTCTTCCACGAGCACTTCGACTGTCCGTACCCGTTCGGGAAGTACGACCAGGCGTTCGTGCCCGAGTACAACCTGGGCGCGATGGAGAACCCGGGCCTGGTGACCTTCCGCGAGGAGTACATCTTCCGCGGCAAGGTGACCCAGGCGTCGTACGAGGCCCGCGCCAACGTGATCCTGCACGAGATGGCGCACATGTGGTTCGGCGACCTGGTCACCATGGAGTGGTGGGACGACCTGTGGCTGAAGGAGTCCTTCGCGGACTTCATGGGCACGTTCGCGAACGTGGGGGCGACCCGCTTCAAGGACGCCTGGATCACCTTCGCCAACCGGCGCAAGGCCTGGGCGTACCGAGCGGACCAGCTGCCGTCCACGCATCCGGTCACGGCGGACATCCGTGACCTGGAGGACGCCAAGCTGAACTTCGACGGCATCACCTACGCCAAGGGCGCCTCGGTGCTCAAGCAGCTGGTGGCGTACGTCGGCCAGGACGCGTTCCTGGAGGGAGCCCGCCGCTACTTCAAGCGGCACGCGTACGGCAACACCCGGCTCGGCGACCTGCTGTCGGTGCTGGGCGAGACCAGCGGCCGCGACATGTCGACGTGGGCGCGGTCCTGGCTGCAGACGGCCGGGGTCAACTCGCTGACCCCGCAGGTGCTGCTGGACGCCGGGGGCCGGGTGGCCGAGCTGGCGGTGGTGCAGGAGGCGCCCGAGTCACACCCCGAGCTGCGCCCGCACCGGATCGCGGTGGGTCTGTACCGACGTGCGCCCGGGGGTGCGCTGGAGCGGTACGCGCGCGTGGAGGCGGACGTGCACGAGCCGCGCACGGTGGTCGCGGACCTCGCGGGCGCCGAGGCCCCGGATCTCGTCCTGGTCAACGACGACGACCTGACGTACTGCAAGACCCGCTTCGACGACACCTCGCTGGCCACGCTGAAGGAGCACCTGGACGCGCTGACCGACCCGCTGGCCCGTGCGCTGTGCTGGTCGGCGCTGTGGAACATGACCCGGGACGCGCTGCTGCCGGCGCGGGACTTCGCCGGCCTGGTGCTGCGGTTCGCGGGCCGGGAGTCCGACATCGGTGTGCTGCAGATGCTGCACGCGTGGGCGAACTCGGCGCTGGTGCACTACGCGGCGCCGAAGTGGCGGACGGCCGGCGGCGACCTGCTGGCCGAGGGCGCGCTGCGGGAGCTGCGGGCGGCCGCGCCGGGCAGCGAGCACCAGCTGGCCTGGGCGCGGTTCTACGCGACCGTGGCCTGTGCGGAGCCGGACCTGAAGCTGCTGAGGGACCTGCTGGACGGGACGGCGGAGATCGACGGTCTGGAGGTGGACCAGGAGCTGCGCTGGGCGTTCCTGGAGCCGCTGGCCGCGCACGGGGCGGCGGACGAGTCGGTGCTGGCGGCCGAACTGGCCCGCGACGACACTGCGTCCGGCAAGCGCCACCAGGTCCGCTGCCTGGCGGCCCGCCCGTCGGCGGCGGTCAAGGCGCAGGCCTGGGCGCAGGTGGTGGAGTCCGACACGCTGTCGAACGCGCTGGTGGAGGCGACCATCGCGGGCTTCGGCCAGCCGTCCCAGCGGGAGCTGGTCGCGCCGTACGCGGAGCTGTACTTCGCGGCGATCGAGCGGGTCTGGCGGGAGCGGTCGATCCAGATCGGCATGGACGTCGTACGGGGTCTGTTCCCGGCGCTGCAGGACCGCGCCGAGACGCTCGAGGCGACGGACGCGTGGCTCCAGGCGCACCAGGACACGGCGCCGGCGCTGCGCCGGCTGGTGCTGGAGGCGCGGGACGACCTGGCACGGGCACTGCGCGCGCAGGCGTGCGACGCGTCGGCTGCCGGCCACTGACCTTTGGCCTGAGCGCGCCCGGTCGGTGACCGTTACGAAATTCGGTCAAACAGAGCCGTAACCCCTGGTCCGCACCCGACGGGACCAGGGGTTACCCGTCCCTACTCGGCAACCGAACACGTGACCTTTAGTCCCGCATCGTCCGTGTTTCTCGACGGGCGTGTAACAGCGGTTAAGGAGGGGACCGGGCGCGGGAATCCCGACGCCATGACGCACAACACCCCGCTCTCCCCCCGCCCCCTCGGGCATCTGTCCCGGGTCCACCGCCGCGTCCTGACGACCGCTCAGCTCCGCTCGCACGGTGTGACGACGGCCGAGCTGAACGAGCAGTGCCGGCCCGGCGGATCCTGGCAGATGCTGCTGCCGAACGTGGTCCTGCTGCGCCCCGGCCCGCCCACGAGCGAGGAGCGTCTGCACGGGGCCCTGCTGTACGCGGCCCGCGAGTCCGCGCCCGGCGTCCCGGCCCAGCCCACGGCGGAGGAGCCGCACCGCCAGGTCTACGCGGAGGCGGTGATCACCGGGCTCGCGGCCCTCACCCTGCACGGCTTCTCCGCCACCCCGCCGCTGCTCTCGCTGGACCGCGTCGACGTGCTGGTGCCGCGGCTGCGCCGGGTGCGCTCCACGGGCTACGTCCGGGTCCTGCGCACCCCCGCCCTGCCCACCGCGGTCGCGGTGACGGGCCTGCCGGTGGCACCGGTGCCGCGGGCGCTCGCGGACGCGGTGGCGGAACTGACTGACGCGGAGGCGGTTCGGCGGCTGCTGACCGAGGCGGTGCGCGGCCGCCACTGCGAACCGGCGGCCGTCGTGAGGGAGTTGACGCAGGCGAAGCTGCTCGACCTCCCGCACGTGGTGGACGCGGTGGACGCGCTGCTGGCGGAGGGTCGCTCGATCGCCGAGAACCGCCTGTACCGGATGGTCCGCGAGTACGGCCTGCCCGACCCGATGTGGAACGTCGACCTGCGGCTGCCCGGCGGCCCGCACCTCGGCGGCCTGGACGCGTACTGGCCGGACCAGGCGGTGGCGGTGGAGCTGGACACGAGGGCGCCCCGGCGGGACGACGACGAGCCGTGGCCGGAGTACGCGCGCAAGCGGGAGTATCTGGAACGGCTCGGGATCACGGTCGTCCACATCAACCCGAAGAAGCTCAGCGAGGCGATGGAGCAGCAGGCGACCGTGGTGCGCACGGCGCTGATGGCCTCCGCCGACCGGGATCCGGCGGCGTACGTCGTGGTGCTGCCCCGGTAGTGACGGACCGGGAGGCGCCGGGAGGGGAGAGGAGGGGCCACCGGGGGCGGTTACGGTGGCCCCTCCTCACGGGCTTCTGCGGCTCCGGGCCGCAGGCGGGCCGCATCACCCGAACGGACGAGCCTCGCGGGCGGTGCCGTTCGGGCCGCGAAAGATGAGAGGTATGCGACACAACCGGATAGCCGCGTGTACGTCCGCCCTGGTGCTCGCCACGGCCTGCCCCGCCGCCGCCCCCGCGGCGGCACAGGCGGCGCCCCGGACGGTGGCCGTGGGCTATGTGGCCCTCGGCGACTCCTACTCCTCCGGTGTCGGCGCCGGCGACTACCTCCCCGGCCGGAAGGACTGCAAGCGCAGCAGCCGCGCGTACCCCGTGCTGTGGGCCTCGGCCCACAGGATGGCATCCTTCGCCTTCGCCGCCTGCGACCATGCCCGGACGAGCGACGTCCTGGCCCACCAGCTCGGCGCGCTCGGCCCCCGTACCCGGCTGGTCACCCTCACCATCGGCGGTGGCGACGCGGGCTTCGCCAGCGTCATGACGACCTGCGCGCTGGGCGGGACCGGGCTGTGCCTGTCCGCTGTCTCCGGCGCCCGCTCCTACCTGGAGGGGCCCCTCCCGGCCGACCTGGACCGGCTCTACTCGGCCATCCGGCACCGGGCTCCCGCCGCCCGTGTCGTGGTGCTCGGCTATCCGCACCTGTACCGGATCGGCGGCATCTGCCGCTCCGGCCTCGAGGACGGCGAGCGGGCCGCCCTCAACCGCGCCGTGGACCAGCTCGACGCGGTGATCGCCCGGCGCGCCGCCGCCCACGGCTTCACCTTCGCCGACGTCCGCGCCGCCTTCTCCGGCCACGAGATCTGCTCCCGTGCCCCCTGGCTGCACAGCGTCGACCTGCTGGCCCTGACCGAGTCGTACCACCCCACGGCCCCCGGCCAGGCCCTCGGCTATCTCGCGGCGCTCGACCGGGTCTCCTGAACCCGCCCCGCTACCGCTCGTCCGGCGCCTCGTCGCCGAGCGCGCCGTGATGCGCGTCGAGACCGGCGCCGAGGACGTCGGCGGGCAACGAGCCCTGGAAGAAGCCGGGTTCGCGGGCGAGGGCGTACCGCGGGGCCTCGCCCTCCGAGGCGACCGGCGGCGCGATCACGTCGGCTACGGCGTGCGGCGCCACGATCCCCTGCCCGCCGACGTGCGCGGCGTACACCTCGTCGAGCAGCGTGGCGTACGCCGCGATCATGCGGGTGCGGCTGAAGCGCTCGCGGGCGGCCTCCAGCGCCGGGGCCAGCTCCGTGCGCCCGGCCACCGCCGCGGACCAGGCCAGGGCGATCGCGCCCGGGTCCGGCGGGGTGACGAAGCCGTGGCCGGTGACGATGTCCGCGCTGTCGCCGACGTCCGTGGTCACCGGGACCGCGCCGCACATCATGCCCTCGATCAGGCACAGCGGCGCCGCCTCCCCGGAGACGGAGGTCAGGGCGACGACGTCGGCGGCGGCGTACACGGCCGGCATGTCGTGCCGTACGCCGAGCAGGTGCACCCGCTCGGTGAGGGACGGCGCGTCGGCGAAGGCGTCGGCGAGATCCGCGCGCAGCCCGGGGTTGCCGGGGGTCATCCCGGCGCCGCACATCAGCAGGTGGCCGCCGCCCTCGCGGGCCAGCCAGGCACGGGCAGCCCGGAGCAGCAGCGGGACGTTCTTCATCGCGGCGTACCGGGCCGCGAAGACGATCACCGGCGCCCGGTCCGCGATGCCGAGGCAGGCGCGCAGGGCGAGGCGGGCGGCGGGGTCGGGGCGAAAGCGGAGCAGGTCGACGCCGTTGGGGATGACGTGAAGGAACCGGCCCGGGATGCCCGCGGCCTCGTAGGCGGCCCGGGTGGACTCGGCACAGCACACGCACGCGGCCACCGTGCCGTCGGCGAGGGCGGCCCTGAGCGCGTCGAGGGCGGGACCCTGGTTCTCCGGATCGGAGCGGTGCAGGCAGACCACGACGGGGCGGCGCGGCAGGCCTGCCTGGTTGAGCAGGGCCAGCGGCTGCTCCTTCAGGGAGAGGATCACATCCGCCCCGGCCATCGACCGAGCCGTTTCGGCCAGCTCGGGCCCGCTGAAAACGTTCGCCGCGAGCGAGCCGTCGACCAGGCCCGCGCTGCGGCCGAGCGAGGTGACCCCGACGCCGCCGGCGGTCAGCGACCGGTAGCAGTGGTCGTCCTCCATGCGCTGCCGGGTGGCCTCGCGATGGACCTCGCCGTGGATGCTGAGTACCTGGTGGGACTGGCCGCCTTCGGCCAGCCCCAGTACGACGTCGCTGTGCACGATCCGGGCTCCTCCGGAGAAGAAGCCCTCGTAGACCGACAGCACTCGCAGTCCGTGCCTCGCGCGCACGCGACCACCCGCCTTGCATAAATGATCGAGAAGATCGAGCCATCCCCGTCCAAAGCGGGTTAGCCGATATGAGGCGGTACGGACATTGCGTCCGCGTTAACACGGAATGACGCGAATGAAACAGCGGCTAACAGAATTCCCCGTCGATCACCGACCGGGGGTCCCCGGCCCAGTCGCCGTTGAAATTGACGGCGATCGCATGCTCACCGTCTGCCGTCGTGACCGCCGAGGACACCGATCCATGGATCCCGCCGTCATGACCCCACACATGAACTCCGCAGGTCAGGCGTGTGTCCATGAGTCCGAGGCCGTAGCGCGTGCCAGGGATGCCCGTGGCCTCGACGGTGGTCTTCATCTCTTTCAGCTGCCGGGGCTTCAGGAGTTTTCCGCCGAGCAGGGCGCTGTAGAAACGATCGAGGTCGGCGGAGTCCGAGATCATTTCACCGGCGGCGGAGGCGAGGGACGGATTCAGTGTGGTGACGTCGCGGACCGGGCCTTTCGGATCGGTGAATTTCGAGTAGGCGCGGCTGCTCGGGCGGGGCACGGTGACCCGGGTGCCGGGAACGGACGTGCCCCGCAGCCGCAGCGGCGCGATGATCCGGCGCTCGATCTCGGTGGCGTACGCATGTCCCGTCACCTTCTCGATCACCATGCCCGCCAGGACGTAGTTGGTGTTGGAGTACTTCCAGGAGGTGCCCGGCGCGAAGTCCGGCCTGTGCCGCATGGCGATCCGCACCAGCTCGCCCGCGGTGTGGGTGTCGTAGCGGTGCCGGAGGAAGCCGTCCTCGGTGAAGACCGCCCGGTCGAAGTCCACGTCGCCGGTGTAGTCGAAGACACCGCTGGTGTGGTTCAGCAGCTGCCGGACGGTGATGTGCCGGCCGTCGTGGCCGTGTCCGCGGACGACGCCCGGCAGCCACGTGTCCACCGTGTCGTCCAAGGACAGGCGGCCCTCCGCCTCCAGTTGGAGCAGCACGGTGGCGAGGAAGGTCTTGGTGATGCTGCCGACGCGGTACCGGTCGGCGGTGGAGCGCGGTCGGCCTGTGCCGATGTCGCCCACCCCGGCGGTCGTGGACCAGGTGCCGTGGCCGTCCTCGGCGGTGGTGGTCACCCCGGGCACGCCGGCCGCGACCGCCGCCTCGACGGCCTTGCGGGTTCCGGCGTGTCCATGGCCCCCGGAGGTGGCGGCGGCCGGAGCCACCGGGGCCGCCGAGAGGAGTAGGGCCGTGGCGGCCACCAGGGTCGTGCGTACGCGCATGTGTTCCCCCAACCTGCTGTTCGGTGCGGTCGGGGGAGGAAACCCGCGCGGTGTGCGCGAGGGTTGCTCCGCGCTGGGCCGGTTGGGTGACTCTCAGCCCTTCTTGAGCACCAGTTCGGTGTTCCGGTCGCCGCGCCGCCCGCCAGGGTCTTGTTGGCGCCGGGGGCGTTGAAGGCCAGCTCACGGTACAGGGCGGCGAGACCGGTCTGGGAGAGGTCGGAGAAGTCGGTGCGGTGCGGGGCCGCCGACTCGATCAGGGTGGTGAACACCGAGAGCGTGCCGTCCTTGTTGTCCACCAGCTCGATGACGCGGGCCAGGTGCGGGTGGTCGACGTGCGAGGCGGTGGAGATCTCCCAGAAGGAACGGCCGCCGGAGGCCTGGTGCGGGGTGATGACGTTCCTGTGGATGTGGCTGTTCACCCAGGCCAGGACACCCAGGCCAGGACATTGGCGTGGGCGCTCAGCACCGAGATCACCTCGGCGCCGCCGTGCCGCTTCTCGCCCGGACGGGGCGGGGTCGGGGCGGGTGTTGTCCATGGTCGTGCTGGTGTGGTGGCTGAAGACGACGGCGTGGGAGTCCTTGTGGTCCGTCAGCGTCCTGTCCAGCCACTTCTCCACCGACGCGCACGCCTGGCGCCCCCAGCGGCGGCAACGCGCAGCGCCGATCACCGTACGCGGATCACGGGGTACCGGTCGCGGTCACGCAGTGGATCGCGCGCGTCCGGGGGGCGGTTGATCCTCGTTCATCTCCTGGGGTACGGGAGTGGTCCCGGCGGTGAGATGACCGTGCGCGGGGCGCTCCCGCCAGAGCCGCAGCGCGGTGTCGACCAGGGGCACCCGGTTCAGGGTCGGTACGGCGGAAAGGTCCTGCCATGCAGCGAAGTCGGTGGATCCGCCGATCTCGTGGCGGAGTTCGCCGCCGACGACCTCTCCTTCGTAGACGAGACGCAGGGCGTGGTGGTCGGTGCCGCGGCCGGCGTGGTGACCGTGGACGAGCCGGAAGGAGTCGACGCCGAGGAGACCGGTCACCTCGACGTGGTAGCCGGTCTCCTCCATGAGTTCGCGGCGGACGGTGTCGTAGGGGTCCTCGCCGTGCTCCATGCCGCCGCCCGGCAGCACCCACTCGGGGGTTCCGCCGGGTCCGGGCGAGCGGGCCAGGAGGAGTTGCCCGTCACTGACGCACACGGCGTAGGCCGCCACTCTCAAGTTCCGTCGCATGGACGGACGTTAGCGCGGGGCGTCCGGATTCGCCGGTGAGTATTCCGGCGGCGACCAGCGCAGCGGCAGGGCGGCCGGCGTCCACAGGGCCCCGGTGAGGGTGAAGCGGACGTTGCGGTCGCCCCCGGCGGTGAACTCGGTGTGCGCCTCGCCGGTGAGCTGCAGGGTGGTGCCGGTGGTCCAGTCGAGGAAGAGCAGTCCCGCGCGGGGGTCGCCGCGCAGATTGCCGAGGGAGAGGAACATGGCGTTGCCGGGATAGTCCGGCCAGGTCAGTTCGCGCGGGGACGTGACCTGGACGAAGCCGGGGTTGCCGCCCCGGTGGCTGGCGTCGGCTCCGCCGGGGTGGACCGTGGCCAGGAAGAAGGTGTCGGCCGCGCGAATGAACTCGCTCTGCCGCGGGGTGAGTTCCGTGAGCCGGTGAGGTGTTCCCGGCGTGCGGTCGGCGAGTGTCTCGTACGACTGCCTGCGCTGGATGTATTTGGGGCAGTTGGAGAAGACCTGGTCCGCCTCCACCGCGAACCCCCCGGATGTCGGTCTCAGGCGGCCGTTGAGGCGCATACGGCGCCGGGTCCGGGGGTCCAGGGCGATGGTGCCGACGGGGGTGCCGGGGGTTTTCAGCGCGGTCGCGAGCCGTCCGGTGTCCACAAGCACCGACATCTGGCGGGGGCCCGTCGCCCGGACGAAACCCGGGGGACCCGTGAGCGCCGACGCCCACACCCTCCCGGTGCCCGGATCCGCCGCGCCCACCACCAGCAGGGGCTGTGCCTCCAGGAAGGCCGCCGCGATCGGCTTGATGCCCTGACCGAGGGAGCGGCCCACATGGGCGGCACGGTCGCGGACGCCCAGGAGGTCCTGCAGAGCGAGCGAGCCCGCGTGATAGGCGCCCATGGCTAGAAGAAGCCGCACGTCGGGGCGTCGGCATGGGGGGCCGGGGCGCCGTCGGGGCCGAGCGGGGCGGAGATCTCCAGGCGGATGCCGTCGGGGTCGTTGAAGAAGATCCCGCCCGAGGCGGCGCCCTCGCGGTGGGCGACCACGCCGTCGTAGGCGAAGGACACCCCGGCGGCCCGCAGCGCGGTCTCGTACGCGCGGACCCGGTCGACCGAGTCGACCGTGAGGGCGAGGTGGTGCAGTCCGGGCCGGCCGCTGTCGTACGTCCCCCGCGCCTGCTGCCAGAGGGTGACGAGCGGAGCGCCGCCGGGCTCTCCCAGCATCGCCCAGCGCCGGCCGTCCTCCTTGCCCTCGGCGAGCACGGCGAAGCCGAGGAGGTCGCGGTAGAGGGCGAGCGAGCGGTCGAGGTCGGTGACGTTCAGGCCTGTGTGCGAGAGGCGCGGGGTCATGGCTCTTCCCTTCGATATGACTAACTGTCGTAATGGACATTAGATGGTTAGATACGACGGGTCAACCGGTCACGTAGTCTTGAGGGGTTAGACCAGAAGGAGTGCCCGATGCCCCGCAGCCGCGACCCCCGCCCGCTCACCGGCGAGCCCCTCGCGCTCGACCTGCTCAACACCCGATGGAACCGGGAAGGCGCCACCCAGGACCTGCTCGCCGACACGGACGGCCTCGCGGTGTGGCTCACGAGCAACGGGCTGGCCGGGGACCATGCGGCCGGCCCGGAGGTGCTGGAGCATCTGCGCGCGGCGCGCGCGGCGCTCAAGGCGGCGGTGGACGGGTCACCGGCCGAGGCCGCGCCGCTCGTGGACGCCGTACTGGCCCACGGCCGGATCCGGGCCCGGTTGACCGCGGACGGCCCCGCCGAGGAGCCGGAGTTCGCCGACCCGTCCTGGGGACCGGCCTGGCTCGCCGCCCGGAACTACCTGGACCTGATCACCCTGGGCCCGGAACGGATCCGGACCTGTGCCGGGAGCGGCTGCATCCTGCACTTCTTCGACACGTCCCGGAACGGCACCCGCCGCTGGTGCTCGATGGCCGCGTGCGGCAACCGCGCGAAGGCGTCGCGCCATTACGCACGCTCGAAGGAAAGCTGACCGGACCGCCGTGCCCGCGGCGTCCGTCGGGCAAGGCTGAGCGCCCTCGACCGCTCGGTTCCTTCACCTCACGTGCGCGGCCCCGGACGGCGAGCCGGCCCGCGCCACCTCGCTCGGCGTCGCCGTCGAAGGCGTCTCGGGCACGGCCGCCGACCTCGGCCGGCCCGTGTACGCCCGTGTACGAGTGAGCGGCAGGCAGGTCGTCCGGTCCGCCGACGGCGACTCGCAGGAGCGGCGTCGTCCCGGCCCCCGCCGCCGGCACGAACACGGACGCGTTCTTCTCGCCCACCCCCGGCTCGGCCACGGTGGACGGCGCCACGCCGGTCGAACCCGGCGCGGGCGGGTCGGCCACGTCACCGGCCGAGCGACGGCCGCCGCCGAGGCCCCGGCCGGCCGTGGGTTCTTCGGCCGGGTCCAGTTGGTGGACGCGTGCGGCACGGTCGCGGGCGTGGGCAGCGTGACGGTCCGGAAGGTCACGCCGTGACGACGGGGTGCCTTCGGTGGGGCAGGTCGTGTGCCGGGACTCGGGCAGGGTTTCGGTGATCCAGGCGCGGTCGGCGGCCACGCGCATGTCCCCGACGGCCCACAGGCTCGCCCGCTGCTGTCCCGCGCCGACCAGGACGAGCACGTGCTGTCCCGGGCGCGGAGCCGGTTCGGCACCGTCGCCGAGCGCGAAGGCCACCTGGGCCGGGCCGTGCGGAGGGACGTACGCGGGCTTGTAGGAGCGGATCACGGTCAGCGTGATCCGGCGGGATGCGGGGTCGGGCTTGCGCTGCTCCACCTCGGCCACGGTGCCCTCCACGACCAGCCGGGAGCAGGCCAGGTCGCGCACCCGGTCGGACGGCCGCCCGCCGCCGGAGACCTTGCCGCCCGCGTCGGCGGCCCGCTTGTCCGCGCTGCCGGCACTGGCACTGTCCCCCCGGGCGCCGGAGTGCGTCACCATCCAGCCGAACCCGGCGACCAGCGCGAAGGCCACGGCCCCGGCGAGCGTCCCGAACACGATCCGCAGCGCCCGGCGAGGCCCGGAGGGCCGGCCGGGGCGCGGGGGACGGCGCCCGGCACGCACCGGCCGCGCGCCACCGCGGGGCCGCGATGCCGATCGCGGACGCCTCACCGGCGCTTTGGGGTGCAGCGCCCTTTCCGCCTCCGGTTCCGGCCCACTCTCCGCGGGCACCGCCCGCTCCCCGGTCAGCGCCTCCGCGATCCGGCCAAGCTGCTCCCTCAGCACCGCCACGTCGGCCTCGGCCGCGCGGTGCTCGGCGAGGAAGGAGGGATCCCGACGGGCCTCTTCAGGCAGCGGCTCCCCCGTGATCGCGGCCATCAGCGCGTCCATGCCGCCGTACTCCCCGCCGCTCTGCGCACGGGCCCCGCCCCCGGCGCCGCCCGCGCCTTCGTGTCCGGCGGTCACGTCACACCACCTCGTCCTCGTGCAGGCGGGCGCGCAGGGCGCGGACCGCCGTGTGCAGCCTGCTCTTGACCGTGCCCTCGGGGATGTCCAGTTCCTCGGCGATGGCCCGGACGGGCAGGTCGGCGAAGAACCGGAGGACGAGCACCTGCCGCTGGGCGGCGGGCAGTCCGTCCAGGCCCCGGGCGACGGCGAGGGAGAGCAGGCTGGTCTCCTCGCCGGAGGGGTGCGCGGGCTCGCGCAGCGCGGCCAGCCGCTCTCCCAGCCGCTCCTGGCGCCGCTTGGCCCGGTGCCAGTCCATGGCGAGATTCGAGGCGACCACCGCCGCCCACGCCGACACGTCCCGCGGCGCCTCCCGCCCGCTCGCGGTCCGCTCCAGCAGCCGCAGCCGTACCTGCTGCACCCCGTCCGGCAGGTCCGACTGCGGCACCCCACCGAGTGCGAGCACCGCCCGCACCCGGCGTTCCTGGACCGCGTCCAGCGGATCGCCGCCGGTACGGTCCCCGCGGTCCGCACCGGCCGCGTGCACCGCCCGGTCGCGGCGCGCCCCTCCGCGCAGCACAAGCCACCCCCTCACGCGTCTGCCCTACGACGCGGGAGCGCGCGGAAACGTTCGGGCAGGTTTCCGGAGGTCCGCAGAGGCGTACGTCACACCGCGGTGTGGCCGGTGACCCTACGGGCAGGGGCCGGGACAGCACAGCTTGCGGCCCGGGTGCCCGGCAGAGGGAATTTCTGCCGCTCGGCGGGGCTTGCGGGGGACGTTCGGAACCGTCCGGCGGGTGATCGTGTCCCACTCCTCGGGCACGCGTCGCAAAGAATTGGACAGGTGGACCGGGGTCGGCCGCATGATGGAAAAGCCCCGGTCATGCACGAGACACAAAGAGGGAGTCACTGTGAGGGTCGGAATCGTCGGAGCCACCGGTCAGGTCGGCACGGTCATGCGCAGGATCCTCACGGAGCGGAACTTCCCGGTGACCGAGCTGCGCCTGTTCGCCTCGGCGCGCTCGGCCGGCACCGTGCTGGACGGGGTGACGGTGGAGGACGCGGCGACCGCCGACTACACGGGCCTGGACATCGTGCTGTTCTCCGCGGGCGGCGCGACCTCCAAGGCGCTGGCGCCGGAGGTCGCCGCACAGGGCGCCGTCGTGATCGACAACTCCTCCGCCTGGCGCAGGGACCCCGAGGTGCCCCTGGTGGTCTCCGAGGTGAACCCGCACGCGGTCGCCGACCGCCCCAAGGGCATCATCGCCAACCCGAACTGCACCACGATGGCCGCGATGCCGGTGCTGAAGCCGCTGCACGAGGAGGCGGGCCTGCAGGCGCTCGTCGTCGCCACCTACCAGGCGGTGTCCGGCTCGGGTCTGGCGGGCGTGGCCGAGCTGCACGGCCAGGTGCTGAAGGTGGCCGACGAGGCCGACAAGCTGACCCACGACGGCGCGGCGGTCGACTTCCCCGAGCCGAACGTCTACGAGCGCACCATCGCCTTCAACGTGCTGCCCTTCGCCGGCAACCTCGTCGACGACGGTCTGAACGAGACCGACGAGGAGCAGAAGCTGCGCAACGAGTCCCGCAAGATCCTGGAGATCCCCGAGCTGAAGGTCTCCGGCACCTGCGTGCGCGTGCCCGTCTTCTCCGGCCACTCCCTCCAGGTCAACGCCCGTTTCGCCCGCCCGCTGTCCCCCGAGCGCGCCACCGAGCTGCTCGCGGGCGCCCCGGGCGTGGCCCTCTCCGACATCCCGACCCCGCTGCAGGCCGCAGGCCAGGACCCGTCGTACGTCGGCCGCATCCGCCGCGACGAGACGGTGGACAACGGCCTCGCCCTGTTCGTCTCCAACGACAACCTCCGCAAGGGTGCCGCGCTGAACGCGGTCCAGATCGCGGAACTGGTGGCGGCTGAGCTGTCCGAGAAGTAGGTCGCCCACCGGGCACAGGGGCGGTCACGGTCACGTGGCCGCCCTCGCCGTTTCCCCGGCCCGGCGCCGCCCGTCCGGCCCGGCTCGCCGGTCCGCTCCCTCGGCTCGGCCCCGCCGCACCTCGTACAGGAAGCACCCGTACTCCACCGCCCGCACGTGCACCAGCGCCACCTCCGGGTCTGCGAAAGCCTCGGCGAGGGCGGGAGGGAAGTCCTCGGCACGCTCCACCAGGCGGCCGCCCAGGATGCGGCCGTCGGCCGAGTAGCGGCGCAGCGTGCGGTGGGCGTCGGTGAAGGGCAGGCCGGTGCCGGACGGGCCGGGGCAGTCGCCCGCATGGATGAAGACCGGGCCCTGCTCGTCGTAGGCCCCCGGGTCCGCGCCCGTCTCGGCGGCCCAGCGGCGCAGCGGCGCGTACGAGACCAGGGCGATGTGTTCGCCCGGTTCGCTGCGGCGCAGGCAGCAGCGCAGCGGGGCGCCGCCCTCCTCGTCGGCGAAGGGGGCCGGGGGACGGCCGGCGTCGTCGGACGTCCGCAGCTCCCGCAGGACCCGGGGCGGGACGGGGCGAGCGGTGTACGTCCGTGCCGTCGGTGTCGTTCCTGCGGTGTGCGCCATCTGTGTGGTGTGTGTGGGGTGTGCCGTGGTCATGCGTCCGGCGTCCCGCCCCGGCGGCCCGCCCACCGGCGGGAACCGGACATCGCGTTCCCTGCGGGTCCCGTGGAAGGATGGCGCAACCGACACATATCGAGGAGATGACCGCGTGCCTGGCACAAACCTGACTCGCGAAGAGGCGCGGCAGCGGGCCGAGCTGCTCACCGTTGACTCGTACGAGATCGAACTCGACCTCTCCGGCGCGCAGGAGGGCGCGACCTACCGGTCCGTGACCACGGTGCGCTTCGACGTGGCCCGTGGCGGCACCGAGTCCTTCATCGACCTGATCGCGCCGAGCGTCCACGAGGTCACGCTGAACGGGGACGCGCTGGACCCCGCCGAGGTCTTCAAGGACTCGCGGATCGCCCTGCCCGGGCTGCTGGAGGGGCGCAACGTGCTCCGGGTCGTCGCGGACTGCGCCTACACCAACACCGGCGAGGGTCTGCACAAGTTCGTGGACCCGGTCGACGACCAGGCCTACCTCTACACCCAGTTCGAGGTGCCGGACGCCCGCAGGGTGTTCGCCTCCTTCGAGCAGCCCGACCTGAAGGCCACCTTCCAGTTCACCGTGCGGGCGCCCCAGGGCTGGACCGTCGTCTCCAACTCGCCGACGCCCGAGCCCGAGGACAACGTCTGGGTCTTCGAGCCGACCCCGCGCATCTCCACGTACATCACCGCGCTCGTCGTCGGCCCGTACCACAGCGTCCACAGCGTGTACGAGAAGGACGGGCAGAGCGTGCCGCTCGGCATCTACTGCCGGCCCTCGCTCGCCGAGTTCCTCGACGCGGACGCCATCTTCGAGGTGACCCGGCAGGGCTTCGAGTGGTTCCAGGAGAAGTTCGACTACGCCTACCCCTTCAAGAAGTACGACCAGCTGTTCGTGCCCGAGTTCAACGCGGGCGCGATGGAGAACGCCGGTGCCGTCACCATCCGCGACCAGTACGTCTTCCGGTCCAAGGTGACCGACGCGGCCTACGAGGTCCGGGCCGAGACGATCCTGCACGAGCTGGCCCACATGTGGTTCGGCGACCTGGTCACCATGGAGTGGTGGAACGACCTGTGGCTGAACGAGTCGTTCGCCACCTACACGTCCATCGCCTGCCAGGCGGCCGCCCCCGGCTCGCGCTGGCCGCACTCGTGGACCACGTTCGCCAACTCGATGAAGACGTGGGCGTACCGGCAGGACCAGCTGCCGTCCACGCACCCGATCATGGCGGACATCCGCGACCTGGACGACGTGCTCGTCAACTTCGACGGCATCACGTACGCCAAGGGCGCGTCCGTGCTGAAGCAGCTGGTCGCGTACGTCGGCGAGGACGAGTTCTTCAAGGGCGTGCAGGCCTACTTCAAGCGGCACGCGTACGGCAACACCCGCCTGTCCGACCTGCTCGGCGCGCTGGAGGAGACCTCCGGGCGCGACCTGAAGACGTGGTCGAGGAAGTGGCTGGAGACGGCGGGCATCAATGTCCTGCGCCCGGAGATCGTCACGGACGCCGACGGTGTCGTCACCTCCTTCGCCGTCCGCCAGGAGGCCCCGGCCCTGCCCGCCGGCGCCAAGGGCGAGCCCACCCTGCGCCCGCACCGCATCGCGATCGGCCTGTACGACCTCGACGGCGGCTCCGGCAAGCTGGTGCGCACCGAGCGGCTCGAGCTGGACGTCGACGGAGAGCTGACGGCCGTACCGCAGCTGACGGGCAAGCGCCGCCCGGCGGTCGTCCTGCTCAACGACGACGACCTCTCGTACGCGAAGGTCCGCCTGGACGAGGACTCCCTGAGGACGGTCACCGAGCACCTCGGCGACTTCACCGAGTCCCTGCCGCGCGCCCTGTGCTGGGCCTCGGCCTGGGACATGACGCGGGACGCCGAGCTGGCCACCCGCGACTACCTCTCCCTCGTCCTGTCCGGCATCGGCAAGGAGTCGGACATCGGCGTGGTGCAGTCGCTGCACCGCCAGGTCAAGCTCGCCATCGACCTGTACGCCGACCCGGCCGCGCGCGAGTCCCTGCTGACCCGCTGGACCGACGCCACGCTCGCGCACCTGCGTGCGGCCGCGCCCGGCAGCGACCACCAGCTGGCCTGGGCCCGCGCCTTCGCTGCCACGGCCCGCACCCCGGAGCAGCTGGACCTGCTGGAGGCGCTGCTGGAGGGCACGCAGACCGTCGAGGGCCTCGCTGTCGACACGGAGCTGCGCTGGGCGTTCGTCGAGCGGCTCGCGGCGGTCGGCCGCTACGACGAGGCGGAGATCGCGGCGGAGTACGAGCGGGACAGGACGGCCGCCGGTGAGCGCCACGCGGCGACCGCCCGCGCGGCCCGGCCCACGCCTGAGGCCAAGGCGGAGGCGTGGTCCTCGGTCATCGACTCCGACAAGCTGCCGAACGCCGTGCAGGAGGCGGTGATCGGGGGGTTCGTGCAGACCGACCAGCGCGAGCTGCTGGCGCCGTACGCCGACACGTACTTCGAGGTCCTCAAGGGCGTGTGGGAGGCCCGTTCGCACGAGATGGCCCAGCAGATCGCCGTCGGCCTGTACCCGGCGATCCAGGTCTCCGAGGCAACCCTGGCCAGGACGGACACGTGGCTGGCCACGGCCGAGCCGAACGCGGCGCTGCGCCGCCTCGTCTCGGAGTCCCGCGCGGGCGTCGAACGGGCGCTGAAGGCCCAGGCGGCGGACGCGGCGGCCGGCGCGTAGCCCGAGTGAGGGCGCCCGGACCGTGTGCCGGGCGCCCTTTCCCTGTGCCCGGCTACCGGCGGTCCCGTACGAGTGCCGCGAACCGCAGGGCGACCTCTCGCCACACGGGGGCGGCGGCAGGGTCCTGCCGCAGCGCGTCGCGGTACAGCCGCGCCGGGTCCACTCCGTAGCGCTCCAGCCGGCCGGCAGGCCACTGCGGAACGCGGTCCGGGCCGATCTCGGGGTGGAACTGCACCCCCCAGGCCGCGTCCCCCACCCGGAACGCCTGGTACGGACACCGCTCGCTGCCGGCCAGCCACCGGGCCTCGGCGGGCAGCCGGACGATCGCGTCGACGTGGTTCTCCATCGCCGTGACCCGTGGGGGCAGCCCCGCGAACAGCGGGTCCCCGGCCGCTTCCGTGCGCAGCGTCAGCACGGTGCTCCCGAACTCGGGTTCGCCGTACTCCGCTTCCACCCTTCCACCCGCCAGCTGCGCGAGCATCTGCCCCCCGAGGCAGATCCCGAACACGGGCGTGTTCCGGTCCAGGGCCCGGCTCATCAGGGCCCGCGTCTCCGCCAACCACGGTGCCCGCTCGTCGTCGTCCGGCATGTACGCACCGCCCAGCACGATCAGCGCGTCATGCTCCAGCCGTGCCGGCAGCGCCTGCCCGGTGTCCGCCCGGACCACCTCGAGCCGGACTCCGTCCTCGGCCAGCCAGTCACCCCACCGCCCGGGCCCGCCGTGCGCGGTGTTCTGCACCACCAGCACCGTGGCCGCACTTCCCATGGCTCGATACCGCCTTTCGCCGGCACGTCCGGCCGGCCCACCCGCCGTCCGAACCGTTCTCATACCGGACGCGCCGATGCCAACCCTGGCCGATGGACGCCGAGACGCTCTTCGTCGACGCGACGACGCTGCTCCTCTCGAGGATCGCCGTCGTGACCCCCACCCTGACACTGCGCCGGATCCGCCTGATGCACAACTCCGACCAACTTTCCTTCGCACCGAACCTGTTCAGGGAGTGCTGCGCTCCCGAATCCGTCCGCCGCGAAGAGCGTTCACGTCCGTCGAATCTTTTCGATGCCTCTTTGCAGCGATCCCGAGCGATCGCGACCTGCCTCCCCCGAGCTGTCCCGCGATCGCCGCTGTGAACGCCAGCGCCGTGCCCGCCACCTGCACCGGTGTCAGCGCCTGCCCGAGGACCGCCCAGCCGACGAGGGCCGCGGTCAGTGGGGAGAGCGGGCCGAGGAAGGCGACCTGGGTCGCGGTGAGCCGGCCGATGCCGCGGAACCAGAGCCAGTACGCCACCGCCGTGTTGACCAGGGCGAGATAGAGGTAGCCCGCCGCGGCACGGCCGTCCAGGGCGGGCGGGGCGCCCTCGGCGAGGAAGGCGACCGGCGCGATGAGCAGGCCGCCCGCGGTGAGCTGCCAGCCGGTGAGCGCCAGCGGGCCGACGCCCTCGGGGCGGCCCCAGCGTTCGGTCAGCACCGTGCCGGCGGCCATGGAGGCGGTGGCGGCGAAGGCCGCGAGTACGCCGACCGCATCGAGGGTGCCGGTCCCCCGCAGCACGACGAGACTGACACCGGACGCGGCGAGGACACCGGTGACCAGGGTGCGCGGGACCGGACGCTGCCCGAGCAGCAGTGCCGAGAGGCCCACGACGAACAGCGGCTGGATCGAGCCGACCACGGCGGCCGTCCCGCCGGGCAGCCTGTACGCCGACACGAACAGCAGCGGGAAGAAGGCGCCGATGTTCAGCGCGCCGAGCACCGCCGACCGCCACCACCAGCCGCCCCTCGGCGGCACTCCGGTCAGCGCCAGCAGGAGCAGTCCGGCGGGCAGGGCTCGCACCAGCGCCGTGAACAGGGGGCGGTCCGGAGGCAGGAAGGCGGTGGTGACCGCGTAGGTGGTGCCCCACGAGACCGGGGCGAGCGCGGTGAGCGGCACGGTGACGGATCGTTTCATGACCGGGACTCCTGGGGTGTTGCGGCACGGCCGCGAGCCTCCGTCGCCGGCAGTTGTCTCACCACTGCCGTCGACACCGGTCGTACAGCCTGTGCCGGCAGGCGGGACTCCGTCCGGATCAGGAGGGTCGCGGCGATCGCCGAGGTGAGGACGAGGACGGCCCAGGGCGCCCGGCCGTCCAGGTCGAGCAGGGCCGTGAACAGCGACGGCGCCACGGCCTTCGCCAGCGACCAGGACATCTGGTACGCCGCCAGGTACCGGCCCCGCACCGCTTCGGGTGCCGCCGCCACCGCGAGCACCTGGGCGGCGGGGCTGTGGATCAGCTCGCCGAGGGTGTAGACGAGGACCACGGCGACCAGGGCGCCGCCCAGGACCGTGACCGAGCCCGGCCGTACGGTGCCGAGCACGATCTGCCCGGCGAAGGCGGTCGCGAACAGGCACCCGCCCAGCGCCGCCGCCCGGGTGCGCCGGGCCCCGGCCCCGCGGACCCGCGCGCCGACGGCGACCCCGGCGACCGCGCACAGCACGGTGTTGAGGGTGAACGCGGCGCCGGTGAGCACCGAGGGCCCGTGCAGCCACCCCACCAGGAACAGCGGGAAGAGGACGGACAGCGCCGAATAGCTCAGCGCGTTCAGGAAGTTGGCGCCGGCGACGGTCAGGAAGGGCCGGTCGGCGAGGACGAGCCGGTAACCCGCGCCGGTCCGGACGGCGGCCGGGCCCGCGCCGGACGCGGCTTGCGGCCGTGCCGGTCGCAGGGGCCGCAGCAGCAGTGCCGCGAACCCGAAGGAGAGGGCGTTGCCCCAGGCCGCGTACGTGTAACCGGCCCCGCCCGCGAGGGAGATGACGAGGGTGGCGAGGAGCGCACCCGCCCCGCTGCCGGCGTTCTGCAGCGCGCGCGTCGACGCCTGCAGCCTGTCCCGCCCCGTCCCGCTCGCCACCTCGCCGATCAGGGACTGCTGGGCCGCCGGGAAGGCCCGGTCGGCGGCGGCCGTGACCAGGGCGACGGCGGCGAACGCGGGGAGGGAGCCGGCGAAGGGGTAGAAGGCGAAGCCCGCGGCCCTCACGCCGTACAGCGCGTACAGGACCCGCTTCGCGCCGTACCGGTCCACCGCCGTGCCCGCGAGCGGGAGCACGGCGATGCCCGCCAGGCCGGTGGCGGTGAGCACGGCGCCCACCACCGTGAAGGACAGCCCGGTCACGGCGTGGAAGAAGACCAGCGTGAACGGGACGTACATGCCGGTGCCGATGCCGTTGACGGCGGCGGCGACGGGCAGGGCCCACTCGCCGGGTATGCGCGCGCTCGCTCTCATCGGATGCCTCCACAAAGTAGCTTGGCAGCAATTAGCTTAGTACTAAGCAGCTTGCTTGCAAGCCACTTTCTTGCCGTCGAACATCCGGAGGGCGATACTCGGCGCATGAGCGCAGGACAGGACGCGGTCGACGCGATCATCGGCCAGTGGGCGGCCGTACGACCCGAGCTCGATTCCAGGGCGATGGAGGTCTTCGGGCGGATCTACCGCCTCTCCCGCGTCATGGGCGACCGCATGGAGAAGGCGTACCAGCCCTACGGCATCTCACGCGGCGAGTTCGACGTGCTCGCCACCCTGCGGCGCGCCGGGGAGCCCTACACCCTCTCGCCGCGTCAGCTGTCGGCCGCCCTCATGCTGACGACCGGTGGGATGACGGGCCGGCTGGACAAGCTGGAGAAGGCCGGCCTGCTGCGCCGCTCCCCCGACCCGCACGACCGCAGGGGCCTGAAGGTGACGCTGACCGACAAGGGGTTCGACGTCATCGACCGGGCGGTCGGCGCGGGCCTCGCCGTGCAGCAGGCGGCCCTGTCCCGCCTCGACGACGAACAGGTCGGCCAGTTGGCCGACCTGCTGCGGGAGTTGCTCGCCGGTACCCGGGACGCGCCGCACTAGGGCGTGTCGTCACCTTCGCGCGGCGGACGGGAATGTCACGACAGGCCCTGACCGCCGACGTGCGCGGTGAGCGCCGTCTCGATGTCCGTCGCGCCGGCCGCGTCGGCGGCCCAGGCCGCGTACCCGTCGGGGCGGACCAGCACGGTCGTACGGCGGTCGCCGGCCCAGTGCGCCACGGTCAGCCGCTCCGCGCGGCCGGGGGCCACCTCGCACGGCTCCGGGGTGATCAGCACGAACCGGCCGCCGCGCAGGGCCTCGTGGAGGCGGCCGCCTCCGGACAGGGCCACGTCCGGGACGCGAGTGCCGGTGAGCCGGTGGGCGCCGCGGGGCGCGGGGTAGCGGTAGCCGATGCCGGTGACCTGGCCGGCGATCCTGCGCCGGGCGGGGCCGACGGTGTTCAGGAAGGTGGTGAGCGCGGCGCGGGCGGCGAGGGTCCAGGGGCGCTCGGCCATGGCTAGGCGGACGATCCCGCCGCTGCTGCGCAGCACCGCCCTGCCCACGGGGTGCCGCTCGGCCTGGTAGGTGTCGAGCAGCGCGGGGTCCGCAGGCCCGGTGAGGACCGCGGCCAGCTTCCAGCTCAGGTTCGCCGCGTCCTGGAGCCCGGTGTTCATGCCCTGGCCACCTGCCGGGGTGTGCACATGGGCGGCGTCGCCGGCCAGGAAGACCCGGTCGGCCCGGTAGGCGGGCGCCTGCCGTTCGTCGCTGTGGAAGCGGGACATCCAGCGGGCGTCGTGCATCCCGAAGTCCCGGCCGAGTGCGAGACGGGTGATCTCCTTGACCTCGGCCAGGTCCAGCGGCGCGTCGTCGGGGACATTGCGGCTCCGATGCCAGCCGATCACCCGGTGGTAACCGTCGCCGAACGGAGCGAGGAAGGCGAAGGCGCCGCCCACGGCGTTGACGGTGAGCAGGGTCGGCGGCTCCTCGGCCAGCCGGACGTCGGCGAGGACGACGGACCGGATCACCGACTTGCCCGGGAACGGCAGCCCGATCGCCTCCCGCACGGCACTGCGCATGCCGTCGGCACCGACGACGTACGCCGCCCGGAGGCTCTGCGTGCGGCCCTCGGGCCCGCGCGCCTCGACGGTCACCCCGTCCACGTCCTGGGTGAGTCCGGTCAGTTCGGTCTCGTACCTGAAGTCGGCGCCCGCCTCGACCGCCCGCCGCTCCAGGACCTTCTCGACCTCGTACTGCGGGAGGACCAGCAGGTGGTTGAACCGGGAGGGAAGGGCGGCGAGGTCGATGCCGAGCCGGCCGAACAGACGGAGGCGGTCGAGGCGCTGCCCGACCTTCTCGAGGTCGTCGGCGAGGCCGCGCGCGTCGAACTGCTCCAGGGTGCGGGCATGGAGGACGAAGGCGCGGGAGAGGTTGCTGATCCCGTGGGGGCGCTTCTCTAGGACGGTGACCGGGACCCCGGCGGCGGCGAGGTCACCGGCCAGCAGCAGGCCGGTGGGGCCGGAGCCGACGACGATGACGGAACGGGTGCCGTTGCCCGCGCCGGGGGTGACTGCGCCGGTGCCGGCGACTTCCGGGGTGCTGGTGCCGTTGTTGTCGGCGGTGCCGGTCATGGTGGCCTCCTGGATGCCAACGCTTGCTGGTCCCACCGCGGGTCGGCGTCAATTGGTCAACCCTTGTTTGCCAACACCCGTGGGCCAACACTTGTTGACCACCGTATGCCCGGGCGACGACCTCAGTCAACGCTTGTTGGCCTACGTATGTTGGCCTACGCTCGTTGGCATGACCGCCAGCTCGAAGACGAACCAGGCCCGCCGCTCCGACGCCACCCGCACCGCCATCCTGGACGCCGCCCGGGAGCGGTTCGCCGCCGACGGCTACGAGCGGGCCACCATCCGGGCGATCGCCCGGGACGCGCGCATCGACCCGTCCATGGTCATGCGCTACTACGGCAGCAAGGAGGGCCTCTTCGCGGCGGCCGTCGCGCTGGACCTGGGTCTGCCGGACCTGACGGAGACGCCCCGAGACGAGGTCGGGCGGGCGCTGGTGGCTCACTTCCTGGGCCTCTGGGAGGAGAACGAGGAGATGACGGCCATGCTCCGGGTCGGCGTCACCAACCGGGCCGGGGCCGAGCGGATGCAGGGCGTCTTCCGGGACCAGTTGCTGCCGGTGGCACGTCAGGTGTGCCCCGACCCCGAGCAGGTCCCCGCGCGGGCCGCGCTGTGTGCCGCGCAACTGCTCGGCCTGGCCCTGACCCGCTACGTGCTGCGGCTGCCGCCGGCGCGGGAGCTGAGCCGCGAGGAACTGCTGGGGTGGCTCGGGCCGACAGTGCAGCGGTACCTGACCGCGCCGAACCCTTGAGCGGCACCGCCGCGACGGGCGGACGCACCCTCCGGCCGAGGGACCGGACCGCTCCCCCTGCCGACCCGCCCCGGAGACGGCCTCCCCGACAGACCCCGGAAGTGGCCTCCCCGACAGACCCCGGAGATGGCCTTCGCGTCAGAGCCCAAGGGTGCCGCCGGCTCCGGTCGCGCGTCCGCGGTCTCCAGGCGGAGCATGGCCTCCTCGTCGGGGGTGCCGGGTGCCGCCTGGTGGACCACCATCCGCTGGCCGCCCGTGCGGGCGAGCCGCATGACCTCGTGGGTCAGGGTCATGGGGCCGGATACCGGAAGCGCTTCTGCCCGCCGCTGCGCTCGCAGACGTCGTACCGTTCCCAGAGCCGCGCGAACCGGGGTGATTTCAGGATCAGTTCGCCGACGAGCACGGTCAGCTCGGCATCGTCCGGGTCGGCCCCCGCGACCGCCCGCAGGTGCGCCACCGAGTGGGCGACGGTCTCCTCCCCACGGCTCGTAGAGCGTCCGGCCCACCGGGTGGAGGAAGAGACAGCGGGTGACGTTGCGCAGCCAACTATCAGCAGTTGCGTGGAATGTCGGGGATCGCGGCCGGGCTGATGTTCGTGCCGATGTCGGCGGTGGTGACGGCGAGCAGCCTGATCTCGCCGCGGCTTGCGGAGCGCATCGGGCGACGCGGTGATCGTCGCCGGACAGCTGGTCTTCGTCGCGGCGATGCCGGCCATGCTGCCGCTGGCGGCGCACACCCCGGTGTGGTTGGTGCTGCTGCCGCTGAGCATCGGCGGGGCGCTCGCGGTGCCGGCGCTGACCGCACTGCTGATGGACGCCGTCCCGAGGGAGGCCGCTGGTACGGCTTCGGGGCTGCTCAACTCGTTCCGCCAGACCGGTGGGGCGCTCGCCGTCGCCCTCTTCGGCAGTCTGCTCTCCGGCCCCGGCGGCGGCTTCTGCCTGCCGGGCATGCGCGTCGGCCTGCTCGCCGTCGCGGCCCTGCTCCTGGCCACCGCCGCTCTGTGCCGCCTGCTGCCGCGCGGCTGATCCCCGGCCACGCCCGGCACCGGCCGGGACGACGGGCGTCCCGGGCGGGCGACGCCGTGAACTCCGCGCCCCTTCCGAAAGGTCCGGGCCGTCGCGAACACGCCGAGGGCGCCGGCCTCACCCGGGTACGGCGTCGCGCGCGTACCGGCGGGAGGACGGGCGCCCCCGGCGGGAGAACCGGTGTCCGGTCAGGCCTTGGTGTCGGCCCCGGGCTTCACGCTGACGCCGGACGAGGTGGTGTCCGTCTTCTTGCGGGACTTGTCCAGCGCGATCACCAGGCCGGCGATGACCGCGAACAGCGCGAGCGGGATCAGCACGTAGAGCCCCAGCGTCTGGATGACGCTCAGGCCCGGGCCGGGGTCGTCGCCGTCGTCGCGGGTCAGCGCGAGCGCGGGGGACGACATGAGCAGCATCATCAGCGTCGTACCGGCGGCCAGGGCGCCGGCGCGCAGGGCGTTCTTCTTGTCCACGGTCTCAAGTTAGCGAACCACCCGGAACGCCGCGCGCCCGGGGTCCCGTCCGGCGGTTCATCCGTCCCCGACCTGCGTGAACACCGCGAGCAGCGCCCTCAGTCCGGGAGACGCCGTCAGCTCCTCCAGCGGGACGGGCCGGCCCTCGCGGTCGGCGATCGGCAGCCGCCAGTTCGGGTACTCGTCCCAGGTTCCCGGGAGGTTCTGCGGGCGGCGGTCACCGACGCCGTCCGGAAGCCAGACGCCGATCAGGCGGGCCGGGGTGCGCAGCAGAAAGCGGTGGAGGGCGCGGATCTCCTCCTGCTCGTCGGTGCCGGGCGGACCGGCAGCGGTCAGGTCCAGCAGCCCGAGGCTGCCGAGCAGGGCGAGCCATTCGGCCGTGTCGGCGACCGCCTCGGCGCGTTCCTCGGCCGCCGGGCGGGTGAGCAGGCCCAGGCGGTCGCGCAGCTCGACGTGGTCGCCGGTGAGCCGGGCGGCGGTGGGCGGCAGGTCGTGGGTGGTGACGGTGGCCAGGCAGTCGGCGCGCCAGCGGTCGGGCGGCAGCGGGCGGCCGTCGCCCTCCCAGTCGCGTTCGAACCACAGCACCGAGGTACCGAGCACGCCGCGCCGCTGGAGGGTCTCGCGGACGCCCGGCTCGACGGTGCCGAGGTCCTCGCCGATGACGACGGCCCCGGCGCGGGTGGCCTCCAGGGCCAGGATCGCGAGCATGGCGTCGGCGTCGTAGCGGACGTAGGTGCCCTCGGTGGGCGTGCTGCCCCGAGGGACCCACCAGAGCCGGAACAGCCCCATGACGTGGTCGATGCGCAGGGCCCCGGCGTAGCGGAAGAGGGCGCGCAGCAGGTCGCGGTACGGCGCGTACCCGGACGCGGCGAGCCGGTCGGGTCGCCAGGGCGGCAGGCCCCAGTCCTGGCCGCGGGCGTTGAAGGCGTCGGGCGGGGCGCCGACGGACATGCCGGCGGCGAACACGTCCGCCTGCGCCCAGGCGTCGGCGCCGTCGGGGTGCACGCCGACGGCGAGGTCGTGCACGATCCCGACCGGCATGCCGGCCTCCAGCGCGGCGCGCTGGGCGGTGCGCAGCTGGCCGTCGGTGAGCCAGGCGAGGCGGGCGTGGAAGTCGACGCGGTCGGCGAGGTCGGCGCGGGCCCGGGCGGTGGCGGCCGAGCGGGGGTCGCGCAGGTCCTCGGGCCAGCGGCGCCAGTCGGAGCCGTGGGTCTCGGCGAGGGCGTACCAGGTGGCGTGGTCGTCGAGGGCCTGGACGTGGGCGGCGCGGAAGTCGTCGTAGGCGGCCCGGCGACCGGGGCCGAGGGGGACGTCGAGGACCAGTTCCAGCGCCTCCCGCTTCAGTTCCCACACCGCGTCCCGGTCGATGAGGGCGCCCTTGTCGAGGACGGCGGCGCGCAGCCGTTCGGCCCGTTCCAGCAGGGAGCTGAGCCGCTCGCGGTCGGCGACGTACGCGTACTCCGGGATGTCCTCGATCCGCAGATGGACGGGGTCGGGGAAGCGGCGGGACGACGGCCGGTACGGGGAGGGGTCGGTGGGCTCGCCGGGCACGGCCGCGTGCAGCGGGTTGACCTGGACGAATCCGGCGCCGGCGGTACGGCCGGCCCAGCCGGCCAGCTCGGCCAGGTCGCCGAGGTCGCCCATGCCCCAGGAGCGGCGGGAGAGCAGGGAGTACAGCTGGACGAGGAGGCCGTGGCAGCGGCCGGGCGGGGCGGGCAGCCGGTCGGGGGCGACGACGAGGTGGGCCCGGGCGGTGCGCCCGTCGGGGGCGACGGCGGTCACCCGGTGCACGCCGAGCGGCAGTTCGGTGGCCGCGTCCCGGTGCTCGCCGTCCTCGGTCTCGACGCTCAGGCGGGTGCCGGGCGGCAGCGCGGCGAGGGCGGCTGGGCCGCGCGGGTCGCCGGCCCAGTGCACGAGCGTCGGCGGCAGCAGGCGCTCACGCAGCTCGTGCTCCCGTGCGGCGAGGCAGGCGCGTACGGCGGCGGGCCCGGCGGCGTCGACGCCGAGGGCGGCCAGGACGGCGACCACGGCGGAGGCGGGGACGGCGACCGTACGGTCCGGGGCGGGGCTGTAGCAGGTGGCGACGCCGTGCAGCTCGGCGAGCCGGGCGAGGTCCTCGTCCTCGAAGTCCTCGGACGCCGCGGTCATCTACGCCCCCGTGCCGTGGACGCCGGGCGCGTACGACGGCGCGGGGAAGTCGTCGGGCTCGTACGACGGCGCGGAGAAGGCGTCCGCCTCGCTGGTCAGCGGGGTGGCGTCGGCGAGCGGCGGCTCACTGGTCAGGGGCTCGGCGTCGGGCAGGGGCGGCTCGCTGGTGAGCGGGGCCTGCGCGCAGGCGCTCTCCGCGCTGAAGACGCAGGTCCGGATGTCGTGGGGGTCGGCGGAGGACTCCGCCACGGGTTTCGCCTGGGCCGGGAACGAGAGGTGAGCCAGTGCGGCCACGGTGGTCTCCTTGTCGGTTGCAGGTCGGATGCCGTCGCTTTGAACGGATTACGGCAGGCCTACCCCGAGACGGCGGGACCACTCTCGTCAACCGGTCGAGCGGGAGACGACCGGTGGTGTGCGACGGCGCCTGGACTGCCCCCGGCTTCCTCCTGGGCCGACCACGGCCGGCTCACTGCATGGGGCGACCGGCCGCCCTGCGGGAGGCGGGCCGCGACGCCCCGTCCTGCGGGGAATGGCCTGCCGTGCCGGCGATCGACCCATCGGCCTGTCCGGCCGCGGCAGGCGTGGGCCCGCCGGCTCCGGGGACGCCGGGGGCTCCCGGAGCCGGTGCGTGCCGTGCCCGCGCGGAGGGGGCCGGCGGGTACGCGAAGGCCCGGATCCCGTCAGGCAGATATGCCGTCGATCCGGGCCAGGGCATCGTCCGCGCCGTACGGCTGCAAGTAGGGCAGCCAGCGCGGGTCCCTGTGACCGGTGCCGATGATGCGCCAGGCCAGGCCGGTCGGGGGAGCCGGTTTGTGCCGCAGCCGCCAGCCGAGCTCGACGAGGTGGCGGTCGGCCTTCACGTGGTTGCAGCGGCGGCAGGAGGCCACCACGTTGTCCCAGACGTGCTTGCCCCCGCGACTGCGCGGGATGACGTGGTCGACGCTGGTTGCGACGCCACCGCAGTACATGCACCGGCCCCCGTCGCGCGCGAAGAGCGCCCGGCGGGTGAGCGGAACGGGTCCCCGGTAGGGGACTCGGACGAATCGCTTGAGCCGGACCACGCTGGGTGCGGGGACGGTGACGGTTGCGCTGTGCATATAGGCGCCGGATTCCTCGAGGGAGACGGCCTTGTTCTCCAGCACGAGGACGAGCGCGCGGCGGAGCGGTACGACACCGAGCGGCTCGTACGACGCGTTGAGGACCAGGACATGCGGCACGGGTGCCTCCTTGGGCGTCGGCGGCGCGTGGCTCGCGCCGGGACGATCTGCAGTCAGTCTCCCCTCATGCCTGGTGGAAGCGCCACCATGTCCCGGTAACGGGCTGGGAGTGTTTTCGACCACACCTCATTCATCCCCCCGATCGCGCCCTGTTCAAGCCCACCGGACACCTGCCTGTTCACAGCGGGTGAGCCCGGTCTCTCCTGTGTGTCTCCTTGGCGAATCCGCGCGAGGCACACACGATGCCCCGTTAGTGTGGTGGCCCTGTCCGTCCGGTGACCTTTCCGTGACCTTGAAGACCTTGACCGCCCACCGGCCGGACCGCGCAGCACCTGGAGGTACCTGCCGTGTCGTCCTTGCCCGCCGTCCTGCTGGCCGCCGGAGCGTCGCCGACCCCCTCGCCCTCCGGCTCGACGGAACCGGCCGCCCCCTCGCTCCAGGACGCCCAGCAGAGCGCGACGAACGCGGCGAGCTGGGTCGAGCAGAACTGGTCGACGTGGCTCGCCATGGGGCTGCAGATCCTGGTGATCGTGGTCGTGGCCGTGGCGTTGCGCGCGGCGGTGCGGCGGGCGATCACCAAGCTGATCGACCGGATGGGCCGCACCCCGCAGGCCACGGACGGCGGCTCGCTGGGCGGGCTGCTGGTCAACGCCGAGCGGCGTCGGCAGCGGTCGGCGGCGATCGGGTCGGTGCTGCGGTCGGTGGCGAGCTTCCTGATCCTCGGCACGGCCGCGCTGATGGTGCTGGGCACCTTCAGGATCAACCTGGCGCCGCTGCTGGCGTCGGCCGGCGTGGCCGGCGTGGCGATCGGTTTCGGCGCCCGCAACCTGGTCACCGACTTCCTCTCCGGTGTGTTCATGATCCTGGAGGACCAGTACGGCGTCGGTGACGTGATCGACGCGGGCGTGGCCACCGGCGAGGTGATCGAGGTCGGGCTGCGCGTGACCAAGCTGCGCGGCGGCGACGGCGAGATCTGGTACGTCCGCAACGGCGAGGTCAAGCGGATCGGCAACCTCTCCCAGGGCTGGGCCACGGCCGGCGTGGACGTGACGGTGCGGGCGAGCGAGGACCTGGACCACGTGAAGGCCACCCTGGACGACGTCGCCGAGCACATGACCAAGGAAGAGCCCTGGAACGAGCTGCTGTGGGGCCCGATCGAGGTCCTCGGCCTGGACTCGGTCCTGATCGACTCCATGGTGGTGCGCGTCTCCGCAAGGACCATGCCGGGCAAGTCCCTGACGGTCGAGCGGGAGCTGCGCTGGCGGATCAAGCGGGCGTTCGACCGGGCGAGCATCCGGATCATGGGCGGGGCGACCTCGGTGGAGGACGCCGAGGACACCCCGGACCCGACGGCCGCGGTGGCGGCCCCCTCGGTGTACGCCAACACGGACTCGCCGCAGGCGGCGGCCACGGCACCCATCACGCCGGGGCGAGCGGCACCACCGGCCAAGTAACGGAACGGTTCAGCACACTCGTTCGAGTGAACAGGTGAGGCATTCCGGCGCGTGGTGCGCACGGGGTGCCCCATCGTTCTGCCGGGGGCCCGGCGTGGGCTCAGCCTGGCATCGGCGTGACGGAGAGAACCAGGGATGAGCGCCGGACCCTCCGGCGACGACCCCACCGAGGCGCACTACGCCAACGACACCAGGTCGACCTCGGCGAACCCCTCCCCCTCCCGGCGCCGTACCCCACCCTCGACACCACGCCCTCCCTCCGGGACCGACCGAGTGCCTGGCCCTCCCCCGAGATAACGACTCCGTCTCCTCCGCGCCGCCGTCTCTTGACGCCCGCTTCGTCCTGGCCTTACGTTCCTCCCACCCCAATAGGAAAGTTTCCTAACAGTGATCTCCGGTCGGCCAGTGATCCAAGACTGGACGTTCCCGGCGGGTCGCTGAGAAGCTGGGCGGCTGGAAAGGCAGGTGTCGACCCCATGGCAGGAACCGCCGGTACGCCGGGCACCCCGCGCGTGCTGCGCGCCATGAACGACCGTGCCGCCCTGGACCTCCTGCTGGAGCACGGGCCGCTGTCGCGCACCCGGATCGGGAAGCTCACCGGCCTGTCCAAGCCCACCGCCTCCCAGTTGCTGGCCCGCCTGGAGGCGGCCGGCCTGGTCCGGGTGACCGGCACCAGCGAGGGCCGGCCCGGCCCCAACGCCCAGCTGTACGCGGTCGACCCCGGCGCCGCGTACGCCGCGGGGCTCGATGTCACCCCCACCCGCATCCGTGCAGCGGTCGCCGACATCACCGGCCGCACGGTGGGCGAGTTCGAGCTGCCCACGCCGGGACGGCGGCCCGCGCGGCCCGTCGTCCAGCAGGTCACCGACGCCCTCGACGGCGTCGTCAAGGCCGCCGGGCTGGCGCGCTCCGAGGTGCACCGGCTGGTCATCGGCACCCCGGGCGCCTTCGACCCCAACACGGGCCGGCTGCGCTACGCCTCCCATCTGCCCGGCTGGCACTCCCCCGCCCTGCTCGACGAGCTGGCCGCCGCCCTGCCGATGCCGGTGGAGTACGAGAACGACGTCAACCTCGTCGCCCTCGCCGAACAGCGGCTGGGCGCCGCCCGCGGCCACGCGGACTTCGTGCTGCTGTGGAACCAGGAGGGCCTCGGCGCCGCCCTGGTCCTCGGTGGCCGGCTGCACCGGGGCTGGACCGGCGGCGCCGGCGAGGTCGGCTTCCTGCCGGTGCCGGGCACGCCCCTGGTGCGGCAGGTGACCCGGGCCAACAGCGGCGGCTACCAGGAGCTGGCCGGCTCCCAGGCCGTACCCGTGCTGGCCCGGGAACTCGGCATCGACGACGTGCCGTCGGGACCGTACACGGACGTGGCCACCGCCCTGGTCGCCCGTGCCGCCGACCACGCCTCCGGCCCTTACCGGGAGTTGCTGCGCGCCTACGCGACCCGGCTCGCCACCGGTCTCGCCTCGCTCGTCTCCGTCCTCGACCCCGAACTCGTCGTCCTCAGCGGCACCGCGCTGACGGCCGGCGGCGAGGTGCTGCGCGGCCTCGTCCAGGCCGAGCTGGAGGAGCTGGCCGCGGCCCGCCCCCGGCTGGTCGTCGGCGACGTCCACGAACACCCCGTCCTGCGCGGAGCCTTGGAGTCCGCGCTCGGCACCACCCGCGACGAGGTCTTCGACACCTCGCGCTAGAGCGTCCGCCCTCGTTCACCCACCCCGCCCCCGGGAGACCTCGCCATGTCCGAAGTCGTACCCTCTGCTGCCCGAAAAGCCGCTTTCGCCCTGACCACTTGCGTCGTTCTCCTGGCCGCCTCCGCCTGCACGGGGCAGTCCGGCTCCGGGGCCACGGACGACCCGTCGAAGGACACGACGATCAACTTCTGGCACGCCTGGAGCGCGCCGAACGAGGTGAAGGCCGTCAAGGCCCTGGTCGCCGGCTTCGAGAAGGCGCACCCCAACATCCACGTGAACATCGTCGGCAACATGACCGACGACAAGATCAACCAGGCGCTGCGGTCCGGCGGTGACAAGGCCCCCGACGTCATCTCCTCCTTCACCACCAACAACGTGGGCAAGTTCTGCTCCTCGGGCGCGCTGGTCGACCTCAACCCGTTCTTCGCGAAGGCGGGAATCGACCCGGAGAAGACGTTCCCGAAGCCGATGAACGAGTACACCCGGTTCGACGGCAACCGCTGCACGGTGCCGCTGCTCGGTGACGCGTACGGGCTCTACTACAACAAGACGGCGTTCCGGAAGGCCGGTATCGCGAATCCGCCGAAGACCTGGTCCGAGTTCGAGGCGGACGCCAAGAAGTTGACCGTCGCGCAGGGGGACGGTTACCGGCAGCTCGGATTCATGCCGGACTACCACGGCTGGGAAACCACCACCGAGCACTACTTCGCGCAGTTCTCGCCGACCTACTTCGACAAGGACGGCAAGTCGAACCTCGCCAAGGACCCCGCGTTCCAGCGCGGCTTCGAACTCCAGAAGCGGCTCGTGGACGAACTCGGCGGATTCCAGAAGCTGGAGAGGTTCCGGGCCACCCTCGGCGACGAGTGGGGTCCCAAGCACCCCTTCCACACCGGTCAGGTCGCCATGCAGCTCGACGGCGAGTGGCGGCTCGGGATGGCCGAGCAGGCGAAGCCGGATTTCGAGATCGGGGTCGCCCCGCTGCCCGTGCCCGACGACCAGGTCGCCCAGTACGGCAAGGGCTACATCACCGGCACCATCGCGGGCATCGCCGCCACCAGCCACAGGCAGAACGCGGCCTGGGAGTTCGTCAAGTACATCACCACCGACACGGACGCAGTGGTCGGATTCGCCAACGACATCCACAACGTGCCCTCCACGCTGGCCGCGCTGAAATCCCCGAAGCTGAAGTACGACCCGCGCTTCAGGACGTTCCTGGACATCGCCGCCGACCCGAACTCCACCACCACTCCCGCCTCCGTCAACGGCGGCCAGTACCTCGTGACGATCCAGCAGTTCGGATACGACTACGAGAGCGGTAAGGTCACCGATCTGAAGGCCGGTCTGAAGAAGACGGCCGCGCAGATCGACACCGACGTCGCGCAGGCGAAGTAGCCGATGAGTACGGTCACTTCGGCAGCAAGGCGCCGCCGGTCGGGCCTCGCGGCGAAGCGCGGAAGAAGAGCACTGCGGACTTTCGCCTTCATGTCGCCCTGGCTCATCGGATTCGCGGTCTTCTTCGCGTATCCGCTGATCTCGACGGTCTATTTCTCCTTCATGCACTACGACGGCTTCAGGCCACCGACGTGGAGCGGCGGCAAGAACTGGGCCTATGTCTTCGAGCACTACCCGCTGTTCTGGCCGGCCCTGCGCAACACCCTGTGGCTGGTCGTGGTGATGGTGGCGCTCCGGGTGGTCTTCGGACTCGGCATCGGCCTGCTCATCACGAAGATCAGGACCGGCACGGGTGTCTTCCGCACCCTGTTCTACCTGCCGTACCTCGCCCCGCCGGTGGCGGCCACCATGGCCTTCGCCTTCCTGCTCAACCCCGGTACGGGACCGGTCAACTCGATCCTGGAGAAGATCGGCGTCCCGGCGCCGGGCTGGTTCAACGACCCCGCCTGGTCCAAGCCGGCGTTGACCCTGCTGGCGCTGTGGGGCATCGGCGACCTCATGGTGATCTTCATGGCCGCGCTGCTGGACGTGCCGGCCGAGCAGTACGAGGCGGCCGAGCTGGACGGCGCCTCGGCCTGGCAGCGGTTCCGGTACGTCACGCTGCCGAACATCTCCCCGATCGTGATGTTCGCCGTCGTCACCGGCGTGATCCAGACCATGCAGTACTACACGCAGCCGCTGATCGCCGGGAAGGTCGCCTCCGGGGTGATCCAGGGCGCGGGCACCCAGTTCGAGCCCGGCTACCCCGACAAGTCCACGCTCACCCTCCCCCAGCTCGTCTACAACCTCGGCTTCCAGCGCTTCGACTACGGCTCGGCCTGTGTGGTGGCCCTGGTCCTCTTCGCCCTGTCGATGGTGTTCACCGGGTTCCTGATGCGGCGCCGGGGCGGTCTCATCCAGGCAGGTGACTGACCATGGCCCAAGTACTGGACACACCCGTGGAGTTGCGGGCGCCGGTCTCGCCCGGCGAGCGCACCGCCCGGCGCCGGGCCCTGCTCGAGTGGGTCGCCGTCCACTCCCTCGGCGTCGCCGCGGCGCTGTTCTTCACCCTCCCCTTCGTGTTCGTCCTCCTGACCTCGCTGATGAGCGACAGCCAGGCGCTGAGCCGCGATCTGATCCCGCACACCTGGGAGTGGGGCAACTACCGGAAGGTCTTCGACACGCCGGGCTTCCTCACCTGGTGGAAGAACACGCTGATCTACGCGGGCCTCGGCACCGTGCTCACGGTGGTCTCGTCGGTCCCGGTGGCGTACGCGCTCGCCAAGTTCCGCTTCCGGGGCCGCAACCTGTCGCTCATGCTGGTGATCTCGATGATGATGCTGCCCCCGCAGGTGGTCATCATCCCGATGTACCTGTTCTGGGCGAAGCAGCTGGACCTCTCCGGCACGCTGTGGCCGCTGATCATCCCGATGGCGTTCGGGGACGCGTTCTCCGTCTTCCTGCTGCGCCAGTTCCTGATGACGATCCCGAACGAGTACCTGGACGCGGCGAAGGTGGACGGCTGCGGGGACCTCAGGACCCTGCTGAAGGTCGTCCTGCCCATGGCCCGGCCGGGCATCGCCGCCGTCGCCCTCTTCCAGTTCTTCTACGCCTGGAACGACTACTTCGGCCCCCAGATCTACGCGTCCGAGAACCCCGGAGCCTGGACCCTGTCCTACGGCCTGGAGTCCTTCAAGGGCGCCCACCACACCGACTGGAACCTCACGATGGCCGCGACCGTGCTGGTCATGGCCCCCGTGATCCTCGTGTTCTTCTTCGCCCAGAGGGCGTTCGTGGAAGGCGTCACGCTCACCGGAGTGAAGGGTTGACCCGCACATGCTGCACCCCCCGGGAGGACGGCCCCGGACCCCGGCCGATGATCGTCGTCACCCGCACTGGGAAGCGAGGCACACCCCCGTGAAACTCACCGTGGTCGGCGGAGGCTCGACCTACACACCCGAACTCATCGACGGCTTCGCACGTCTCAGGGACACCCTGCCCGTCGAGGAACTCGTCCTCGTGGACCCGGCCGCCGAGCGCCTGGAGCTGGTGGGCGGCCTGGCCCGCCGTATTTTCGTCCGGCAGGGGCATCCCGGGCGGATCGTCACCACGGCCGACCTGGACGCGGGCGTGGACGGTGCGGACGCCGTCCTGCTCCAACTGCGCGTCGGCGGACAGGCGGCCCGCGAGCAGGACGAGACCTGGCCGCTGCAGTGCGGCTGCGTCGGCCAGGAGACCACCGGCGCGGGCGGCCTCGCCAAGGCGTTGCGCACGGTCCCGGTGGTCCTCGACATCGCCGAGCGCGTCCGCCGTACCAACCCCCGTGCCTGGATCATCGACTTCACCAACCCGGTCGGCATCGTCACCCGTGCCCTGCTCCGGGCCGGGCACCGCGCGGTCGGTCTGTGCAACGTGGCGATCGGCTTCCAGCGCACGTTCGCCGGCCTGCTAGGTGTCACCCCGGCGGACGTGCATCTGGCGCATGTGGGCCTCAACCACCTGACGTGGGAGACCGGTGTGCGTCTCGGCGGTCCGGAGGGCGAGAACGTCCTGCCGGGCCTGCTCGCCGAGCACGGTGACGCGATCGCCGACGACCTCCACCTGCCGCGCCCCCTCCTGGACCGACTGGGCGTGGTCCCCTCCTACTACCTGCGCTACTACTACGCCCACGACGAGGTCGTGGGGGACCTGCGCACCAGGCCGTCCCGCGCCGCCGAGGTCGCGGCGATGGAACGGGAACTGCTGAAGATGTACGGCGACCCGGCCCTGGACGAGAAGCCGGCGCTGCTCGCCAAGCGGGGCGGGGCCTACTACTCGGAGGCGGCCGTGGACCTGGCGGCGGCGCTGCTGGGCGGGGGCGGCAGCCCGTACCAGGTGGTGAACGCCTGCAACAAGGGCACCCTGCCCTTCCTCCCGGACGACGCGGTGATCGAGGTCCAGGCCGCGGTGGGTCCGTCCGGACCGGTCCCGCTGCCGGTGCCGGACCCGGACCCCCTGTTCGCCGGTCTGATCGCGAACGTGACGGCGTACGAGGACCTGGCCCTGGAGGCGGCGCTGCGCGGCGGCCGCGACCGCGTCTTCCGCGCCCTGCTCGCCCATCCGCTGATCGGCCAGTACGCGTACGCCGAGGCCCTCACCGACCAGCTGATCGCACACAACCGGGAGCACCTCGCGTGGGCCTGACCTCGACCGTGCTCGCGATCGACGCGGGCAACAGCAAGACCGACGTGGCCGTGGTCACCGCCGCCGGGGAGGTGCTGGCCACCGCCCGCGGTGGCGGCTTCCGGCCGCCCGTGGTGGGGGTGGCGGCGGCGCTGGACGCGCTCGCGGAACCGGTCGCGCGGGCCTTCGCGGAGGCCGGTGTCACCGCCGTCTCCCATGTCTCGGCCTGCCTGGCGAACGCCGATCTCCCGGTGGAGGAGGAGCAGTTGGCGACGGCACTCACGGCGCGCGGCTGGGGCACCTCGGTGGCGGTCCGCAACGACACCTTCGCGATCCTGCGGGCCGGCGTCGCCGAACCGCGCGGGGTGGCCGTGGTGTGCGGGGCGGGCATCAACTGCGTCGGCATGCGTCCCGACGGCCGTACCGCCCGCTTCCCGGCCATCGGCCGCATCTCCGGCGACTGGGGCGGGGGCTGGGGCCTGGCGGAGGAGGCGCTGTGGTTCGCGGCCCGCGCGGAGGACGGCCGGGGCGAGCCGACGGCGCTCAGCCGCGCCCTACCGGGGTACTTCGGGCTGCCGACCATGTACGCACTGATCGAAGCGCTGCACCTGGGGAACGTCGGCCACGGCCGCCGACACGAGCTGACCCCGGTGCTGTTCGCGACGGCCGCCGAGGGCGACGCGGTGGCCCGCTCGATCGTGGCCCGGCTCGCGGAGGAGGTGGCGGTGCTGGCCACGGTGGCGCTGACCCGGCTGGACCTGCTCGACGAGGAGACGCCGGTCCTGCTCGGCGGGAGCGTCCTGACGGCCGGGCACACCCTCCTGGACGACGGCGTCCGCGACCTGCTGTCCGCCCGTGCCCCGAAGGCCGACGTCCGCGTGGTCGCGGCGAGTCCGGTCCTCGGCGCCGCTCTGCTGGGCCTGGACCGGCTGGGGGCGGGGGCGCAGGCGCGGGAGCGGGCGCGAGCGCGCTGGGCGGGGTAGCCGGATCCGGCGGAACCGAACAGGTGCACAGGGCGTTTTCAAGGGCAGCGCACACTGCGATCCGATCAAGATCCAGTGAAGGCCGGTGCGGATGCCGGTGCGTGCCGCGATACTGGCGGCGAACGGGTGGCCCTGGGGGAGGTCGAGTGACACACGCGCCGCAGAGCAGTACGGCACCACCGGTGGCGGGTCCCGGCGTGGCCGCCGCCCCCGGCATCCCCGCGCAGCCCGGCCGCCCCCTCCCCGCGGAGCCCCCGGCGCCGTCCGCCCGGCGGACCGCGTTCGCCGAGGGCGTCGACCGGCTGCGGGCGGCGGCGACCACCGAGCCGGGCCGGCTGCGGATCATCGGGGCCGTACTGGCGCTGCTGGTCGTCGCGTTCGGTGCGGTCACCGCCTGGCAGGCCGGTGGGCGGGCGGCCGCCGCCGACGACGTGCTGCACCGCAGCCAGCCGCTCAGTTCCGGTGCGGCCGACATCTACCGGTCGCTGGCCGACGCCAACACGGCCGCCTCGAGCGGCTTCCTGGCCGGCGGCCAGGAGACGGCCGCCTCCCGCGACCGGTACGAGAAGGACATCCGGACCGCCGCCGGGGGGCTCGTCACGGCCGCCGCGAGCGCCGAGCCGGGATCGGCGTCCGAGGCCACCATCGCGAAGCTGAACAGGCTGCTGCCCGAGTACAAGGGGCTCGTCGAGCGGGCGCGGACGTACAACCGGCAGGGGTATCCGGTCGGCGGCGCGTATCTGCGGTACGCCAACGAGAAGATGCAGAAGGAGATGCTCCCTGCCGCGGAGGATCTCTACACCCGGGAGAACCAGCGGCTCGACGCCGACTACGGCGACGCCACGCCGTACCCGTGGCTCGCCATCGCGCTCGGCGTGCTGGCGCTGACCGCGCTCGGCTGGGCCCAGCACCGTACGTACCGGCGCACCAACCGCGTCCTCAACCACGGCCTGGTCGCCGCCTCCGCCGCCACCACGGCCGCCCTGCTGTGGCTGGTCGTCGGGCACGCGGTGGCCCGCTCGGACCTGAACGGCTCCTACGACCACGGCGTCCGCTCGCTGACCGTCCTGCACGACGCCCGGATCGCCTCCCTGAAGGCGCGCGGCAACGAGAACCTGAGCCTGGTGGCGCGCGGCGCCGAGGCCGTCACGGTCGGCGGACAGACGTACGATGCGTACTACTACGACTTCGACAAGGACATGACCGTGCTCGGCAACGGGCTGACCCGGGCGGAGAAGCTCGCCGACGACAAGGGCGGCAGCGCACCGGTGAAGGCGGCCGAGGGCAACATGGCGGTGTGGAAGCAGCGCCACGCCGCGGCCCGCACCGATGACGAGGACGGGAACTACCAGCAGGCGCTGGACAAGGTCATCGGCGCAAAGGGCGCCACGGGTGAGTGCTTCGACAGCGTCGACCGCAACCTCGCCCAGGCGATCGGGCACGAGCAGGACGAGTTCGCGCGCGCCGCGGGCGACGGGCGGGACGCCATGGCCGGGCTGCCGGTGGGCGCGGCCGTGCTCGCGGTGCTCGGCGCGGCCGGCGCGGTGGCCGGGGTCGGCCGCAGGCTTTCGGAGTACCGGTGACAGGGGGCATGACGATGTACGCGGCACGTGTACGGGCCTCCCTGCGGGGCTGGGGCGGGGTCGGCGCGATGGCGGTGCTGTGCGCGCTGGCGCTGGGCTTCGTTCTGCTGCTGCCGTGCACCCAACGGGCCCCGCAGCGGCCGCAGCGGGCCGGGCAGGCCGTCGCCGAGGGGGTGCAGACCCGCGCGAGCGGCTGCAAGGACTCCGAGGCGCAGAAGCAGACGCCGGCGCCGTCCGACGCCGACGGGCCGACGATCGACGCGATCAAGTCCCGTACGGGCGCCAAGCGCAAGCTGATCGTCGGTGTCGACCAGAACAGCTACCACTGGGGCTACCGCAACCCCGATGCTCAGGGCGCGGAGCTGGAGGGCTTCGACATCGACCTGGTGCACCGGATCGCCCAGGACGTCCTCGGCGACCCGGACGCCGTGCAGTTCAAGGCGATCCCGACCAGCCAGCGGATCTCCGCGATCCTGGACGGGCGGGTGGACATGGTGGTGCGGACCATGACGATCACCTGCGACCGGCTGTCCCAGGTGGCGTTCTCCGCGCCCTACTTCAAGACCGGGCAGCAGGTCCTCGCGCCCAAGTCGTCGTCCATCACCGGCTACAACGGCACGCTGGCGCACAAGAGGATCTGCACGGCGGCCGGTTCGACGGCCTACACCAAGCTGACCGCCGACAGGAAGAGCGGCGCGCTGCCCGCCTCCGCCGACATCTCCACCACCGTCCCGAACCAGCTGGACTGCCTGGTCCGGCTGCAACTGGGCGAGGTGGACGCGGTGGTGACCGACGGCGCGCTCGCCGCCAGCCAGGCCGCGCAGGACCCGACGGTCGAACTCAAGGGCGGGGCGTTCACCACCGAGTACTACGGCGTGGCGATGAAGAAGGACGCCTTGGATCTGGTACGCCGGGTCAATCGCATTCTGGTGGGCTACCGCGCGAACGGCTGGCAGGCGTCGTACGACAAGTGGCTGTCGGCGACACTGGGTGAGGACTCGTCGGCGTCCAAGCCGCCCGCGCCGCAGTACCTGCGGACGGGCTGAGCCGCATCCGCCCCGGAAAGACCAACGGAACAGACAAGCAGCGAGAGGTGATCGATGGGCGTCACGGACCCCGCCGGGCCGGTGATGGACCGGGACGAGGTGGACCGTGCGCTGGCGCGGCTCGGCCAGGAGCACGAGGCGATCGAGACCTCGCTGCTGGCGTTGCAGGACCACGCGGGCCGCAGACTCCTCGAGGGCGCCGAACTGACCGGGGTCACCAAGGAACGCTGGCAGGCCACGGAGGCCCGGATCACCCTGCTGTGGGGGTACTTCGACGCCTACGCCGCCGCGCTGCGCGCGGCCCGGGAGATCCGCGCCCGGCGCCGCTGGTCCAGCCGCGAGGACCTGGCGGAGCTGACCGAGCTGCTGCGCGGCGAGTCCGTCACCGTGGCCGGGAACGGCACGCTCAGCGAGTCGTTCACCCTGTCCGGCCTGGTCGACCGGATGAACGAGCTGTATGCGACGAGCCTCGACCTGGTCGTCGCCGCCGACGCGGTGTGGTCGGCGCTGCCCGCGCGGATCGATTTACTCGCCGCGGAGCTGCAGCGCACCCGCAAGCTCGCGCACTCCGTCGGCGTGCGCCCCGGCGAGCATCCGGCCGGTGACGACCTGGAGCGGATCACCCGCACGCTGACCAGGCTCAGGGAGGACGTCGTCTCGGACCCGCTCGCCTTCTGGGTGCCGGCCGAGGGCAGTGCGGCGCCCGGCGGCGGCCGTCCGGACACCACGGTGTACGACCGTGAGGCGCGCGCCCTGGAGGACGTGCGCCGGGAGATCGACGCCGTCCTGCAGGTCCGGCAGGACGCGGAGGCGCGGCTGATCCGGCTGCGGGACGTGCTCTCGCGCGCCGACCGCACCCTCGCCGAGGCCCGCACCGCACGCGGCGAGGTGCTGGCGAAGATCGCGGCGACCGAGGTGCCGGTGGTGAGCGGCCCGCCGACCGTGCTCCAGGAGCAGCTGGCGACGGCGGCCGAGTACCGCAGGCAGGGCCGGTGGCACCGCCTCTCCCCGCTGCTGGAGTCCCTGGAGCAGCGGGCGGAGGACGAACTGCTGCGCGCCCGCGAGTCGTTGACTGCGGTCACCGCGCCGCTCGCGGTCCGCGCCGAGCTGCGCGGCCGGCTCGACGCCTACCGGGCGAAGGTGGCCCGGCACGGGCTGGCGGAGGACCCGATGCTGATCGAGCGGTACGACGCGGCCCGGCGGATGCTGTGGAGCGCGCCCTGCGACCTGCGGGTGGCCGAACAGGCCGTGCTGCGCTACCAGAAGGCGGCGGCCGAGCTGCTCGGCGGCGCGGGCGCGCCGGAGGACCGTGGGGGGGACCAGTCATGAGCCGGCCGGGACGGAGCTGCCAGCGGCCGGGCTGCGAGGGGTCGTACGAGGACGTCGGCGGCGGCGAGCTGTACTGCGACACCTGCGGCCTGGCACCCGTCGTGTCGGCCGGGGGTTCCCCCGCCGGGGGCGGCATGGTCGGCTCGGCGCCCACCGGGGTGGCCAAGGGCGCGGTGGACAGCGGTGGTTCACGTTCGTCGTCCCAGTCGTCGAAGTCGCGCCGCTCGGTGTCCGGGCGGCTCTCGCGGTCCCTGTCCGGCCGGTCCAGCGGGCGCTCGGTGTCGGTGCGCAGCTCGGGCTCGTCGTCGGGGGCGTCCACGCGCGGGCGACTGGGCGCCGGCCTGGTGCACGTGCCGCAGGTGCCGCGGCCGGACCCGCGCTCGATGGTGCTGGACAATCCGGAGGTGCCGGAGCGGAAGCGGTTCTGCTCGCGTTCGGACTGCGGGGCGCCGGTGGGGCGGTCGCGGGGTGACCGTCCGGGCCGTACGGAGGGTTTCTGCACCAAGTGCGGGCACCCGTACTCCTTCGTGCCGAAGCTGAAGGCCGGGGACGTGGTGCACGGCCAGTACGAGGTCGTGGGCTGCCTGGCGCACGGCGGGCTCGGCTGGATCTATCTCGCCGTGGACCGGGCCGTCTCCGACCGGTGGGTGGTGCTCAAGGGCCTGCTGGACACCGGCGACCAGGACGCGATGGCCGCCGCGATCTCCGAGCGGCGCTTCCTCGCGGAGATCGAGCACGCCAACATCGTGCGGATCTACAACTTCGTGGAGCACCTGGACCAGCGCACCGGCTCCCTCGACGGCTACATCGTCATGGAGTACGTCGGCGGCAAGTCCCTGAAGGAGATCGCCAACGAGCGCCGGGCACCGGACGGCAGGCGCGATCCGCTGCCGGTGGAGCAGGCGTGCGCGTACGGTATCGAGGCCCTGGAGGCGCTGGGCCACCTGCACAGCCGCAACCTGCTGTACTGCGACTTCAAGGTCGACAACGCCATCCAGACCGAGGACCAGCTCAAGCTCATCGACATGGGCGCCGTGCGCCGCATGGACGACGACGAGTCGGCGATCTACGGCACGGTCGGCTACCAGGCGCCGGAGGTCGCCGAGGCCGGCCCTTCGGTGGCGAGCGACCTGTACACGGTGGGCCGCACGCTCGCGGTGCTCACCTTCGACTTCCAGGGCTACACGAACGTCTACGTCGACTCCCTGCCCGACCCGGACACCATCGACGTCCTCCGCCGCTACGAGTCCTTCTACCGGCTGCTGGTGCGCGCCACCGACCCCGACCCGGCCCGCCGGTTCGCCTCCGCGCAGGAGATGGCCGAGCAGCTGACGGGCGTGCTGCGCGAGGTGGTCGCGCTGCAGACCGGACAGCCCCGACCCGCCCTGTCGACCCTGTTCGGGCCCGAAGTGAAGGTCACGGACCGGGAGTTGTTCCCCCGGCTGGACGGGGACGTGTCCCGGCTGGGGGCGCGGGCGGTGCGCAGGCCCGCGCCTGCTGTCCCCGCGCTGCCGCCGCCCGCGCTGGTGAGGCCCGTCGACACGCCCGCCACCGCGCTCGCCCTGCCGGTCCCGCTGGTCGACCCGAACGACCCCAACGCCGGTTTCCTGGCAGGCCTGATGACCTCCGCGCCGGGCGAGCTGATCAGCGCGCTGGACGCGGCGCCCACCCGGACCGTGGAGACCCGGCTGCGGCAGGTCCGCGCCCGGCTGGAGAGCGGCGACCACCAGCCCGCCCTGACGAGCCTGGCCGAGCTGGAGGAGGAACGGCCCGACGACTGGCGGGTGGTGTGGTATCGGGGCGTCGCCGCGCTGGTCACCGGCGACTTCGAGGGTGCCGCGCTCGCCTTCGACGCGGTCTACGACGCCTTCCCGGGCGAGGCCGCACCCAAGCTGGCACTCGGCCTGTGCGCGGAGGTGCTGGGCCAGCTGGACAACGCCGCCGAGTACTACCACCTGGTGTGGGCGACCGACCCCGGCTATGTGAGCGCCGCTTTCGGGCTCGCCCGGGTGCAGCTCGCGGCCGGGAACCGGCACGGTGCCGTGCGGACCCTGGAGTCGGTGCCGGAGTCCTCCATCCACTACACGGCCGCCCGGGTCGCCGCCGTCCGGGCGCGGCTCAGACAGCGCACGGCGACCGCCGGTGACGTACCGTTCCTCGACGACCTGACGGCCGCCGCCCGTCAGGTCGAGGCGCTGGACGCGTACGGCCTGGACCCTGCGCGGCGCGAGCAGTTGTCGGTGGAAGTGCTCGGTTCGGCGCTGGACTGGATACTCTCCGGGGGCCAGGGCACCCCGCCCGCGACCGGCGGACGGGTGCTGCTGGGCAGCGGTCTGGACGAGCGCGGACTGCGCTTCGGCCTGGAGCGCGCCTACCGCATGCTGGCCCGGCTGGCGCCCGGCGGCCAGGAGAGGATCGAACTGGTGGAACGGGCGAACCGTTACCGCCCCCGGACGTGGGTGTAGTCGATGTCGCAGATGCCCCAGCAGGCCGCACTGCCGAAGTGCCCGAGCTGCGCGGAGCCCGTGGAGCCGGGCGACCTCTTCTGCGGAGCGTGCGGACACGACCTCTCCGTCGTGCCCGAGCCGCCGCCGGACCAGCCGACGCTCACCATGACCGGCCCCACCGGCGGGCCGGACGGCATGGACTGGCCCGCCCCGGAGCCGGACGGCTCGGGCGGCCCGCCGGCGGTGCACCTCCCGGCCGACCTGCCCGGCACCGACTCCGGTGGCAGGCCGCTGCCCGAGCACGAGCCGGAATCGCAGCCGGCCGGTTCCGGGGTGCGTTTCGACCGGCCCGCGGAGCCCGACGAGTACCCGTTGCAGGCGCCGGACCCGCGCGTGGCCGAGCCCGCGGCCGGCGCGGAGGAGCCCGCGCAGACGTGCGTGGCGTGCCGGGCGGGCCGGGTGGACAGCGACGGCTACTGCGAGAACTGCGGACACGCCCAGCCGCGGGAACGCGACCACATGGAGCGGGAGTCGGGGCCGGTGGCCGCCGTCAGCGACCGGGGGCTGCGCCACCACCGCAACGAGGACGCCTTCACCGTCGGTCACACCGCGCTGCCCGACGGCACCACGGCCGCCCTCGCCGTCGTCTGCGACGGCGTGTCCTCCGCGACCCGCCCCGACGACGCGTCGGCGGCCGCCTCCCGGGCCGCCGGTGACGCCCTGCTGGCCGCCCTGCCGCGCGGCACGCATCCGCAGACCGCCCTGCACGAGGCGATCGTCGCCGCCGCCCAGGCCGTCAACGCGCTCGCCGAGGAACCCGCGACGGCCCGCGAGCACGCCCCGCACCAGAACGCGCCGGCCTGCACGATCGTCGGCGCGGTGGTCACCTCGGGGCTGCTGGTCGTCGGCTGGGTCGGCGACAGCCGGGTCTACTGGGTGCCGGACGACCGGGGCGCGCCCCCGGCCCGGCTGACCGAGGACGACTCCTGGGCCGCGCAGATGGTCGCCGCGGGGCTGATGAGCGAGGCCGAGGCGTACGCCGACGAACGCGCGCACGCGATCACCGGCTGGCTCGGCGCGGACGCCTACGAACTGGAGCCGCACACCGCGTCCTTCAAGCCGGACCGCTCCGGTGCGGTGGTGGTGTGCACCGACGGCCTGTGGAACTACGCCGAGACGGCCGAGGAGATGGCCGAGGTGGTGCCGCCGGACGCGGCCCGGCGCCCGCTGCACAGCGCCCGTGTGCTGGTCGGCCACGCCCTGGACGGCGGGGGCCACGACAACGTAACAGTGGCGGTCCTGCCGTTCCCGGCGCCGCCGCAGGGGGCAGGATCGGCCTGAGACGCGGGCCGGTGGGGACCGGCCCGTTCACAGCGGTCGCCCTGCGTCGGCAGGGCGGTCAAGGGGGATTTGAGTACGCATGGCCAATTTCTCGAAGCCGCACGTGCCGCAGTTCGCGATGGACGTCTACCAGAACGAGTACCTGCCGGAGGGCGGGCGCGAGGTCAACGCGATCGTCACGGTGACGGCCACCGGCGGGGGCACGATCGGCAGCGCCGCGTCCCACGTGTACCCGCAGGGCCACGGCCCGTCCGCGGCGATGGCGATCATGGTGGACTGCTCCGGTTCCATGGACTACCCGCCGGCCAAGATGCGGGGCGCCCGGGAGGCCACGGCCGCCGCGATCGACGCGCTGCGCGACGGCACGCACTTCGCGGTGATCGGCGGCACGCACGTGGCCAAGGAGGTCTACCCGGGGGGCGGGCGGCTCGCGGTCGCCGACAGCACCACCCGTGAGCAGGCCAAGCAGGCGCTGCGGCAGCTCGGCGCGGGCGGCGGCACGGCCATCGGCACCTGGCTGCGGCTCGCCGACCGGCTGCTGAACTCGGCGGACGTCACCATCCGGCACGGCATCCTGCTCACCGACGGCCGCAACGAACACGAGTCCCCGGAGGACCTCGGGGCGACGCTGGACGCGTGCGCCGGCCGGTTCACGTGCGACGCGCGGGGCGTGGGCACCGACTGGGAAGTGAAAGAAGTCACAGGCATCGCCTCGGCGCTGCTCGGCACCGCCGACATCGTCGCCGACCCGGCCCACCTCGCCGCCGACTTCACGGCGATGATGGAGACGGCGATGGGCAAGGAGGTCGCGGACGTCTCCCTCAGGGTGTGGACGCCGGTCGGCACCACCATCCGATTCGTCAAGCAAGTCGCGCCCACCGTCGAGGACTTGACCGCCCGGCGCACCGAGGCCGGGCCGCGCGCCGGGGACTATCCGACCGGGTCCTGGGGCGACGAGTCCCGCGACTACCACCTGTGCGTCCAGGTCCCGCCGGCCGGCCTGGGCCAGGAGATGCTCGCCGCGCGGGTCTCCCTGGTGGTGCCCCAATCGGACGGATCGGTACAGAACCTCGGCGCACAGGGGCTCGTACGGGCGGTGTGGACCGACGACATGGCGGCCTCCACCTCCATCAACCCCCAAGTCGCCCACTACACCGGGCAGGCCGAACTGGCACAGGTCATCCAACAAGGGCTCAGTCTCCGCAAAGCGGGCGATTTCGATGGCGCAACGGCCAAACTGGGACGCGCGGTTCAGCTCGCCAACGCCTCCGGGAACGCCGATACTGCGAAACTGCTTGCGAAGGTGGTGGACGTGGTCGACGCCGCGACAGGTACTGTGCGGTTGAAGACGAAGGTCGCGGAGGCCGATGAGATGACTCTGGAGACCCGGTCCACAAAGACTGTTCGTGTGAAGAAGTGACCCTGGAAGCGTAGGAGAAGGGGAAGCACCGACATGCCGACCTGCCCGAACGGACACCAGTCGGGTTCCGACGACTGGTGCGAGGTCTGCGGTCACCGCATGGCCGGTGCCGTACCTCCGCCCCCGCCGCCACCGCCGCCGGGCGGGTACGGCTTTCCGCCGCCCGGCGGCCAGGCCGGCGCACGCCCGCCGGGCTCGTCGGCCTCGGAGCCCGAGCTGTGCCCGCAGTGCCGTACGCCTCGCGAGGGCGGCGCGCCCTTCTGCGAGGAGTGCCGGTGGAACTTCCTGACCAACACGGCGACCTCGTACACCCCGGCCGCGCCGCGCCCGCCGCAGCCGCGGTTCCAGCCGCCGAGCGCCACCTACGGCGGCAATGACGGGTACGAGTACCAGGGCTCGCGACCCTCGCAGATGAACCGTCCCGCCGAGCCGATCCCGTCCTTCGGCAGCGAGCCCTCGGGCCCGACGCCGTTCGGCGGCCCCGCCCGCGGCCCGTCGGGCCCGCCGACCTCCCCCGGCCCCTCCGGCTTCGGCGGGGGACAGGGGCCGGGCGGTCCCGGTGCGTCCGGTGGCCCGTCCGGCTTCGGCGGGGACCCCGGCCAGGGTCCCGGCGGCCAGGGTGGGCCCGGCGGTCCGTCCGGCTTCGGCGGCGGACAGGGGCCGGGCGGTCCCGGTGCGTCCGGTGGCCCGTCCGGCTTCGGCGGCGGCCCGGGTCAGGGACAGGGTCCCGGCGGTCCTTCCGGCTTCGGCGGGGAACAAGGGCCGGGCGGTCCCGGTGCGTCCGGTGGCCCGTCCCGCTTCGGCGGCGGCCCGGGTCAGGGACAGGGGCCCGGTGGTCCTTCCGGCTTCGGCGGGGGCCCCGGCCAGGGTCCCGGCGGCCAGGGTGGGCCCGGCGGTCCGTCCGGTCCGCCGCCGTTCGGACGCGAGCCATCGGGTCCCGGTGGCCCCTTCGGCCGTGAGGGCTCCGGCCCCGGCGGGCCCGGCCCCTCCGGGTTCGGCGGCGCCCCCTCGCGTCCCGTTCCGCCACAGCCCGGTCCGACCCCGTCGGCCGGTCCCGGTGGTGCCCCGCAGGCGTTCCAGCAGTCCGGCCCGCCCGCGCCGCCCGCGTTCCCGCGCGAGACCGGCCGGCCCGCCGACGGCCCGCCCTCGGGCGGCCCCTCGTTCGGCGGCGGTGACGACGACTGGGTGATCTCCCCTCCCTCCTCCGGCGGCCCCGGCGGCGGTCAGGGTGGCGGGTACGGCTATCCGCAGCCCGGTGTCACCCAGGCCCCGCCCGGACCGGGCGGATTCCCGCAGCAGCGGGCCACCTGGACGGCGACCGTCGGCCCGGACCGCGCGTACTTCATGGCGATGATGCAGCGCTCGGGCCCCGAGGCCGCGGGCCTGAACCTGCCCGCGTACTCGCCCGAGCAGCAGCGCACGCTCAGCGGCAACCAGGTGACCATCGGCCGCCGCCGGCACTCCACCGGTGACACCCCCGACATCGACCTGTCGGTGCCGCCGGAGGACCCGGGCGTCTCGCACCAGCACGCGGTGCTGGTGCAGCAGCCGGACGGCAGTTGGGCGGTCGTCGACCAGAACTCGACCAACGGCACCACAGTCAACATGTCCGAGGAGCCGATCCAGCCGTTCGTCCCGGTACCGCTGCAGGACGGCGACCGGGTGCACGTGGGCGCCTGGACGACGATCACCGTCCGGCGCGGCTAGGGGGTTTCGCCGCGGCCTGTCCGGCCTGATCCAGACGAAACCCCTCAGCAGGAGTCAGGGCAGGGGCCAGGCGTACGGACCTTCCGGCGCGTCCAGCCACGCCCAGACGTGCTCTGCGCCGACCGTGACGCCGTATCGCTCGCGCTCCGGCAAGCCCTCGCGCTCCCACAGCGCGTAGGCCTCCTGCGGATCGAGGGCGCCCCTGGTCAGCGCGAGCAGGAAGCGGAACGACTCCTGCTCGCGGGCCCCGCCCGGCAGCCCGGCGAGCGAGACCCCGCCCGGCACCCGGCGGCGCTCGCCGCGCAGCGGCACGAAGTAGGCGGCCGTGGGCAGGAAACGGCCCTCGCCCCCGGCCGCGTCCCGCACCGTGAGCGCGAGCAGTCCGGTGGCCAGCGGGGCGAGGATCCGGCCACCGGGACGGCACTGGGCGAGCCAGACGCGCGGGACCGTGGACAGTTCGCAGGTGGCCATGATCCGGTCGAACGGGGCGCGTTCGGGCACCCCGCGCGCGCCGTCGCCGGTGACGGCGACCGGGTGGAACCCGGCCGCCCGCAGGTGCCGGCAGGCCGACTCGGTGATCTCCGGTTCCAGCTCGACGGTGGTGACGAGGCTGTCGTCGCCGAGCCGGTGGGCGAGCAGGGCCGCGTTGTAGCCGGTGCCCGCGCCCACCTCCAGGACCCGGTCGCCGTCCTCGATCTCCAGCGCGACCAGCATCCGCGCCATCAGTGAGGGCCGGCTGCTGGAGGAGACCTGCTCCCCGTCGCGCAGCCGGGTGACCAGCGGCACGTCCTCGTAGGCACCGCGCACCCAGCGCGCACGGGCCTCCGGGTCGGGACTCTCCCCCCAGCGGCGCTCGTAGCCACGCGGACCGGCGACGTAGTAGTACGGCACGAACAGGTGCCGGGGCACCGCCGCGAACGCCTCCCGCCACACCGGGTCCCCCGACCAGACCTCCTCGGCGTCGATCTCCCGCACCAGTGCGGCCCGCGCGGCGGCGGCCAGACGCTCGGTCTCGGTGTCGTAGGCACCCATGGGTCCACAGTAGGGCTGTCACTTCGCCACGGAGAGGCCGACGCGTGACGGGAGGTTCGTCGGCGCCATGGGGCGCGAGTTGCCCCGCGCGTCGCCCGGGCCTGCTCACTCAGTAGGCACCGCTCCCGCGCAACACCGCGGGAAGAGTGCGGAAGAGGATCGACAGGTCCAGCTTGAGGGACCACGTGTCGACGTAGTCCAGGTCCAGGCGGACGGCCTCTTCCCACGCCAGGTCCGACCGGCCACTGATCTGCCACAGTCCGGTGAGTCCCGGCCGAACCCGCAGGCGACGGCGCGCCTCCCCGGTGAACGCCGAGTCCTCGACCGGCAGCGGCCGGGGACCCACCAGGGACATCTGCCCCTTCAGCACATTGACCAACTGCGGCAGCTCGTCCAGGGAATAGCGCCGCAACCAGCGTCCGGTCGCGGTCACGCGCGGGTCGTCGCGGACCTTGAACAGGTGCCCGTCCGATTCGTTGCGCGCCGCCATGGCCTTGCGCATCCTCTCGGCCCCGACGCACATCGTCCGCAGCTTGAGGACCTCGAACTCCTGCCCCCGCCAGCCCGTTCGCCGCTGACGGAAGAGAAGGGGGCCCGGCGTGTCGACCTTCACCGCGACGGCGGCCGCCAGGAGCAGCGGCGCCAGCAGCAGGAGCAGAAGGGCGGCCCCCACCACGTCGATGGTGCGCTTGACCGCTCGGTCCGGCCACGGTGAGTGCCGCCACCATGCCGACGCGTGGTGAGCCGTCTCCACAGCGGATACCACCATTTAACACCTCCTTTGGGTTGAACAGGTGAAACGCCCCTGCCCAGACGCATGTCAACAAACCAAATGCCTCAATTGGCGCATGAGTGAGCAATAGATAGATACACGACATATGCCAGAACTTTGGCAGTGGACACTGCGACTTGCCCCCGTCCGGCCTTGGGCGGTGCGGCCGAAAGGACCTGCATGCGTGCGGTAGTGACGGGCGGGGCCGGGTTCATCGGTTCCCACTTGTGCGAACGGCTCCTCCACGACGGCCACGAGGTGGTCTGCGTGGACAACTTCGCGACGTCCGGCCCGGGCAATGTCGAACGCCTCGGGGCCGAGCGGAACTTCCGGCTGGACGAGGTGGACGTCACCCAGGGCCTGGACGTGCCCGGCCCCGTGGACGCCGTGTTCCACCTGGCATCTCCCGCTTCCCCCGCGGACTACCTGAGACTGCCCCTGGAGACGCTTCGCACGGGGTCGGCCGGCACCTGGCACGCGCTGGATCTGGCAGCCGCGAAGGGTGCCCGCTTTCTGCTGACCTCCACCTCCGAGTCGTACGGCGACCCGCTGGTGCACCCCCAGCCGGAGAGCTACTGGGGCCATGTCAACCCCGTCGGCCCCCGCTCGGTGTACGACGAAGCAAAACGCTTCGGTGAGGCACTGACCACGGCCTACCGCAGACACCGCGGCGTGGACGCCAAGATCGTGCGCATCTTCAACACCTTCGGCCCGCGGATGCGCGCGGACGACGGAAGGGCCATCCCCACCTTCGTCGGCCAGGCACTGCGCGGAGAGCCGATCACGGTGTCCGGCGACGGAAGCCAGACCAGGTCGCTGTGTTACGTGGACGACCTGGTCGACGGACTGCTGCGCATGCTGGCGAGCGATCACGGCGGCCCGGTCAACCTGGGCAACCCCCACGAGGTCTCCATGCTCGAGCTGGCCGAGTGGATCAGGAAGCTGACCCGGACCACCTCCGAGATCACCCTGATTCCCCGTCCCGAAGACGACCCGGAACGACGCCGCCCGGACATCACCCTGGCCCGTGAGCTGCTGGGCTGGGAGCCCACGACCCCGGTGGAACAAGGCCTGCGCGACATCATCACCGACTTCCGGATCCGCCTGGCCTCCGGGGCCTTCGCCGAGGGCGGAAGAGGGCCCGTCGCGTCACCGCTGACGGCCGCGGCCCGCGCATGACCGCTCCAGCGACCAAGGAGCGAACGCCGGGCCCGCGCACGGCCCCCGTGGTCCGATGCATGGGGGTGCCCATCACCGCACACACCCGGGAGAGCGCCGCCCGTGACGTCGTGCACCTCGCCCGACGGATCCGCGCGACCCGCCTCCCGGGCCGGGGAGTTGCCGTCGACGCACTCCATGTCACCGACCCGGTTCCCCGTGGCGACGTGCACCTGTGCAACGCCTACACACTGGCAGTCGCCGACCGGGACCCGGAGTTGCACGGCATCCTCAGCGCAGCGCCCCTCAACCTCCCGGACGGTCAGCCCGTCGTCTGGGCCAACCGGCTCCTGCACCGGGGCACGGCTCTGCCCGCCACCCGCGTCTACGGTCCGGACCTCTTGCTGGACGTGTTCGCCCTCGGCCGGAGCAGCGGGCTGCGCCACTACCTCCTCGGTTCCACCCCGCACGTGCTGGACGCCCTGGAACGGGAACTGCGAAGCCGCTTCCCGAACGCCCTGATCACCGGCACCTGCTCCCCCCCGTTCCGGCCCCTGACAGCTCAGGAGACGCGGAAACAGCAGGAAGACATCCGGTCGGCCGAGGCGGACATCGTCTGGGTGGGACTGGGCACTCCGAAGCAGGACCGATGGGCCGCCGAACTGTGCACCGCACTGCCCGTCGTGGCCGTCGCGGTGGGCGCGGCCTTCGACTTCATCGCCGGCACCAAGCCGCAGGCGCCGCATTGGATGCGGCGCAGCGGGCTGGAGTGGGTGTTCCGTCTCGGGTGCGAGCCGCGGCGCCTTTGGCGTCGCTACCTGTTCGGCAATACGCGGTTCGTATGGGGGGTGACCAAGCAGTCGGCCGAGGCCATGGCGCGGCCTGCCAAGACGCACAAGGCTGCCTCGTCCTCTGCTGGGGAAGAGCGACGACCGTCCCAGGCCGCCGGACCATCAGGAGATTCGGGGAGAGGCAACGCATGTCATTGATCGGCAAGGTGCGGTGGACGCTGCGGCATCCCGCGTTCACGGCGCAACCGGCAGCCTCGCTGCTGCGGCTCGCCGCTTGGCGGGCACGTACCGCGGTAGGTGTCGGGGCCACCGTCTCGCTCGGGCACTGCGCAACCCGGATGTGGTGTCCGCCGGAGTGGCGGGGCAACGCGAAGCTGACGTACCTCTGGCGCAACGCCTACGAGTCCGAACTGGCCCAGCTTCACCGTTGGGTCGGCCCTGGCGACCATGTTGTGGACGTCGGCGCCCATTACGGCGCGTACACGCTTCCCATGTCACGGGTCGTCACCGAGACCGGACTGGTCATCGCGCTGGAGCCGTCGAGGCACGCGCGCGCGGTGCTGTCCAGGAATATCCGGCTCAACAGCGCGGGCAACATCCGTGTACTGCCGGTCGCCGCAGGAAGGGACACCGCCCGAGGCGTCCTGCACATCCACCGTGACCGGTCCCGTTCCTCCCTGGCCAGGCTCCCCGAGGCTGCGACTGCCGAGGAGGCCGTCGAGGTGGCGCGGCTCGACGACGTGGTGCCGAGGGACCGGCGAATCGCGCTGATCAAGATGGACATCGAGGGATACGAGCAGTTGGCCCTGGAGGGGGCCGGCTCGATCCTGACCGAGGACAGGCCCGTGGTCATCTTCGAGTACACACCCCCGGCCGCTGCCGGCGCCGACCTGCCCGCCCGGGGGGCCTGGGACGCACTGGTCGCGTACGGCTATCGGATGCACCGGGTCACGGACAGCGGTGAGGTCCGCCCGGTGTCGGACCCCGAGCACCGCTGCGGCAGCACGGACAACGTTGTCGCCATCCACCCGGCTGCTGAGGGGCGGGCAGCATGAGACACGGAGCGCGCAGGCGGGTCGTCGTCGTACAGCCGTACCTGCCGAGTTACCGCACCCGTTTCTTCGAGCGCGCGCACGAACGTCTGGACGCTCGTGGAGTCACCCTCGAGGTGCTGCACGGTCCGCCGCCACCGGGCCAGGACGCCCGACGGGATGCGGCCTCCTGTTCCTGCGCGACCGAAGTGCCCACCGCACGCCTGCTCACCGTGGGCAGCGTGTCCGTGGACTGGCACCGTGTCGGTCGTCGTGCGGGGTCCGCCGATGCGGTCGTGCTCGAACAGGCGTTGCACAGTCTGGAGGCGTTTCCGCTGGCCCTGCGCCGACGGAAGTCACTGCGGCGCAGACACCATCCGGCGGTGGCCTTCTGGGGCCACGGCCGGACCTACACACGGCCGGTGAACCGCATGGAGGCACGCGTCAAGGACGCCTTGACGAGGCAGGGCAACTGGTTCTTCGCCTACACCGAGGGGGGCGCAGATCACCTTGCCCGTCGGGGCTTTCCGCGCAGCCGGATCACCGTGGTGCGCAACTCCGTCGACACCGTGGCGCTCGTCGAGGCTCGCGACCGTGCCTGCCGACAGGAAACGGCGGAATACGCACAAGCCGATGCCCTCAGGCGACGTCACGGCCTGACCCCAGGCCGTACGGCCCTCTACCTCGGGGGCCTGGACGCGCCCAAACGCATCTCCTTCCTGTTGGACTCCGTCGAGCGCATCGTCGGCGAACTGCCCGGATTCCGGCTGCTGGTCGCCGGAGAGGGCATGCACAGGCACCTGGTGGACGCTGCAGCGAGCCGACCGGGAAGCCCGGTGATTCCCCTTGGCCGAGTGACGGGAGCGGACGCCGCGGTGCTGGGCACGGTCAGCGACGTCATGCTGATGCCGGGACGGGTCGGCTTGTGCGCTGTGGACTCCTTTGCGCTGCGCACCCCGATCGTGACGACCGACTGGCCGTGGCACGCCCCGGAGTTCGAGTACCTGGTGCACGGGCGAAACGCCTTGGTCGTACCCGATGCCCTGGATGCCTACAGCACCGCCGTCGTCGCCCTCCTTCGCGACGACGACCGGCTGGCGTCGTTGCGTGCTGCCTGTACGCGGAGCGCGGCCGAATACACGGTCGAAGGGATGGCCGAGAGATTCTGCGAGGGCGTCATGGGCATGCTCGCGTCCCAAGATGGAGGTCCCGATCGGTGAAGCGGCGGCTTCGAACCGCCTGGGAGCACCTGCACAGGCTCTACGCGGTACGGCAGAACGTGCACCTCTGCCGCGGTGTGCGGATCGGCATGGGGTCGGTGCTGTGGGCACCGAAGAATCTCTCGGTGGGCCGGGACGTGTACATCGGCAAGGGATGCACCATCGAGGTCGACGGCACGATCGGCGACTGCGTGCTCATCGCCAACCGAGTGGGAATCGTCGGCCGCACCGACCACGCCATGCGGCAGGTCGGGATCACGGTCCGCCATGCCGACTGGGTCGGTGACCATCCGCAGCGGCTGAGCCGGCCCGTGCACATCGGCCCAGACGTGTGGATCGGATACGGAGCCGTCGTACTCAGCGGCCTCACTATCGGCCGCGGCGCGGTGGTGGCGGCCGGGGCCGTCGTCACCGCAGACGTGCTCCCGTACGACATCGTCGCGGGCAATCCCGCGGCGCCTGTCGGCCGGCGCTTCGGCGCCGACGAGATCGCCGAGCACGAGTGGCTTCTCAGCGCAGGCGCCCCCCCGTCCGACGGCTGACCGGACGCGTGGGCACGGTCGAAAGGAGCGGGATGGAAGACGTCGAGGTCCGGCGGGGAGAGCAGGAACAGGACGGGGGCGGTGTTCGGCCGCTGCGGATCGTCCTCGTCTCCTATCGCTGCGACCCGGACCGGGGCACGGAACCCGGCCTGGGCTGGGCGTGGGCCGAAGCGCTCGCGCGACGCGGGCACAGTGTGGACGTCCTCACTCGCCGCGACGGGGACAACGTCCGGAACATCGCCCGCCGCATCGCTGAACTGGGGCCCCTGCAAAACCACGTCCGACCGCATTTCGTACCCGAGCGCACGCTCCCCCGGTGGATCGCCGCGGTGCCGGGCCCGCTGCGGGACCAGGCGCAGGAGTTCGTGAGCTACAGCGGCTGGCAGAACAACGCCCTGGACTACGCACGTCTGCACGGTCTCTCCAGCACCGACCTCGTGCATCACGTCTCGTACGGTTCCCTGGTGGGCGGCAGCGCCCTGCGGCAGCTGGGACCGCCTCTGGTGTTCGGCCCCGTGGGGGGCGGTCAGACGGCTCCGTTCAGTCACCGCCGGTTCTTGGGTTCCGGGTACGGACGCGAACTGGTACGGGAACTGCTGTGGGTCCGTGCCCTCAGCCACCGCCGCACGTGCCGGGCGACCGTGCGGGAAGCCGCAGCCGTCCTGACCACCAACACGGACACAGCCCGGCGCGCCCGCCGCCTCGGCTGCCGGAACCCCATCATGCACCTGGCCGACGGAGTACCGGGCGACCTGGTGCGGGCGACGACCCCGGCACGGCGGACATCCGGTGGACTCACCGTGCTGTGGGTGGGGCGGCTGGCCGCGTTCAAGGCGCCGCAATTGGCCCTTCAGACATTCTCCCGGCTGAAGAAGCGCGTTCCGGAAGCACGCCTGGTCTTCCTCGGGGACGGCCCGCTGTGCGGGGCGATGGAAGACCTCGCGTCACGCCTGGGCGTGGCCGAGGCGGTCCGGTTCCGCGGCCGGGTAGCCTGGGGGCAGGCTCTGCAGGCCTACGACGAGGCCGACGTGCTGCTGTTCACCAGCCTCCGCGACTCGTCCGGTGTGCAGACCCTCGAAGCCTGGTCACGGGGACTGCCGGTGGTGCACCTGGACCATCAGGGCATCGGCGACTTCTCCGCTCCCGGGGGAGCCGTCGCCGTGCCGCTCGGAGATCCGGCGGACCTCCCGGATCGCATGGCCCAGGCCCTCCACGACGTGCTTGCCGACGATGAAGCGCGAGCGCGCATGGCGGAGGCGGCGCTGCGCTGGGCACGCAGACACACCTGGGCGGCCAAGGCGGAGACAGCGGAACGGCTTTACCTCGAACTGCTCCGGGGCCGGCCCCCGGCGCACTGAAGGAAGACGCCGGATGAGTCGCAACTCCCCGCCGACTTTTGCGACGTGTCGCCCCCAGGCATCAGGGCCCACCACGGCAGTATGTGCATCGAATGAGCACAAATGGTGCAATGGAGGAAAATTGCCTGAACCAGGGTTTTTCGTACACGGCCTCGCCACCGGACCAGTCATGGAGGAACGAGACGACCTCCTTCTCCGTCTGTGCGCCGGCCGCCGGGTGGTTCACGTCGGCTGCGCCGATCATCCCTTGACAGAAGAGCGTCTGCGTGATGGGTCGATTCTCCATGCCCGACTGATGAAGGACGCCGCCGAGGTGCTGGGCGTGGACATCGACCCGGTGGGCATCGAGAAGTTGCGCACCCGTCTCGGAGGCCGGTATCTGCTGCAGGACCTCACCGACAGCCGAGCCGCAGACGCGGTCGCGGAGTTCAGGCCCGATGTCATTCTGGCCGGCGATGTCATCGAACATGTACGGGACGCCGCTTCGTTCCTCCGTGGTATCTCCGGGCTGATGCGCGAAGTGGGGGACGGCGTGGAGCTGATCCTCTCCACGCCGAACGGCCTGAGCGCCAAGACACTGCTCAACACACTGGCAGGGGTGGAGAAGATCCATCCGGACCACGTGTACGTCTTCACCCCCGCGTCACTGACCCGGCTCGTGCGGGACTGTGGCCTGTCACCCCAGGGCTTCACCTTCTACCACGTCAACTCCGGTGACGGGGTGCGAGCCCGCTTGCAAGGGGCGATCTGCCGCGCCGCAGCCAGGCTGCGCCCGGCCTTCGCCGCAGGCCAGGTCCTGGTGTGCAAAGCCGTCGCTTGAAGCGCGTCCACGGACGGTCTTGTATGCGGGTCACAGGACACCGCTGGGATCCGGGTCGCGCGGCCACTCGAGTCCTCATCAGTCTCGGCTGGAACTACGCGGCGGCCATCGCCACCGCGCTCCTCCAACTCGGGTACGCGGCCTGGACGGGTCGGGTCGCCTCGACCGAGGCGTTCGGAGCATACGCGATTGCCGTCACCGTGACCCAGCTCGTCGGCTACCTCTCCAATGGCGGGCTGGCCACCCACGTCCTGCGGGTCGAACAGCTGACCGGCTCCCTGGTACGCGCGGCGATGCGTCTCGGCACCGCATACGGGGTCGTCGCGTTCACTGTGCTCCAGTCGGTTGCTTCATGGTGCGGTGCTCTGTGGCAGATGCCGGCCCTGCCCCTCATGCTCAGGGTGCTGAGCTGCCAGTTGTTCGTGCAGCCGGCGGCCGCGGTGGCCGTCACCGCTCTGCGCCGCATCGGGCTGGTCCGCGCGGCCGTCACATGCGAACTGACGGCGCAAGCCGGTGGCGTGGCGGTCGGTACTGCGCTGTTGGCCTGCGGCTTGAAGTCGTTCGGTCTGGCTGCGGCGCAGCCGACCACCGCGATGCTCACCGTGGCCCTGGGCTCACTCGTGATCGCCGTTCGGTCGCCGATTCCCGACGGCTCTCCGGTACGGTCCCGTGATCTGGTGATGCCGTCCGGCCTCCTGGCCGGTTACGGCCTTCTGGAATTCGCCACCAGCAATGCTCCCATGTGGGCGGTGGGCCGTGTGTTCGGAGCGGGCATCACCGGCGCCTATTCTCGCGCGAACGTTGTCACTGGCCTGACATCCCAATTCCTCTTCCAGGGACTCAACTCGGCTGCCACTCCCGCCCTCGCCGAACGGCGCAAGCAGGGGCTTGCAGGAGCGCCGGCCGTGGCGCACGTCGTTTGCACCGCTTCCGCCGGGGCACTCATCGGATTCGGTGCGCTGGCCGGTATCGGGCCGACCGCGCTCCACGTGCTGCTCGGCGACGGCTGGGACAGAGCCTCCGAGCTGGTTCCCCTGCTGGCCCTGGGAGCCGCGGCGACTCTCCTGTGTCGATCCGGGATGATCATCGACCAGGTGTGTCACGCCACCAGAGCCCTGCTGCGGACACAGATCGCGGCGGCAGCCCTCACCGCCGCCGCAATCTGCGCCGCGGTCGCGTGGCAGAGCCTGCTTCTGCTCACCGCCGCGGGGGCGATGGGGCAAATGGCGGGGCACGTCGTCCAGGTGGTGGGCTGGCACCGCCACGGGCTGGTGCACGCTTCCTTCGTCGTCCGTACGCACGTCGTGCACGGGCTCGTCGGTGCGGCGCTGGGTGCGGCGGCCATGTGCGGCACCTTCGGTCGACCGCCCACGACAGGACTGGTCTGGGGCCTGGCGTGCATGGTGCCGGTGGTGCTCGTGTGCACGCTCGTGCGCCGGAGGATCCCGGTGTATGCGGCCGCCGTCGCCACGGGGCTGTGTCCGTCGCCGGGGGCCGGACGCAGGGCGGGGCCCCTGGATCACGTTGCACTCTCCGAGCAGGCGGAAGGACGCTGACATGCACATCGGACTGGCAGGGCCGGTGGACCTCGCTCCACTCGCCGCGTACGTGCCCGGGCCGCTGCCCGAGGTCTATTCCTTCGGCCTCCTGGGCTGGCTGGCCCGCAGTTGGCTGGAGGCTGGGCACCAGGTGACCGTCTATGCGTTGAGTCCTGCGGTGCGGGAGCGACGCATCCACGGGGCGGGTGACCCGCTGCGGATCGTCGTGGTACCTCAGCGGCCACGGGCCCGGCACCGGCTCCGGGACTTCTTTCGGGCCGAACGACTGGGTCTGGCGGCGGCCATGCTGGAATACCCGGCCGACGTCGTCAGTGCGCACTGGACCTACGAGTTCGCTCTGGCAGCCGAGGCCACGGGACTGCCCGCGTTCGTCACGGCACACGACACGCCGCTTCGGTCCGCTTGGGAAATGCGCAGCGCCTACCGGTGGCTTCGGCACTCACTCGCCGTGGCCGCCGTCCATCGGGCCACTGCCCTGAGCGCGGTGAGCCCCTACGCCGCCCGACATCTGCAACGGTGTCTGGGCGTTCGCCGGCATGTCGAGGTGATTCCCAACGGAGTCGAGCTGGACGCCCTCCCCCGCGCCGGCACGCCACGTGCAACGCATACCCCCGTCTTCGCCTCCGCCTTGCACGGTTGGGGCCCCCTGAAGAACGGCAAGGGCTTGCTCCGGGCCTTCCAACTGGCGCGCAAGCAGGTCCCAGGGGGGAGGCTCCTGATGTTCGGTGACGGTTTCGGCCCGGACGGCCCGGCAGCCCGCTGGGCCGCTCACGAGCGACTCGGGGCAGGGGTCGACTTCGTGGGAACGACGGACCGTCACGTGATGCTGCGGCGCTTCTCCGAGGAAGTGGACGTACTGGTTCACCCGTCACGGGTGGAGTGCTTCCCCATGATCCTCGTGGAGTCCATGGCTGTGGGCATTCCGTCAGTGGCCGGTGCGCGGAGCGGCGGCGTCCCGTGGGTACTGGACGGGGGCCTGGCGGGGGTTCTCACCGACGTCGACAACCCGGTGAAGCTGGCCGAGGCCATGTCGGACCTGGCCCGCGACCGGGCGCGCCGAACGCGTCTTGCCCATGTGGCTCAACATCGCGTCGCAACACACTTCCAGATCCATGGCGTGGCCCGCGCCTATGCGGACTGGTTCTCGCGAGGCTGCTGACTCAGCCGTCGTGAACGCCGACCCTGGTGGGCGGTGAGGTGTGACGGAGGGGACGAAGGACGCGGCAGGGATTTCCGGCGGCGACCACGTGGTCGGGCAGCGACGAGGTGACGACGCTCCCGGCACCCACCACGGTACCTTCACCAATGGTGACTCCCTTGAGCACGATCGCCCGCGCGCCGAGGAACACGTCGTTTCCGATGCTCACGGGGGCGGAAGCGGCCGCGGTTTCGGGAGCCGACCTGCGCGGACAGACGTCGACCGGGTGGAAGTCCGTGTCAGAGATGAGGACGTCGGCTCCGACCAGGACACGGGCGCCGATGTCGACCCTCGTCGCAGCGCACACGGTTGCTCCGCTCAGACCGGTGTCGGGGCCGATTCTGATGACCGCGCCCGGGCGCAGGGTCCGCAGGATGACCGGTCGGGCAACGCCGAGGGCCGTCCACGGTGTCCGCGAGACCAGTACGACGCGATCGCCCAGAAGGACGTCCGAGCCGGGAACCAGGCCGATCACGGGCGCACCCACCGCTCGTACGTGCGTGCCGGTCCGCACCCCCGACCGTCGCAGACGGAGTTCTCCGTTCAGCATGAGTGCTTTCGCCTGTGCGGCCCGTACGGCCCGAGCGATCATAGGGAAGCTCCTCGCACCGTCGGCGCGGCCAGCACGTCATCTGCCGGACGTACGGCGCTCTTCGGGAACGGGATGGGTGGCACGCCGTGCGACCCGCTCCCGGACGTAGCGCAAGCGGCGCGTGTACGCAGGTACCACATGCACAGCCCCAGCAGTACGCCCTGTTCCGGACCGGCCGAGTAGGTGACGAAGAAGACGAGCTGACCGACCATCAGCACGCGCAGCGTCACATCCCAGGGACCTTTCGAACTCAACCGCCGCCACGTCAGCACGTACCAGCCGATCAGCAGCACGAGGCTGAAAAGCCCCAGCCGCAGCAGGAGATGCACGTAATAGTTGTGTGGTCCTACGGTGACCAGACCACCTCCGACGACACGGTCGTAGCCGGCTCCGAAAGGCACGCCGCTCAGCCATTCGGACGGTGACCTCGGCAGAAGCTGTTGCCAGCCCGCCAGACGCCATTCGAGCGTACTGTTGCTCCTCCGCACCTCATCGAACGAAGTGACGATCGCATTGCCGACCGTGCCGAAGGTGCCCAGTTGGTACATCAGCACCACAAGAGACACGGACAGCCCAGCGAAGGCCGCAGACAGCGACCCACGCCTGTGGGTGACGGTGCTCAGCACGAACCCCACCATCACCATGGCCACCGTCACCACCCAGATGGTGCGGTGCTGCAGAAGAACGACGAAGAGCAGAAGCACCAGAGCGGGGGTCGCGCGGCGGAGCCGACCCGGGACGGCAACGGCCTCCGTCCTCGCCCTCTGTTCAGCGGGTGCGTACAACAGCAGGACGGCAGCCTGCGCCAGGACGAGAGCGGCTGCCGCCGGCACAGGTCGGGGATCGATCACCGTTCCGTCGGCGGTGGCGCGATAGGTGACCGCGTGCAGCCCGTGCCTCGCCCAACCGATCAGGCACAGTCCGGCGTATGCAACTGCCGCTGCACCCCACGCTCGTCTGACGGCACGCTCCAGCGACACCCCTGCGGGCATCGTCGCGGTGTAGAGCGCGGCGGCCAACAAGTACCAGGCGGACATGCGGACGTCGTTGACTGCCGGCTGCAGGCCGAACATGCCGATGCCGCGCAGCGTCGAGTACAGGGTGAGAGCCCCCAGCCCCAGCAGCGGCCCCAGTCCGGCCCGCCTCGGCACGCCATGAAGCAGCAGCCTGCCGAGGCCGACGCCTGCCGCGCACAGGGACAGGGCATCCGCCGGGTAGACGTGGATGCCCAGCACCAGTGCAGAGCTCTGGCCGGCCACTGAGTCCCAGGCATGGACGGCCATGAGGAGGAGAACGCCGACCCCGTGGTGTCTGATGAGAATCCACAGGAGGCCACTTGTAACAGCGGACACCATAAGGAAGGTGAGCAGCGGCTGTTGCACGGTTGATCCGTCCTGCAGGTGGTGGGAAGGCAGCGGTCGGCCACCATGAAGGCTCACGCACTCCGCGGCGAGGGGGCGATCGAGCGCAACAGCGCCTTGGTGTACGGGGAACAAAAGATGAGCGGGGCCCAGACTCCGAGGTGACGGCGGCAGTAGCGCCACCATGGCCCCGGAGGCTGTTCTCGCACCGAGGCCACCCGACGGAGTGCCAGTCTCGGTCCGATGCCGGGCTCCGCGGAGGTGCCGGGTGCTCGCGCCGGGTTCTGGTCACAACTACCGAGATACCCTGCGGCCAGCAGAACCGGGATACCTGCTCGGCGGGCCCGCAGCCCGTAGTCGAGGTCGCCCAGACGATGGGGGAACACCCGGTCGATGTCCCCGAGCATGCGTCGGGCGGCGGCCGTCACCAGGACGATGTTGCCGTTGCCCGTGTCGCACGCCCGGGGACCCTCGGCATCCGGTTCGAGGCGTACCGCGGAAGGCGGACGGAAGCCGCCTGTCCGAGTCATGCGGTAACCGCTGTACGTCGCCCCGGGAACAGTACTGGACCGCGTGGCTCCCACAACGACGACCGGATGACGCCGCGGGTCGGCAGTGCAGAGGAGCGTCGCGACCGCATGCGGATGAAGGACCACGTCGTCGTTGAGCCACAGCACGTGTGCGTCGGCCGGCGCCCGCTGTGCGGCGATCGCCATGCCGGTACCCCAGTACACATCCGGTCCCACCGTCACCACATCGGTGCCGGGGAACGCCGCGCGGACCGCGTCGGCGGTACCGTCGCTGCTGCCTGCGTCGACCAGGTGCACGCCGATGGACACGTCCCTGGGCAGACCCACCTGGACCTGCAGCGAGCCCAGCGCTCGCAGAGTGTGCTCGCGCCGGTTGTGACAGGCCATCAGTACAGCCAGCTGCCGCGTTGCCACGGTGTCACGCAGGGGTGGCGCCGTCACCTCATGACCGCCGTCAGGAGCTCGAGGGAAGCGCCCGACGCGGGCAGCGGATCGACGTTCGCCCCTCTCAGCGCCGCGAGCTCGGCGTCGACCATGAGCCGGGCCAGTTCCGGAGTGAGCACCCTCGGACGCCAGCCGAGAACCCGGTTCGCCTTGGACGCGTCCCCGACCAGGTCGTCCACCTCGGACGGGCGCAGGTACCGTTCGTCGAACCGGACGTGGTCACGCCAGCTGAGCCCGACGTGGGTGAAACAGTGCTCGACGAAGTCGCGGACGCTGTAGCTGGTGCCGGTGGCGACGACATAGTCATCGGGTTGGTCCTGTTGCAGCATCCGCCACATCGCTTCCACGTACTCCGGCGCATAGCCCCAGTCGCGCCGAGCCTCCAGGTTGCCCATGTAGAGCTCGCTCTGGAGGCCCGCCTTGATGCGTGCGGCGGCCATGGCGACCTTCCGCGTGACGAAGGTCGGTCCGCGGCGCGCAGACTCGTGATTGAACAGAATGCCGTTGACCGCGTAGATGCCGTACGCCTCGCGGTAGTTGCGGGTCACCCAGTAGGCGTAGACCTTGGCGACGCCGTAAGGGGAGCGGGGGTGGAAGGGGGTGTCCTCGTTCTGGGGCGGAGGCACCGCGCCGAACATCTCGGAACTGGAGGCCTGGTAGAAGCGGCAGGGCAGGTTTGTGGTCCGAATGGCCTCGAGTAGCCGGGTGGTGCTCAGCCCAGTGGTGTTGCCGGTGAACTCGGGCTCGTCGAACGACACTCGTACGTGTGACTGGGCAGCCAGATGGTAGACCTCGTCGGGCCGCAACCGCTCGAGCAGACCTGCGATCCGGGTGCCGTCGGTCAGATCGCCGTAGTGCAGGAAGAGACGAGCCTCCGGGTCGTGCGGATCTCGGTAGAGATGCTCGATGCGTTGCGTGTTGAAGGTCGAGGCGCGGCGGACGATTCCGTGGACCACATATCCCTTCTGCAGCAACAACTCTGCCAGATAGGAGCCGTCCTGACCGGTGATACCGGTGATGAGCGCCGTCTTTACCGTCACGCGCACTCCTTTACTGGGCTGTCGGAACAGGAATACACACCGGGATGGTGCGACGAGGTGACAAGAGCCTGGAAAGTGAGCCACGGAAATCCAGAAAACAGCCTCGGCCTGCACTCACTGGATTTGACGTTGCCTGAAGTCACTGTCGCGACCTCACTGGACCGACGAGCGCCTGGCGGCAGGCAGAAATCGAGTACATTCATCTCCAGGTCAGGTTCGGAACGTGTCCCAGCGTCTTCAACATGTCGATTCCCGGCTGGTTACGTACCGCACGGCATGTTTTCCGGCGCGTCTCGCCACTCGACATCGGAGGTTCGGCGCACACAGGCCCGACGGGAGCGGGCGGAGTGCCACTCCGAACTCAGGCGACTCGAGCGCCAGGCCAGGATACGGAAAAGCCCCACTCTTCTTTCTGAGCTGTTTCCGGTGTGTCGCACTTGGTGCTGGTCGACAATCGTTCGTCGGGTACTGGTCGGCGCTTGGACGGCACGCGTTGTGCGCGCCTTACACACTGACTGTGCTCACGCAGGGATGCTCCTCTCAGCCACATGAACACACGGCCTGACGAGACGTCAGAGAGAGGAAACGGCACGATCCATGGCCATCCGCACGAACACCGGCCCCGACGTCCCACGTCCAGCCGCCGCAGCGCCGAGGGCCCCGGCCGCAGCGCCGGCCGGGGCGCTCCGCCGCCCCCTCGACCGCTCGTCTCGCGTGTTCGTCGCCGGGGGACGGGGGCTCGTCGGCTCCGCGGTGTGCAGGGAACTGGTCCGCAGGGGCTTCACCGACGTGGTCGGACCCGGCTCGGCGGAGTTGGACCTGCGGGACCGCCGGGCCGTGTGCGACTGGTTCGCCGCCACGCGCCCCGACGTCGTCGTACTCGCAGCAGCGCGCGTAGGCGGGATCAGGGCGAACGCCACCCACCCCGCCGAGTTCCTCTCCGACAACCTGCGCATCCAGGTCAACGTTCTGGACGCTGCCCTGGAGCAGCGGGTGGAGCGGCTGCTGTTCCTCGGGTCCAGTTGCATCTACCCCAAGTTCGCCGAGCAGCCCATCCGGGAGGAGGCGCTGCTGACGGGTCCGCTCGAGCCGACCAACGACGCCTACGCCATCGCCAAGATCGCCGGGATTCTCCAGGTGCAGGCGGTGCGGCGGCAGTACGGCCTGCCCTGGATCTCCGCCATGCCGACCAATCTGTACGGTCCCGGCGACAACTTCCACCCCGAGCACGCGCACGTGCTGCCGTCCCTGATCCGGCGCTTCCACGAGGCGAAGGAGTCGGGGGCGCCGCGCGTGGTGAACTGGGGCAGCGGGTCGCCGCGCCGGGAGTTCCTGCACGTGGACGACCTGTCCCGGGCATGTCTGCATCTGCTGGAGCACTACGACGCAGACGGCCCGGTCAACGTCGGCACCGGCACGGACCTGACCATCCGTGAACTGGCGGACATGGTCGCGGAGGTCGTCGGGTATCAGGGGCGTGTCGAGTGGGATCCGAGTCAGCCGGACGGCACCCCGCGCAAGCTCCTCGATGTCTCCCGGCTCACCGCGCTGGGCTGGGCACCCCGCATCGAACTGCGCGAGGGACTCGGCCAGACGTACGCCTGGTACGTGGAGAACCTGGGATCCGACGTCCTGCGGCGATGACCGGCGACGCCGGTACGCGACGACGCGAGGGCCGGCACCGCTCGAGTGGTACCGGCCGCCCGTCCGTCAGGCCGGCACGAACACGACTCGGAACATCTTGGGCCAGAACTTCCCGGTGATCAGGAACTGGCCCGTTCCGGGGACGGCCGCGATGCCGTTCAGCGTGGATCCCGGGACGAGTTCGTCGCCGCGCAGCAGGCCCGACGCGTCGATGGTCGCCGTCACCGCTCCGGTGGCGGGATCGATGCGCATGATCCGGTCGGTGAAGAGCACGTTGGCGTACACGACGGAGCCGACGCACTCCAGCTCATTGAGGTTCGTGACCGGGCGGCCCTGATCGGTCACGGTGACCCCGCCCGTCCTCGCGAGCGTCCGCGCGTCTCGGAACGTCAGACGCGCCGAGCCGTCGCTCGTCACCAGCCGGTGCCGCGCCCGCTGGAAGCAGGCGCCCCAGCCGTCGTCGGGGTAGGGAACGCGGCGCAGTTCCGCGAGCGTCCTGGTGTCGCGCTCGATGGCGATGCGGTTGCGCCAGGTGAGCTGCCACAGGGTCCGGCCGAGCACGGTGATCCCCTCTCCGAAGAGAGGTGCGGGCAGCACGGCCCGGACCGTGGGCGGTCTGCCCGGGGGCCCGGACCGTACGGAGGATCCTCCGGACAGACCGGTGCTCTCGTAGAGCGTGCCGTCGGCCATCTCGAGGCCCTCGGTGAACGCCTTCGGGTCGTGCCGCAGGACCTCGAGGACCTTGACCCGCAGGTGCTCGACCCGGCGGGCGGCGGGCGGCCGTTCGTCGGCGGCCGCTCGTGCGGCCGCGCACGCTCCGAGGGCGAGCGCACCCGACAGCATCAGGGCGCCGGCCCGCCGCATGCGCTCACGCACCGCACGTGCCGTTCGCCTTGAGCGTGGTGCGCAGCGGTGTCACCAGGGGCTGCCGCAGCACGGTGGGCGTGCCGTTCGCATGGGGTTCCAGGAGGTGCAGGACCAGCGTCCGGTGGGATCGGGCAGGTAGTTCCAGGTCCAGGGTGTACACGGAGTGGCCGCGTTCGACGCCGGGTGCGAGCAGAGCGGGCCGGCCGTCCAGGGTGGCGCCGGTGAGCCTGGCGCCGACGCCCGCGTAGTACGACACCAGGAGCCGGTTGTCGCCCGGCCGGGTGCGGTAGGGCGGGCGGTCGTCCCGTTGCGTGACGTAGTCGGGCAGGCCGGAGGTGGGGGCCCGGTTGGTCAGGGTCACCGTTGCCGTGACCTGACGCTCACCGCCGAAGCAGCCGCCCGCCTCCCAGAGCAGGCTCCGGTCGAGGTAGTAGTCCAGCTTGGAGCCCGCCGCGTTGTTCAGCACGAGCCCGGCGAAGGGGCCGGGAGTGTCCGGGAGCGTGCCCGAGTAGGGGCGCGATTCGAGGAGGCGCTGCTCCTCCGCGTGGGCGCTCCACACCTTCAGCCGCCCGTCCCGCTCGACGTCGTGCAGGGCGACAGCCAGTGCGGGCAGCAGGCGGGAGTTGTCGACGGCGGCCATCAGCGGCGCGGCGGCGGCGCGGGCCGCGTCGACGAAGAACGCCTTGCGCCGGGCGACGTCGTGGTATTTCGCGTAACTGACGCGTTCGGTGAGGTCCACGACGTTGTCTGCGGTGAGTTGGGTGCCGTCGGCCGTGCGGGCGGGGCCGGTGACCCGCAGCAGGCGGCTCAGTGTGGCGGGGTCGACGGCGATGGCGCCGTCCACGTGCTCGCCGGTGTGCTTGCGCCACGCGGCGGCCCAGATGCGGGCCGCGTAGGGGAAGTGCGGGCTCATGTTGGAGTTCTCCCACACAGTGGTGGGTTCGTCGCCCCGGTAGCGCGCCGCGTAGTCGGCTCCCAGGTGGACGTCCGCCTTCGCCTCGGCCATCTCGGTGTTGTTGCCGAACCGTTCGAAGGCCAGATGGCCCCGGTCGGCCCGCAGCACGGCGAAGGCTCCGGGCAGGCCCCCGGTGCCGCGTGCCTCGGCGAAGTTCTGGAACGCGAGGAAGTAGCGCCGTTCTCCCTGGAGGCCGAGCATGGACGGCAGGACGCGGGCCGCCACGGACGCGTCGGCCGTCACCGGGACCAGGTGGTCCGTCTGCAGCGCGAGTTGGGCCCGGGCGCGGTCCGCCGCCGGCAGCCATGTGAATCTGGGCAGCCCGTGCACGTCGGTCTGCACCTGAGCCGCCACCCGCGCGGCCCGGACGATCTGCGGAGCGTGCGTCCGCAGTGCCGTGAGGGCCTCTGCCATCCCGGCGCCGTGGCTGTGCGCAGTGGGCTGCGGCAGGGCGTGGGCCAGCGGAGCCAGGACGTCGCCGGCCAGTCGGTCCGCCGCGTACGCGGCGCCGCGCACGGTCCTCAGCGGGCTGCCGAGGAAAGGCACATGGGCGGCCGTGTACCAGGCCGGTCCGGTGGTGAGGTGATGCGCGCGAGCCGCGTGCGCGGCTGCCGAACGGAGCGCCAGGTCTCGCTTCTGCGTGGACGGGAGAGCCGCAGGGGAGGCGGAGGCCGACGCGGGGACGGCCGCCACCGACTGCCGCAGGGTGTCGAGGTCTTGTCGGGCCGCCAGCAACTCGGAACGGGCGAGCACCCCGGTGACGCCGATCCAGACCGCGCCGGCAAGCAGGGTCGCCCCACCGGCCGCCAGGGCGATCCGGAGGACGCGGCGGCGGGGCGGTGTCCGGTCGTCGGGGCGGTCGGGCCCGGGCATGGGGACAGCGTCCCGGCCTCGGCCGGGACGCTGTTGCTCCGCCGTGCGGAGTCCTTGCCTCGTCATGAATTACGGCGGCGGCGCACAGCCAGCACCGTGCCACTGCCCACCACGAGCAGCGCCGCTGCGGCACCGCCCACGGTCATGGCCTTCTCACTGCCCGTCTCCGCCAGGCTGCCGTGCTGCGGCGGGCTCACCGGCTCGACGGCCTTGCTGCGATCGTCGTCCCCGAAGTCCACGTAGTGCCCGTGGTGTCCACCGTGGTGTCCGTGGTGTCCGTGGTGTCCGTGGTGGTGCGGCGGCTTGTGGGGGAAAGTCGGGCTCGGGGTCGGGGTCGGGGGCGGGGAGCCGGTCCCGCCCAGTACGTAGATGGTGACACCGACACTGGGGTCGGGGTCGCCCGAGGTGAGCCGGAACACGTGGTAGCCGGTGACGGTCGACGTCGGGATGGTCACGGTCCCCGACACCACTCCGCTGGAGTCGGCCTGGAAGTGGCCGAGGACGACCGGCGTTGATTCCAGCAGCGCCGTGACGCTTGTCCCCGGGTCGAAGGCTCTTGAACTGAAGGTCAGCGGCTGCCCGGCCGTCACGGTGGTGGCGCTGACGGACAGCGCCCCCGCCGATCCCGGCGGGTACGGCTGTGCGTGGGCGGTCTCGGCTGCTGCCAGCGGCGCGGCGACGAGCAGGGCGGCGGATGCCGCCGATGCCAGTGCGACGCGCCATCTGGGCGATGTCGTCGTCTTCTTCATGCACTCTCCTCGGCTTCGGCACGGGCCGGGCGCTTGCACGTCGGCCGTACTCGAGATCTGGATGTTCAACACCTGCGTACATGCAATAAATGGGACATATCCAGACCCGTTAACGTGGCGCCCCCCAGAAGTCACCGGATGGGGTAGCACTCGCTTCCCGATGGTCCACGCGGACGCCTCGGCGGATGACCTCGCCGATGTGCGTCGCCCGGGTCGTTCGACGGACCGACATGGGGTGGCTTCCCCGCTCCGGGCGTGCGAGTCCCTATGGTCGGCTGTGCACAAAGGGAGCCGAATGCCCTGATTGGGGCGGTTCCCCCGGCTCTATGAGGGATGCAGCTTGGATCTCCACCAGTTCCTGAAGACTCTTGCCAGACGCTGGCCGACCGTCGTGGTCTGTCTGGTGCTCGCGGTCGGGGCGGCAGTTGCCGCGACGGTCCTGAGTACCCCTGTCTACGAGGCCAGGACTCAGCTCTTCGTCGCCACCCACACCGGCGAGGATTCCGCCCAGCTGAACCAGGGTCAGAGTTTCTCGCAGGCCCGTGTGCAGTCGTACGCGGCCATCGTGACCACACGTCAGGTCACCGAGCCCGTGATCAGGGAGCTGGGGCTGCGCACCACGCCGGAGGAACTGGCGGCACGGATCACCGCGACCGCACCGCTCAACACGGTGCTCATCGACATCGCCGTCCGGGACACCGCGCCCGAGCGGGCCGCCCGTGTCGCCAACGCCGTGGCGCAGCGGTTCAGCGCGGTCGTCGAGCGGTTGGAGACGCCCAAACGCAACCCGGCACGGCACGGGAAGAGCCACGCGGACAGTGAGACCGCGACCTCACCCGTCTCCCTGGGCATCACCCAGGAGGCCGTCGCTCCCTCCGGTCCGGTCTCGCCCCGCCCCCTGCTGAACCTGTCGGCAGGGCTGCTCGGCGGACTGCTGCTGGGTGCCGGAGCGGTCGCCCTGCGCGAGACCCTCGACACCACGCTCAAGACCAGCGAATCGCTGGGCGAGGTCACCGGGCTGCCCGGTCTCGGCACCATCCCCTACGACAGGAACGCCCCGAGGCGGCCGCTCGTCACCACCGACGTGCGTTCCAGTCGCGCCGAGGCCTTCCGCAAGCTGCGCACCAATCTGCAGTTCTCCCAGGTCGACGACCGGCCCCGGATCATCGTGGTGACGAGTTCGGTGCCCGGTGAGGGCAAGACCAACACCGCGGTGAACCTCGCCCTCTCGCTGTCCGAGGCCGGCGTCTCCACGTGCCTGGTGGACGGCGATCTGCGCCGCCCGTGCGTGGCCGCGGCCTTCGGCCTGGTGCAGGACGCCGGTCTGACCACGGTCCTCATCGGGCAGGCACGCATCGAGGACGTGATGCAGCAGGCCGAGGGCCGGCTGTCGGTGCTCACCAGCGGCGCCCTGCCGCCGAACCCCACGGAGCTGCTCGCCTCGGGGCGCATGAAAGAGGTGCTGGGTGAGCTGGCGGACACCTATGAGGTCGTGATCGTCGACACCGCGCCGCTGCTACCGGTCGCCGACACCGTCGGACTCGCCTCGCTCGCCCAGGGCGCGCTGCTCGTCGTCCGCGCCGCCAGGACCAGCCGGGACCAGGTCCGCGCCGCCGCGGCCTCGCTGGACCGCGTGGGCGTCCGGGTCCTCGGCACCGTCTTCAGCATGGCTCCCGCCCCCAAGGGCGACCGCTACAGCGGCTACGGGTCCTACGGAGAGCTGCCCGCACCTCGTGTCTCGGTCACTCAGGGAAAGGCGGGCGCACCGGGGCCGGGCCGGAAATGACCCGGGTCCTGTTCGTCTGCACGGGCAACGTGCACCGTTCGGTGCTCGCCGAGCGGCTGCTGGCTGCCAGGCTTCCGCCCGGCTCGGCCGTGCGGCCGGAGAGTGCCGGCACGCAGGCGTGGCCCCACTGCGGCATGGACGCCTCCACCAGGACGGTGCTGGAGGAGCTGGGCGGTGACGGTTCGGGGTTCGAGACCCGCGCGCTCACCGCGCACCTGGTCGCGGAAGCGGCGCTGGTGCTGGGGCTCGCCCGTGAGCACCGGGAGGCGGCCGTGCGGCTGGTGCCCTCGGCGCTGCGGCGCTGCTTCACCCTGAAGGAGTTCCTCCGTCTCGCCGCCTGGTCCTGCGGCGGAGTGCGCGGCGGAGGGGCCCGAGTGGATCCGGGGTGCGGTGATGCCGTGGTGGCGGCCGCGGCGGCCCGCAGAGGTGCCGTCCCCTCCGTCCCGCCGGCCGAGGACGACATCGCGGACCCCGCGGGAAGACCCCGGGACGTGCTGTACGGGTGCGCCCGTGAGATCGACCGGACGGTGGGCAGGCTCGCCGGTCTGCTGGACGGCGGCGCGGCAAGGGCCTGAACCCCGGTGCCCACAGGGGTCCGGTGTCCGCACCGACGCGGTGACGCCGCCCGCCGCTCCCGCAGGCCGGCGCCGGCGGCCGGGGGCCTGCGGGTGGGCTCGCCGAACAGCAGCACGGCAGCGCTCCCGGGCCCCGCGGCTCACGCCCGTCCCGGTCGGCGCGTCCGCGGGACGCCGGCCGCCGCCTTTCCTGCGGGCCGTCGCTGCTCCGCGCCCTTCTTCGGCCGCTGCCACGAACGCCTCCCGACCGGCCAGGACGGTGTACGGCTCGAGACCTGGGTCACCCGGTCTGACACCATGGAGGACGTGAATGAGATTCGGCGCGGCACGCTTCAGGAGCAGACCTTCTACGAGCAGGTCGGCGGGGAGGAGACCTTCCGCCGGCTCGTCCACCGTTTCTACGAGGGAGTCGCCGTGGATCCGTTCCTGCGGGCGATGTACCCGGAGGAGGACCTGGGCCCCGCCGAGGAGCGGCTGACGCTGTTCCTGATGCAGTACTGGGGCGGCCCCACCACCTACAGCGAGAACCGCGGCCATCCCCGGCTGCGCATGCGGCACGCCCCGTTCCAGGTGGACCGGGCGGCGCACGACGCGTGGCTGCGGCACATGCGGGTGGCGGTCGAGGAACTCGGGCTGTCCGATGAGCACGAGACGACGCTGTGGAACTACCTGACGTACGCCGCCGCGTCGATGATCAACACCCCGGACTGACCGGCCGCCGCTGAATTTCGAATTCCGGTCGTGCGGAGCCGTATTGCGGTCACGATCCGGTGCAGACCGGTCGACAACCGCTTACCCGGAGCCGCTCCGGTCTGTCAGCATCGCTCGAAGGTCGGGAACCGACGGGCACTCACGGGGGCCGGGTGACGGGGCTTGTCTTCGCACGCGCGCGTGCGCACCGGCTGCTGCCGGGTGCCGCGGTGCTCACCGTCGTGCTGACCACGGCGGTCCTGGCCACCCTCACCGCGTACTCGGCGGCGATCGGCGACGCCGCGCTCCGCCACGTGCTGGCCGATCCCCGCAACGCGGCCGACACCGCGCTGATCGTCAAGGCGGACGTGTCGCCGGACCGGCGCGCCGCCGCCGACGCCGCCGTCCGCGCGGGCGCCCGGAAGACCTTCGCCGGCCTGCCGGTGTCGATCAGGACCCTGCGCCGCTCCGGCCCCTACGCGCTGCCCCGCCCGCTGCAGCCGCCCGCGACCCGGACCCGACCTACTTCGCCGCGCTGGACCGCACGCAGCTACGGCCGACCGAGGGCCGCCTCGCGCGCCGTACCGCGGGCGCGGTCGCGCTCCCGCAGACCGCCGACCCGCGGGAGATGTCCGGCGGCCAGCAGCAGCGCGTCGCGATCGCCGTGGCCCTCGCCTGCGCCCCGGCGGTGCTGCTCGCCGACGAGCCCACCGGCGAACTCGACTCCGGGACCGCCGCGCAGATCTTCGACGCGTTCCGCACGGCCGACGAGACCCTCGGCACCACGATCGTGATCGTCACCCACGACCGGGCGGTGGCGGGCGAGGTCCGCCGCACGGTCGCCATCCGCGACGGCCGTACCTCCACCGAGGTGCTGCGGCGCAGCGAGATCGACGCCGCGACCGGCCATGAGAAGGTCGTGGCCCGCGAGTACGCCATGCTCGACCGCGCGGGCCGTCTCCAGCTCCCCGCCGACTACCTTCGCGCCCTCGACATGCGCGACCGCGTGGCCTGGAACTGGAAACGGACCGCATCGGGGTGTGGCCGGACGGCACGCGGTCGCCGGAGTGAGTCTCAGCGCACGCTGACGCCGAGCGGGCCGAGGCCCGCCCGCCGTACGGCGACGGACCCGTAGGGGGTGCGCAGCCTGAGCCACGCCCCCGAGGAGTACAGCCCGGTGCCGGCCGGGTCTGCACCCGGCCGCAGGAAGCCCAGCGACTGCGCCGCGTGCACGGCCCGGACCGGAAGCCCGGTCCGGCCGACCTCCCGGGACCAGATGTCCCGCCCGATCCGGTCCAGCTCGGCGCGGGTGCGGGCGTCGGGCGCCAGCTCCTCGGTACGGGACCGGAACTCGGTGACCGCCGCCGCGACGGTCGCCCGCAGCACGTCGGGGGCGGGCAGCCCCGGCGCGGCCCGCCAGCCGCCGCGCGGCGGCAGCACCCCGGCCCACGGCGGACCGGTGACCGCGGCCGGCACGGCGGCGGTGGCCCCGCGCTCGTCCACGGACTCGAGGAACTCTCCGGCGGAGACGGTCACGTCGAGGGTGGCGTCGAGTCCGTCCTCGTACGGCTTCTCCAGCCGTACGGCGCGGACGGCCAGCACCTCGAAGGACGGCGGACGTCCGAAGACGGCGAGCGCGGTGCCGGCCGCCTGCAGGCGCACCGCGGCTCCACGGTCGTAGTGGAGCAGCCGGGAGAGGAAGGCGGCGAGGTCGGCCGCCTCCGTCTCGTCGGCCAGGTGCAGCACCGTCATGCGGCGACGGCCTCCTCGTCCTCGTCCTCGGCCGTGTCCCGGTACCCCTCGAGGAACTCGCGCTCCTCGGCGGTGATCCGGCGTGGCCGCTGCGCCTCGAAGTCGAACGGGACGATGACGGTGGAGGCCCGCACGTAGACGAGGTCCGCGTCCTTCACCTCGTAGGCGATGGTGAAGGACGCGGCCTTGATCTCGGTGACCCACAGCTCGATGTCCACCGGGCGGTGCCGATGAACGAGCTGCCGCTTGTAGTCGATCTCGTGGCGCGCCACGACCGACCCCTGCTTGAACTCCTTGTCCGGGCGGAACAGGAAGTCGATGCGGGCTTCCTCCAGGTAGCGGAGGAAGACGACGTTGTTCACGTGCCCGTACGCGTCCATGTCCGCCCAGCGCAGCGGGCAGCGGTAGATGTGGCGCAAGACCGATCAGCCCCGGGTCAGCTTCTTGTAGGTGGCGCGGTGCGGACGCGCGGCGTCCGGGCCGAGCCGCTCGATCTTGTTCTTCTCGTACGACTCGAAGTTGCCCTCGAACCAGAACCACTTGGAGTCGCCCTCGTAGGCGAGGATGTGCGTGGCGACGCGGTCGAGGAACCACCGGTCGTGGGAGACGACCACGGCGCAGCCCGGGAACTCCAGCAGAGCGTTCTCCAGGCTGGAGAGCGTCTCCACATCCAGGTCGTTGGTGGGCTCGTCGAGCAGCAGCAGGTTGCCGCCCTGCTTCAGGGTCAGCGCCAGGTTGAGCCGGTTGCGCTCACCGCCGGAGAGGACGCCGGCCGGCTTCTGCTGGTCCGGGCCCTTGAAACCGAACGCGGACACGTACGCGCGCGACGGCATCTCGACCTGCCCGACGTTGATGTAGTCGAGCCCGTCGGACACGACCTCCCACAGCGTCTTCTTCGGGTCGATGTTCGCGCGGCCCTGGTCCACGTACGAGATCTTGACGGTCTCGCCGACCTTGATGCCACCGGAGTCCGGCGTCTCCAGCCCCTGGATCATCTTGAACAGGGTGGTCTTGCCGGCACCGTTCGGGCCGATCACCCCGACGATGCCGTTGCGCGGCAGGGTGAAGCTGAGGTCCTCGACGAGGACCTTCTCCCCGAAGGCCTTGTTGAGCTTGTCGACCTCGACGACGACGCTGCCCAGGCGCGGGCCCGGCGGAATCTGGATCTCCTCGAAGTCCAGCTTCCGCATCTTCTCGGCCTCGGCGGCCATCTCCTCGTACCGCGCGAGACGGGCCTTGGACTTGGCCTGCCGCCCCTTGGCGTTCGACCGCACCCACTCCAGCTCTTCCTTGAGCCGCTTCTGCCGCTTGGCGTCCTTCTGGCCCTCGACCTTCAGACGGGCGGCCTTGGTCTCCAGGTAGGTGGAGTAGTTGCCCTGGTACGGGTACGCGCGCCCGCGGTCCAGCTCGAGGATCCACTCGGCCACGTTGTCCAGGAAGTACCGGTCGTGGGTGATCGCGACGACGGTGCCCGGGTACTTGGCGAGGTGCTGCTCCAGCCAGTTCACCGACTCGGCGTCGAGGTGGTTGGTGGGCTCGTCGAGCAGCAGCAGGTCGGGCTGCTCCAGCAGCAGCTTGCACAGCGCGACGCGGCGCTTCTCACCACCGGAGAGGTTGGTGACGGGCCAGTCGCCGGGCGGGCAGCCGAGGGCGTCCATGGCCTGCTCGAGCTGGGCGTCGAGGTCCCAGGCGTTGGCGTGGTCCAGCTCCTCCTGCAGCTTGCCCATCTCGTCGAGCAGCGCGTCGGAGTAGTCGGTCGCCATCAGCTCGGCGATCTCGTTGAACCGGTCGAGCTTGCCCTTGATCGCGGCGACACCGTCCTGGACGTTCTCCAGGACGGTCTTCTCCTCGTTCAGCGGGGGCTCCTGGAGCAGGATGCCGACGCTGTAGCCCGGCGACAGGAAGGCGTCGCCGTTCGACGGCTGCTCGAGCCCCGCCATGATCTTCAGCACGGTCGACTTACCGGCACCGTTCGGCCCGACGACGCCGATCTTCGCTCCCGGCAGGAAGTTCAGGGTGACATCATCGAGGATCACCTTGTCGCCGTGCGCCTTGCGCGTCTTGCGCATGGTGTAAATGAACTCAGCCAAGAGAAACCGTCCGGCAGCTTGAAATCTGGCAGTGGGCAGATACACCCCATCTTGCCTGAACGCCAGGCTTGGGTGTTAACCCGTTTGGTGCGGGGGCTCTGACCTGGGGTTTCGGTGGGGGCGAGCTGTGGCTCGTCTGTCACTGTCGGCCGCCGCTGGGTGGCCTCGGGCACCCTCGGACGGCCCAGGGACGGCCCGGCGTGGAGCATGGATCAAGCACTGGAGAGGCAGGCCCGGGACAGACCTGCGGGGTATCAGGCGGCAGGCTCGCCCTCGGCTGTCGGCTACCGGTTGATGGGGATCTCGTACACGATCTCGCAGTGCGCGGCGGGCACCACGATGTCCGCCGTCTCCACGGGACGCCCCTGGTCGCTGTAGTACGTCCGCCGGATGTGCGTGACGAGCGCGGCCTTCTGGATGCCGAGTATCGACGCCTCCTCAGCGGTCGCCTGCCTCGGCTCGGGCTGCTCCACGGCATGGCTGACGGTGACGCCGATCGCGGCCATGCGGTTCACGACGCCCGCCCCGGCATGCGGCCCTCCCTCCGGGAGGACGACGAGAGTGCCGACGGTGAGATCGTAGGGCTCCCAGCTCGTGGACAGCTGCACCGGCCTGCCGTCGGCCAGGAACTCGTACGTAGTCCGGACGCACAGGTCACCCTCAGCGATGCCAAGCCGCGCCGCGATGTCCGCCGGCGCCGGGACCTTGGCATCGGTCCGGCTCTCCCAATCACCCTGCTTGCCCGCGGCCTTCATATCCGCGCGGAACGGCGATCCGCTGGGCTGCTCCCGGGCCGTCGACCGGACGACCCGGACCCGCTTCCGGGGCTCGGCGACGTACGTGCCCGACCCGGCGCGGCCTTCAAGTACACCCTGGGAGATCAGCAACTCCTGCGCGCGGCGAACGACGCCCACACCGCACTCCTGGCCGATCTGAGCACGGGAGGGCAGACGATCCCCGGACTCCCATACGTGCTCCGCGATCCGCCGCCGGAGTTCGTCGGCGATGCGGAGATAGGGCGGCTGCTCAGGCATATGGAAAATCTAGTCGAAGAGTTTGCGGCCGTGGCCGACACTCTGGTGACAAAGCGGTAGTCGCTGTGCCGACGTGTGACGGAGCGCTGTTGGAGGCCTGGTCGTGCCCGTGGTCAGTCCCTTCCGTTCCACGTGATTCCCCGTAGCGTCTGGCACGCGACTGGCACGCCCGGTTCGATCCGGGGGCGACCGCCGAGAAGCGCGAGTCCCCGCGCCACCCCACCGCCCGGCACGCTGCCCGAAGATTCCTCGCGCAGCAACACCGTGTGCTCGCCGCCGTCCGCGTCGTACCAGATGAAGTCCTCGTACGCGATGGGTGTCCGGCGCGGTCGACGGCTCGGCGGCCGATCAGCCGGTAGCCGTCGATACCCGCCCCGGTTGAGAGGCCGGGACCTCTTCGGTGGTGGGTGCCTGCGTCGCGCGGTGATGGGCTCGGCGCGCCAGGCTTTGCCGGTGGTCCTGTGTGTGCCGCGCGGCTTCCCGGCCCGCGCTGCGCTGGTTCATCAACAGGTCAAGGGCTGATCGGTGTACGGCCAAGCCGCCGTATGGGTTCCGTGTGCACCCTGATCGGCGCCCCGACATAGGAGGATTTGCTCCGATGCTCGCTGGCTACTGTGGTCGGGCTCCATCATCCACGCGGAACCACGGGGAAGAGGTGACGGCGGTGGGAGCGCCGATACGTTCGCTTCTGTTCGACTACGTCGAGCCGGATTCGGTCGCTCCGTCCGGACCGGCGCCCGAGCCGCAGCGATCGCGTTTGCTGGACTTCGTTGAGGAGGCGCCGCCCGGGCGGCATGATGCGGACGACCGTCCGGGACCGAAGCCGGGTGTTCCGGCCTATCACACGCCGGTGTTCGTCCCGGCCCATCCGCGGTCTGTGGTTGCGACGGGCGCCGGGGGCAGCCTGGCCCGCGTGCCGTTCATCGTCTTCGAGCTCTTCGCGCACCCCTCGCACGGCACTGTGGCCTTCGCTTTCACCACGCCGGAGAAGCTGGTGGAGGCGCTCGGGGAGTTGCAGCCGTGGGTCGCCACGTCCATCGGCCCGCTTGCCGAGGGGGTCCGCGAACAGGGCGTCGGTGTCCTGTTCGACCCGCGGGTCGTTCCCGGACACCACAACTGGCAGCCGGAAGACCTGGCCGCCTATGCCCAGGAGGTGCGGTGATGTCGGCTGACTTCAAGGCGATTTACGGCGACCTCAGCACGATGGCGACGACGTTCCACGACCAGGCCACCGAGTGGCGCAAGCTGCACTCAGACGTGGCGCCGCCCATAGGCAGCGGGGGCGATCCGGGACTGGACCACGCGATCAAGGAGGTCGCTGACCTCATCATCGGGCTGCACATCGGCCTGGCGGACAGGTTGGACGAGCATGGGGACAAGGTCGGATACGCGCGGGACTCCTTCCATCGGCACGACATCGACGTGCATGGGCTGTTCGACGACCTGAATCTGGAGGAGGGCTGATGGGCGACAGCTGGGTCGGCGGTGACATCGGCGTGCTGCGCACGATGTCCGACACGTACAAGAACGCCAAGGACAAGCTCGACGGCGTGGTGAAGCCGCTCACCCGTGTCGTCGACGAGCTGGCCACCGACGCCAGCTGGAAGGGCGAAGCCGCGAGCACCTTCCGTGGGCAGTGGACGGCCGACGCGATCACGGCCGGCGCCTTCGCCACTCTCGTGTACGACGCGGGCAAGATACTCGGAGACCTTGCCGACGCCCTCTCCACCTGCGACTCCGCTCTGAAGAACGCCGAGCACGTCGCCACGCGCAAGGGCGTGCCGACGGGGGGAGGAGGCGTCGTCGCACCGATCGTCACCTCCGACCCCACGACGGCGGCCGCCGTGAAGGAGTACGAGACGGCCCGCACCGAGATCCTGCACACTGCGCAGCATGCCCGGCTGGTGGCAGCGGACAAGTTGCGGGGGTTGTACCTGCAGGTCACGAAGAAGGATTCTTCGGTATCCACGGGCGACAAGATCACCATTGACGACTTCCTGCGCGGCCTGTACGCCTACTCTGCCGAGGACACCCGGGCCGACGGCAAGAAGGCCCGCACCCAGATAGACGCGGCCAAGGCCGAGGAGCAGGCCGCCAAGAAGCAACTCAAAGCTGAACGCAGGGTGTTCCAGCAGCAGGGCCGCAAGATGCCCGACGATCTTCCCGCCAAGAGCGCTTACGACGATGCGGTAAGCAAGGTCAAGGCGCTGGAAGATGACATCCTGGCTGCCGACCACGGCGGCGACAGGCTGCCGCTTGACCGCGCGCTGAACGTCAAGATGGTCGGCGCGGCGCATGCATTGCGTGTCGGGGAGGGCGTCGAGAAACTCCCGGACTTCCTGAAGGAGGTCCCCGTCCTTGACGTCGCCGCGGCAGGCACCTGCGGTCTGCTGGAGGCGAAGGACGACCACGACAAGGGCTGGTCCTGGCAGCACTCCATCGTCGTGGACGGCGGTGCCGCGCTCGGCGGCTTGGCCGTCGGCGCGGGCATCACAGCGGCACTCCCAGTGGAGGGTGCCGCCGCCGTCTGCGTGGTGGGCACGGGGGTGATTATTGGTGTTACCGGCATCATCGACCACTCGTTCCATGAGCACTGGAGCGAGGACATCCACGACCACGGCGTGGTCGGCGGTCTCCTGCACGGCTCCGGCCACGTCCTCTCGCAGACAGGGGACGACTTCGTACGACTGAAGGACGACGTCTGGCATGGCATCAAGAGCTTCACGAACGCCCTCTGACACTGCCGCTTCCCGAAACCCGGTTCAGATCCCCTCCCTACCGGGGCTCGGCACCTCCTGGTACAAGCGCGGAGTGCACTACTGGCTGCGCAGGGTTTTCACGGGACTTCTCTGGCTCGCCTTGCTGGCCTTTCTCGGTTACATCGTGGTCCGGCTCTACCAATCGTTCCGAGTCGACCTGTCGTCCACTCTGCGCCTGGTGTGGGACTGTGCACAGGTGGCCCTGTCCTGTGTGGCGCTGGTCTCGGGATGGGTGGCAGGGCGCCGACGGCACGAGAAGGCGCTCCTGGACCCACCCACGCCGACAGAGGCCCGTGCAGCGCGACGTGCCCGGGCCGGCCGCAATGTGGGGCTGGCCTTCGTAGCCCGCATCCTCTGGCTGGTCGTGATGCCCGTCATGCCTGCGGTGTTCGCGTACGCCATCGGCGAGTTCCTCGTCGTCCTGACCGTTCGGGAATCCGCCGCCGAGGTCGGCGCCCGCGCGTGGGTGGAGAAGCATCAGTTGGGATCATGACGACGAGATTTGCCCAGATCCCGTCCGCCACCGCCGCGCCGTCCCGCTGCCCCCGGACCGTGATCGGTCCGGGGCCTTTGCGTTGGTGCCCCCGGCAGGATTCGAACCCGCGACACCCGCTTT
>NZ_JCAJZW010000036.1:0-83356 GCF_059510455.1 Streptomyces sp. NTD91
CCTAGGCGCAAACGAACCGGTCGACTTCCAGCTGAAGCGCTCCGGCCCCTCCACGTGGGTCTCCCAGGACCCTCCGGTGATCGAGTTCTCGGCCTACGACGACGCCTTCACCGTCCCGGCCGCCGAACACTGCGGACCGCTCGCCGGCCCCCTCAACCGACGCCTCGGTCTGCCGGCGGCCGAAGGCAACCTGTTGTCCTACGACGCCTCGTACACCTTCAAGCCCTACGACCGCCTGCCCGCGCGGAATGACGACGAGACGCGGAACGGAGGGAGACTGTCGCACTGACGCGGACCGATCTCGCCGGACAGCAGGAGAGCCGGCCGACGGGTGCGGGGTCGGCCGTGTCCCGGGTCGCCGTCCGGCCGTTGCCGTGCCCTGTGCGTGCGTGCCCGGCTCAGCCCCGGTGCCGCAGCGCGTTCAGCAGGGCCGCCCCGCGTTCGGCGTCGTCCACGCTCACCGCGAAGTCGGTACGGCGGCCCCGGGCGCGTATGACCAGGCAGTCGCCCGCGCGGAGCATGACCGTGGTGCCGAGGCCGCTGAGGCGGTAGCCCCAGCCGCCGACCTGGGAGGGCAGCCGGCGCTCGGCGCAGGCGGACTCGATGGCGGCCAGGGGCCAACGGCGTGCCGGGCGGCCGAGCGGGCCGAACGACACCTCCAGGCCCGCTTCCGACACCTTCGCCTGCACCGAGGAGCAGAGGGCGCCACCGAGCGAGGTGGCGGCGCAGACCGCGCACACCGTCCACAGCACGGCGGGTTCGGCCGGGCCGAGGAGCAGGGTGACCAGCGCGCCCACGGCGATGAGGCCGGTCAGTGCGGCCAGCAGCTGCAGCCAGGGGTTGGCCGCGCGGGAGAACCACACCAGCCGTTCACCCTCGGGCAGCGGCAGCTCGGGGGACGGGGCGGGGGGCATGGGCGCGGTCCGGGTGGTGCTCAGCCGCCAGGCCACGACGCCCGCGACCGTCGCCAGGGCCAGAGACAGGGCCAGGACAACCCAGAGGGCGGGCTGGCGGGCCTGGTGCCAGTCGGTGCGGTCGAGGTTGGCGCGGACGACGGAGGCCTGTGCGCCGATGAGCACCGCCGCCGTGGGCGCCAGCACGATCGCCCGCCAGGGGCGTGCGGCCGGCCAGGAGCGGCGCCAGCGCACGTTCAGCGCGAGGGCGAGCAGCAGCCAGAGGCCGGCCGGGAACAGGCAGGCCGCCCACAGCGGCATCGAGCCGTCGGGGGCCGAGCCGCCGCTCCAGTGGGTGGCCAGCCGGTCGGGCAGCCGGTCGCGCGCGACCCAGGGCGAGCCCGCGAGCACCGCTGCGACAGCCACCGTGCCGGCCAGCGCCCCCGAGCGCGCGGTGCGGCTACGCCGGTCATTTCGGCCTGCTCCGTCGCGCCCGGAGTCGCGTCCACCGCCCGGACCGTCGCCGTGGCCGCCAGGCTCGTCCGTGTGCCCGCCGCGCCTGTCGTGCTCGTCCTCGAGCCCGTCGGTCATGTCATCGTCCCCCGGATCATCTCGATGAGGTCGGTGCGGCTGTAGCCGAGGCGGGAGGCATCCGCGATCAGTTCCCGCACCCTGATCTGCAGTCCGGAGTGCCGGGCCGCGCCTTCGGCGACGCTGATGCCCCGGCCTCTACGGAACTCCAGCAAGCCCTCGTCCCGCAGTTCGCGCAGGCCGCGCAGGACGGTGTTGACGTTGATGTCCAGGGTGGTGGAGAGATCGCGGGCCGAGGGCAGCCGGTCGCCTGCGCGGCACTCGCCCTCGGCGATGGCCCGCCGGATCGCCGCCGCGACCTGCTCGTGCAGGGGGCGGGTGTCGGTCTTGTCCAGACGCAGCAGCATGGTGCCAATGAGAATAGCATCATAAGTTTCATCACGTGCCCAATCGGCGGCGACCGCCCGGCCCGCACACGCGCACGGGCCCGCCGCTCGCGCGACGGGCCCGTTCAGTGCCTGAGGTGTGTCAGCCGAGCTTGGCGAAGCCGTAGTTGAGGAGCTTCTTCGCGTCCGCCTCGCGGTTCGGGATGGAGGTGGAGGCGAGGACGGTGCCGATGACGGTCTTGCCGTTGCGGGTGGCGGCGAAGACCAGGCAGTAGCCGGCCTCCGGGCCGGAGCCCGTCTTCACGCCGATGGTGCCGCTGTAGCTGCTGAGCAGCCCGTTGGTGTTGGTCCACGGGGCCATCGTGCGGATGCTGCCCGTCTTGGTGATCGTCTTGGCGGTGTACGACTTCGTCTTGACGATCGCGCGGAACATGGAGTTCTTCATCGCGCTGCCGGCGATTTTCGTCAGGTCGCGCGGGGTCGAGTAGTTGTTGCCGTTGCCGATGCCGTCGAAGGAGTCGAAGTGGGTGTTCTTCAGACCCAGGTTCTTCGCGGCGGTGTTCATCTTGCCGATGAAGTTGCTCACGCGCGCGGCGCGGGTGGAGCCGGAGCCGTAGGTGTCGGCGAGGGCGTAGGCGGCGTCGCAGCCGGACGGCAGCATCAGGCCGTACAGCAGCTGGCGGACGGTGACCTTGTCACCGACGATCAGGTGCGCCTGGGAGGCGTTGTTCTTGACGACGTAGTCGCTGTACGCCTTCTGGATCGTCACCTTCTTGTCGAGGTTGAGGTTCGACTGCGCGAGCACGACCTTGGCGGTCATGATCTTGGTGGTTGACCCGGTGGAGCGGCGGGTGTCCGCTGCCTTGGTGAACAGCGTCGTACCGCTCGCGTTGTTCATCGCGTAGCCGCCCTTGGCGATGATCGAGGGCGTGGTGACGGCCTGAGCGGGAGCTGCGGTGAGGGCGCCGGTCGCGAGCAGCGCGCCGGAGGTGACGGCGACGGCGGCGGCTCTGCGGCCGCGGGTGCTGCGGGTGCCCTTAATGCCGGTAATCAAAGTGATGTACCCCGATAGTCGTGAATGCCCCTGATGTGCGGCCGAGTTGAGGTGGCGAGAGCAAGCGGCCGCATGTCTGGGACACGTAAGTAGCACAGAAGGTTGCGCGGTTGCTGCGTGCGATCTTCGTCACATTCGACGTCGTGTTCGCGTCCCGTCCGGATGCTGGACGCCACCGTGGCATGCGTACGTGTTGTATCTATGCTGTAGCCATGAAGACGGCCGTACAGCAGCCGGCCCGCCGGCACGACAAGCCCCCGCCCGCCGCCGACCGCGTGTACGCCCATGTCAAGCAGGGTGTGCTCGACCGCCGCTACGAGGGCGGCACCCTGCTCACCGAGGGCGAGCTGGCCGAGGCCGTCGGGGTCTCGCGCACCCCCGTGCGCGAGGCGCTGCTGCGGCTGGAGGTCGAGGGCCTGATCCGGCTCTACCCGAAGAAGGGCGCGATGGTTCTGCCGGTCTCCGCGCAGGAGATCGCCGACGTGGTGGAGACTCGCCAGCTGGTCGAGGAGCACGCCGCGCGCAAGGCCGTACCCGCCCCGCCCGCACTGCTCGAACGGCTGACCGAACTGCTGGAGCAGCAGAAGGCGCAGGCCGCCGCCGGTGATCTGGCGGCTGCCGCGGTGACCGACCGCTGCTTCCACGCCGAGATCGTGCGCAGCGGCGGCAACGAGATCCTGTCCCGGCTCTACGACCAACTGCGTGACCGGCAACTGCGGATGGGGGTCGCCGTCATGCACTCCCACCCCGACCGGATCGCCAAGACGCTCGCCGAGCACGAGGAGATCCTCCGGGCGCTGCGTGCCGGGGACGCGGAGGCGGCGGTCGAGGTCGTGCACCGGCATGTGAGCTGGTTCGAGCACCTCGCGCGAGGTGAGGTCCGATGAGCGCTCCGGCACGGAACCTCACCCTTCCGGGTGATCCGCCGGGCGGTCGACGCGCCGTCACCGTGTGGTGTACAGGTGTCGCCGTCTACTTCGTCGCCGTCATCTTCCGTACGTCACTGGGGGTCGCGGGACTGGACGCGGCGGACCGCTTCCATGTGAACGCCTCCGCCCTGTCGACGTTCTCCATCCTCCAGTTGCTGGTCTACGCCGGCATGCAGATACCCGTCGGCCTGCTCGTCGACCGGCTCGGCACCAAGAAGGTGCTGAGCATCGGGGCGGTGCTGTTCACGGCCGGACAGCTGGGATTCGCCTTCTCCCCCTCCTACGGCACCGCCCTCGCCTCGCGTGCGCTGCTGGGCTGCGGTGACGCGATGACCTTCATCAGCGTGCTGCGGCTCGGCACCCGCTGGTTCCCGGCCCGGCGCGGGCCGCTGGTCGCGCAGCTCGCGGGACTGGCCGGCATGGCGGGCAACCTGGTCTCCACGCTGGTTCTGGCCCGGCTGCTGCACGGTGTCGGCTGGACCTGGGCGTTCGCCGGCAGCGCGCTCGCGGGTGTCGTCGTCCTCGTGCTGACGCTGCTGTTCCTCAAGGACCACCCCGAGGGGTACGAGCCCGAGCCCGTCGCACACCAGGGCGCGGCGTACGTCCGTCGGCAGATCGCGGCGGCCTGGCGGGAGCCGGGGACGCGGCTCGGACTGTGGGTGCACTTCACCACCCAGTTCCCGGCGATGGTGTTCCTGCTGCTGTGGGGCCTGCCCTTCCTGGTGCAGGCGCAGGGGCTCAGCCGGGCCACGGCCGGCGAACTGCTCACCCTGGTCGTGCTGTCCAACATGGTCATCGGTCTTGTCTACGGTCAGATAGTCGCCCGGCATCATGCGGCGCGACTGCCGCTGGCGCTCGGGACCGTGGGGGCGACGGCGGCCCTGTGGGCGTCGACCCTGGCCTTCCCCGGGGCGCACGCACCGATGTGGCTGTTGGTCGTGCTGTGCACGGTGCTGGGTGCCTGTGGGCCGGCCTCGATGATCGGGTTCGACTTCGCTCGGCCGGCGAATCCGCCCGAGCGGCAGGGGACGGCGTCGGGGATCACCAACATGGGTGGTTTCGTCGCCTCGATGACGACGCTGTTCGCGGTCGGGGTGTTGCTGGACGCCACGGGGGACGACTACGGCGTCGCGTTCTCGGCGGTGTTCGTGTTGCAGGCACTCGGGGTGTCGCAGATCCTGCGGTTGCGGGGGCGGGCGGCTCGGCGTGAGCGCGAGCGGCTGGTGGCGAGCCGGGTGGAAACGGTGCACGTCCCGGCGGCCTAGGGGGCCTGTCTGGCATCCAGTCGCCCGAGCAGCCGTCCGGCTCCCCACCGCCGATGCGTCCGTGTCCCGACCGCTCGCGCCTGCGGGGCCTCCGCTCGACCCGCCGCCCGCGGCGCCTTCGCGCACGGCTCCCCGAGTTCTGGGTCCCCCGTAGTGCCCGGCGACGCTACGGCGTCACCGTGAAGTTCGCCAGGATCGCTGCCGTCAGGTCCGGGTCACCCTCCGTCTTGACGCGATCGGCCACCGCCTCGGGGGAGACGCGGCCACAGGCGAGGCGCACGTAGGTCTCCCAGTCGAGGGTGAGGGTGGCGGCGGGGCCGAGGGCCGGGGTGGTTTCCAGGGTGCCTCGGCCCTGGATGTCGACGCGGACCGTGCGCAGGAACTCCACCGGGCCGTGCACGTCGAAGACGATGGCCGAGCTGCGCGGGGCGCCCGCGTCCTTGGCGACGACCTTGGGGAGCGTGTCCAGGAGGACGTCGCGGGTCACGTACGCACCCGGCGAGTCCAGGTTGCCGGGGAGGCCGAGGGCCGTGCGCAGGTCCTGCTCGTGCACCCACACGTCGAAGGCGCGGGCACGGTAGGCGTGTTCCAGCGTGATCTCCGTGCCGAGCGGGCCGCGCACCGTGGTGCCGGGGTCGCGGGACTCGTTGCGCAGCTGGCGGTTGCGGCGGATGACCGTGTACTCCAGTTCGGCCGTCATCTCCGGCGCGGTGTGGTGGCGGCGGACGTCGACCTGCATCTCCATGTACCGCTGGTGCTCGGTCGTGACGTGGAAGAGGTCGCGGGGGAGGGAGTGGATCGGGCGCGGGTCGCCGAGCATCTCGCAGTCCATGCCGATGATGTGGGACACGATGTCCCGGACCGACCAACCCGGGCAGGGGGTCCGCCGGTTCCACTCGCCCTCGACGAGCGGCTGCACCATCTCGGATATCGCTTCGATGGAGTGCGTCCAGGCGTCGGCGTAGGGCTGGAGGGTGGGATGCAGACTCACGGAACGGGACCCCTCGGCGGTCGGTACACGGGCAGGTTGTGGCGGCGTGGGCAGCGCGCGGCGGCACTCCGGCGGGCGTCTAGGAGGCTAAGTTACGCTGCCCGCAGGCACCCCGGCAGTGCTTTCGTGTGACGATCGTAGGCCTGTGTGGACGACTCGAATGCCAGGACGGTGGTAGTGTGCGCGCCTCGCTGATCCAGATCGCTGTGAACGAGGACGAATCGGTCGACTCCCGACGGCAGCGGGTGGCCGCACTGGTCCGGGATCAGGCCGGTGCCGACCTCGTGGTCCTGCCGGAACTGTGGACCACCGGTGCCTTCGCCTACGAGGAGTTCGGGCGCGAGGCCGAGCCGCTGGAGGGGCCGACGCACGAGGCGATGGCCAAGGCGGCGAGCGACGCGGGCGTGTGGCTGCACGCCGGGTCGATTCCCGAGCGGGACCCCGAAGGGCCGCTCTACAACACCTCTCTCGTCTTCTCCCCCTCCGGTGGACTGGCCGCCGCCTACCGCAAGATCCATCGCTTCGGCTTCGACAAGGGTGAGGCCGTGCTGATGGGCGCCGGCCGGGAACGGGTGACGGTCCGGCTGCCCGGGACCACGCTCGGCCTGGCCACCTGCTACGACCTCCGTTTCCCCGAACTCTTCCGTGCCCTGGTCGACGCCGGCGCCGAGGCCCTGGTGATCCCGGCGGGCTGGCCCGAGCGGCGACGGGCGCACTGGACGCTGCTGGCTCAGGCGCGGGCGGTGGAGAACCAGGCCTTCGTCCTCGCGTGCGGGACGGCCGGGACCCACGCGGGGGTTCCCCAGGCGGGTCGTTCGATCGTGGTGGATCCGTGGGGTGAGGTGCTCGCCGAGGCTGGCCCGGACGAGGAGGTTCTCACCGTCGAGTTCGACCCCTCGAAGGTGACGGCCACCCGCGAGCAGTTCCCGGCGCTGAAGGACCGCGTACTGGGACTGGAGCCCCCGCGGCGCTAGGCCCCGTCGTCGGACTCCCGTCGTCCGCCCGCAGGGCAGGCGGGAGTCCGACGACAGGACCCAGCGGGCGGGCGGCCGAACGCCGTCAGTCGTCCTCCCGTTCCTTCTGCGCCAGGTGGATCACGCACACCGCCACCGCGATCAGCAGGGCCGGGTCGGCGTCCTCGCGCACGATGTCGATCCCATAGGTGTCGCGCAGGGTGAGCCGGCGGCGGGAGATCACGGCGAGGAGTTCGCCGTCGTACTCGATGGCGAACTCGTGGTCGAGGATCCTGCCGCTGACGTCCAGTTCGGTGCCGTCGACCAGGGTCACCCGGTAGTGGTGGCGCAGCAGGGACAGGCGTTTGCGCCTGATGGTCGCCAGGCCCTCGCCGTCCCGCTCGATCACCATGGTGTCGCGCAGCGCGAACATCTTCTGATGGATGTCGATGAGCACGCGCCCGTGGGCGTCCTTCAGCTGGAAGGTGTCCCGCAGCCGCATGGCCTTGCCGTCGACGAGGAAGACCTTGCGGCCGTGCTCGTCCTGGATCCAGTAGTCCTCACCGATGCCGAGCAGCCGGTCGTGTACGAGAAGTCTCATGCGCGTACCGTTCCCCGCCGCGCGTCGGTCATCACGGCACCCCCTGCCCGAAGCGCCTCCGGTACGCCGACGGGCTGAGCCCCGTCTCCCGGCGCAGCCGCGCCCGCAGGTTGGCCGTCGTACCCAGGCCGCTGCGGGCCGCGACGACGTCCAGGCGCTCCTCGCCCCGCTCGATCAGCCGGCAGGCCAGTGCCACCCGCTCCGTCGTGAGCCAGGCCAGCGGGGTCGTGCCGAGCTGGGCACGGAAGCGCCGGTGCAGGGTGGCGGGACTGACGGCCGCGCGGGCGGCGAGATCCGCCACCGTCATCGGCTCGTCCAGCCGTTCCTGCGCCCAGGCCAGCAGGGGGCCGAGCGACTCGTCGGGTACGTCGGGCACCGGCCGCTCCACGAACTGCCGCTGGCCGCCGTCGCGGTGGGCGGCGAAGACCAGGCGCCGGGAGACGGCGTTGGCGAGTTCGGCGCCGTGGTCGCGGCGCCAGATGTGCAGCCCGAGGTCGAGCGCGGCCGCGCTGCCGGCGGCGGTGAGGACGTCGCCCTCGTCGACGAAGAGCACGTCCGGCTCCAGCAGCACCTTGGGATGCAGGTCCCGGAAGGTGTCCGCCCACATCCAGTGGGTGGTGGCCCGGCGCCCGTCCAGCAGCCCCGCCTCGGCGAGGGCGAAACTGCCCGTGCAGAAGCTGACGATGCGCGCCCCGCGCGCGTGCGTGCGCCGGACGGCATCCAGGACGTCGGCACCGCGCGGCACGACGTTGTCGGGGCGTCCCGGTACGACCAGGGTGTCGGCGTCGTCCACCGCCTCCAGGCCGGGTACGCCGGTCATCGTGAAGAAGCCGTGGTTCATCCGGGTGCGCGGGGCGGGCGCGCACAGCGTCACGGCGTACAGCGGACCCGGAAGCCCCAGTTCGGGCCTGGGCAGTCCGAACAGCTCGGTGGCGACGCCGACCTCGAAGGGGTTGGTGCCCGCGTCCACGATCACGACGACCCGGTGCGGCGGCCCGGACCGGTGTGGTCGCTGAGAGGATCCTTGCGACATATGCGATTCCTAGCACTCGTCCGGTGGTACCGGAACCCCGCACGATGAGCGCATGGAACCCGAGGAACCCATCTGCCAACCCATCTGTCTGGACAAGGCGCTCGCCTCCTTCGACGAGTGCTGGAGCCCGCGTATCGTCGCCGTCGTCAACGACTACGACGTCCGGATCGCCAAGTTCGAGGGCGAGCACGTCTGGCACGTGCACGAGGACACCGACGAGTTCTTCCTGGTCCTCGGCGGCGAGGTGCACCTGGGTCTGCGCGAGTCGGCCGGGGAGCGCACCGTCGTGCTGACCAGGGGCTCGGTGTTCACCGTCCCGCGGGGCACCTATCACAGGCCTTCCGCTGCCGAGCGCGCCGAAGTCCTCCTCTTCGAGCCCACCGGCACCCTCTCGGTCGGCGACCGGCACGAGGAGGTGCCCGGCCACGTGGACGTGACCACCGGGCACGTGCTGACGTGACACGCATCCGTTCACTACCTGCCCAGGTGAGGGCCGCGAGGAATAGCCCGGACCCGGGCGTGGTTGGTCCGGATCATGGCAAGACATGCACGCGTTCGCGCCCCCGAACTGATCGGCAGGGGTGGCTGGGTCAACACCGGTGACAAGGAGCTCGGTCTCGCCGAGCTCCGAGGGCGCATCGTAATTGTTGATTTCTGGACATTTTGTTGCGTGAACTGCCTGCACGTCCTGGACGAGCTGCGCGAGCTGGAGGAGAAGCACCGGGACACGGTGGTGATCATCGGGGTGCACTCGCCGAAGTTCGTGCACGAGGCCGAGCACCAGGCGGTCGTGGACGCGGTGGAGCGCTACGGCGTGGAGCACCCGGTGCTGGACGACCCGGAGCTCGTCACCTGGAAGCAGTACGCGGTCCGTGCCTGGCCGACCCTGGTGGTGATCGACCCCGAGGGGTACGTCGTCGCGCAGCACGCGGGCGAGGGGCACGCGCACGCCATCGAGCGGCTGGTCGAGGAGCTGGAGGCGGAGCACGAGGCGAAGGGCACGCTGCGGCGCGGGGACGGACCGTACGTGCCGCCGGAGCCCGAGCCCACGACCCTGCGGTTCCCGGGCAAGGCGCTACTGCTGCCGTCGGGGAACTTCCTGGTCAGCGACACCACCCGGCACCAGCTGGTGGAGCTGGCCGAGGATGCCGAGACCGTCGTACGGCGCATCGGCTCCGGTTCGCGCGGCTTCTCGGACGGCGGCCCGGAGCAGGCGTCCTTCAGCGAGCCGCAGGGGCTCGCCCTGCTCGACGACGGCGCGGTGGTGGTGGCCGACACCGTCAACCACGCCCTGCGCCGCCTCGACCTGCTCTCCGGCGAGGTGAGCACCCTGGCCGGCACCGGGCGGCAGTGGTGGCAGGGGTCCGCCACCTCCGGGCCGGCCCGGGAGGTCGACCTCTCCTCTCCGTGGGACGTGGCGGTGTTCGACGGCAAGGTGTGGATCGCGATGGCGGGCGTCCACCAGCTGTGGACGTACGACCCCGGGACGGGCACGGTCGGCGTGGCGGCGGGCACCACCAACGAGGGTCTGGTGGACGGGCCCGGTGCCGAGGCCTGGTTCGCCCAGCCCTCCGGCCTCGCGGCGACCGCCGAGCGGCTGTGGCTGGCCGACTCGGAGACGAGCGCCCTGCGCTGGGTGGACCTGGACGGGCACGTCCACACCGCGGTCGGCACCGGTCTGTTCGACTTCGGGCACCGGGACGGCGCCGCCGAACAGGCCCTGCTCCAGCATCCGCTGGGCGTGACGGCCCTCCCCGACGGCTCGGTGGCGGTCGCCGACACCTACAACCACGCCCTGCGGCGCTACGATCCGGCGACCGGTGAGGTCACCACGCTGGCCACGGATCTGCGCGAGCCCGGCGACGCCGTGCTCGTGGGCGAGGACATCGTGGTGGTCGAGTCGGCCCGGCACCGGCTGACCCGGCTGCGGCTGCCCGAGGAGGCGGTGCGGGTGGAGGCGGTCGCCCACCGCACCCGGCGGGCGGCGACCGAGGTCGCCCCCGGCAGACTCCGGCTGGACGTCGTCTTCCAGGCACCGGCCGGCCAGAAACTGGACACCCGGTACGGTCCCGCCACCCGCCTCCTGGTCTCCTCCACCCCGCCCGCGCTGCTGGTCGGGGGCGAGGGCGCGGGCACGGACCTCTCCCGCGTCCTGGAGCTGAACCCGAAGATCACGGAGGGCGTCCTGCACGTCTCCGCCATGGCGGCGAGCTGCGACGACGACCCGGCCGGGGGAGAGTACCCGGCGTGCCACGTCCACCAGCAGGACTGGGGCGTCCCGGTCCGCCTCACAGCGGGCGGCGCGCACCGCCTGCCACTCGTCCTGGCCGGGATGGACCAGGAGTAGGCGGGCAGTTCCACCGGATCCCCCGCTGTCCTCAGACGCCGTAGCCGTCGCTGTAGCCGTCGACGTGGTGGTGATGGTGGTGCGGTTCCTCCTCCACGACCGGTGTCGGCGGGACCACGACCCGCCGGCGCCGCGCGATACCGCTGAACGTCGCGACGCCGATCAGGCCCACGGCCATCAGAATCACGCCCACGACGTCGAGGTTGACGCCGCGCATGTGCCAGTTGGTCGCGAACGTGAGGATGGCCCCCACGGCGATGAGGATGATGCACCCTCCGAGCCCCATGAGAAGTCGCCTCCCCTTTCGGTTCCGGAATCTCCGGTGCCCTCCGGGTACCCGGCCGGGCCCCGACTAGTGCCCCGGCAGGCAACGTCTGCCCGTCAAGGAGCGTCGTGACGGTGCGAACGTCGCCCTAGCCGTCGGCGTTCTCCCGATCAGCCCTCCAGAAAGGCAGTCAGGGCGTTGGCCAGCAGGAACGGGTCGTCGGCACCGCACAGTTCACGCACGCTGTGCATCGACAGGATCGCCACGCCGATGTCCACGGTCCTGATGCCGTGCCGGGCCGCGGTGATGGGGCCGATCGTGGTGCCGCACGGCATGGAGTTGTTGGAGACGAAGGACTGGAACGGCACGCCCGCCCGCTCGCAGGCGGCGGCGAACACCGCGCGGCCCGAACCGTCCGTCGCATAGCGGTTGTTGACGTTGACCTTGAGGATCGGGCCGCCGTTGACCCGCGGGTGGTGCGTCGGGTCGTGCCGCTCCGCGTAGTTGGGGTGGACGGCGTGGCCCGTGTCGGAGGACAGGCAGACCGTGCCGGCGAAGGCGCGCGCCCGGTCCTCGAAGGAGCCGCCGCGGGCGAGGACCGAGCGCTCCAGCACCGTGCCGAGCAGCGGGCCGTCGGCACCGGTGTCGGACTGGGAGCCGTTCTCCTCGTGGTCGAAGGCGGCCAGCACGGGGATGCAGGTGAGCCGGGCGCCGGAGCCGGCGACGGCGGCCAGCGCGGCCGTGCCCGCGTGCACCGACAGCAGGTTGTCCATCCGCGGGCCGGCGAGCAGTTCCCGGTCCCGGCCGAGGTAGGCGGGGGCGTCCACGGGGTGCGTCATCAGGTCCCAGCCGGTGACCGAGCCGGCCGCGAGCCCGGCCTCCTGCTCCAGGAAGGCGATCAGGTCGCCGTCGCTGACGTCGTCGCCGAGGCCCCAGACCGGCTGCAGATGGCGCTGCTTGTCGAGCTTGAGACCCTCGCTGCTGACCGAACGGTCCAGGTGGATGGCGAGTTGGGGGACGCGCAGCAGCGGCCGGTCCACGTTCACCAGGACCGTGGAGCCGTCACGCAGGCTCAGCCGGCCTGCCAGGCCCAGGTCGCGGTCCAGCCAGGAGTTCATCAGCGGGCCGCCGTAGATCTCGACGGCGACCTGCCGCCAGCCGTGCGCCCCGCTGTCCGGGCGCGGCTTGATCCTCAGGTTCGGGGAGTCGGTGTGGGCGCCGATGATGTGGAACGGGGTGTGCGCCTCGGCGCCCTCGGGGACGTACCAGGCGATGATCGCGCCGCCGCGCAGCACGTACTTGCCGCCCTTGGTGCCGTCCCAGGCGTCCGTCTCGGCGACCTGCCGGAAGCCGGCCTTCTCCAGCCGTTCGGCGGCGGCCGCCACGGCGTGGTACGGCGTCGGACCGGCCGCGAGGAAGGACATCAGGTCGTCGGTGTGGCCGCGGTCGAAGCGGACTGGTGCGCTCATGGATTCACCTTAACGACGTGCACGGGCCCGCTCCCGGAAAGGGAGCGGGCCCGCACAGGGTATCTACAGGGCTCTAGAACGCGGCCTCGTCCAGCTCCATCAGGTCGAGCTCCACACCGGAGGCGACCTTGCGGGCGAGGGTGACGCCCGGCAGGACGTTCGCCGCGAAGAACTTCGCCGCGGCGATCTTGCCGGTGTAGAACACCTTGTCCTTGGCGGAGGCCGTGGCCAGCTTCTCGGCGGCGACCGCGGCGCCCTTGAGCAGCAGGTAGCCGACGACGACGTCACCGGAGGCCATGAGCAGGCGGGTGGTGTTCAGGCCCACCTTGTAGATGTTCTTGGTGTCCTGCTCGGTGGCGGCGAGGTCGGTCAGCATCAGGCCGACGATCGCCTCCAGCTCCACGGCCGCCTTCGCCAGGTGCTCGCGGGCGCCGGCCAGCTCCTCGCCCCCGGTGCCGAGCGCCAGGAACTTCTTGATGTCCTCGGCGAGGGAGTTCAGCGCGGCACCCTGGTTGCGGACGATCTTCCGGAAGAAGAAGTCCTGGCCCTGGATCGCGGTGGTGCCCTCGTACAGGGTGTCGATCTTGGAGTCCCGGATGTACTGCTCGATCGGGTACTCCTGCAGGAAGCCGGAGCCGCCGAAGGTCTGCAGCGACTGGGCGAGCTGCTCGTAGCCCTTCTCGGAGCCGTAGCCCTTGACGATCGGCAGCAGCAGGTCGTTCAGCGCGTGCTCGGCGGAGGCGTCCTCGCCGGCGGCCTCCTTGATCTGGATCGCGTCCTGGACCGAGGCGGTGTACATCACCAGGGCGCGCATGCCCTCGGCGTACGCCTTCTGCGTCATCAGCGAGCGGCGCACGTCCGGGTGGTGGGTGATGGTGACCTTCGGCGCGGTCTTGTCCATGAAGTTCGCCAGGTCGGGACCCTGGACGCGCTCCTTGGCGTACTCCAGCGCGTTCAGGTAGCCGGTGGACAGCGTGGAGATCGCCTTCGTGCCGACCATCATGCGGGCGAACTCGATGATGCGGAACATCTGGCGGATGCCGTCGTGCTTGTCGCCGATGAGCCAGCCCTTGGCGGGGTGCTTGTCGCCGAAGGTCATCTCGCAGGTGTTGGACGCCTTCAGGCCCATCTTGTGCTCGACGTTGGTGGCGTAGACGCCGTTGCGCTCGCCCAGTTCGCCGGTCTCGAAGTCGAACAGGTACTTCGGCACGAGGAAGAGGGACAGGCCCTTGGTGCCCGGGCCGGCGCCCTCGGGACGCGCGAGCACGTAGTGGAGGATGTTCTCCGACATGTCGTGCTCACCCGAGGTGATGAAGCGCTTCACGCCCTCGATGTGCCAGGAGCCGTCCTCCTGCTGGATCGCCTTGGTGCGGCCGGCGCCCACGTCGGAGCCCGCGTCGGGCTCGGTGAGCACCATGGTGGAACCCCACTGCCTGTCCACGGCGATCTTCGCTATGTGCTTCTGGGCCTCGTTGCCCTCCTCGAAGAGGATGCCGGCGAACGCGGGGCCGGAGGAGTACATCCACACGGCCGGGTTGGCGCCCAGGATCAGCTCGGCGTAGGCCCAGATCAGGGAGCGCGGCGAGGTGGTGCCGCCGATCTCCTCGGGCAGGCCGAGCCGCCAGTACTCGGAGTCCATGAAGGCCTGGTAGCTCTTCTTGAAGGACGCCGGGACCGGCGCGGTGTTGGTCTCCGGGTCGAAGACGGGCGGGTTGCGGTCGGCGTCGGCGAAGGACTCGGCCAGCTCGTTCTCCGAGAGGCGGGTCATCTCCTCCAGGATGCTCTTCGCGGTGTCGACGTCCATCTCCTCGAACGGGCCGGTGCCGTACACCTTGTCGCGCCCCAGTACTTCGAAGAGGTTGAACTCGATGTCGCGGAGATTCGCCTTGTAGTGCCCCATGGTCACGGCTCCGTAGAGGGTCGGCGAGGCACTGACTCCTCGCACCTAGTTCACGTACCAACAAGTGGCCACGATGATGCTACCCGTCGGTAATAAGAAGCAAGCCCCGCCCGCGCAAGTGTGAGAAGGGTCTACTCCTCCGTGCTCGGGAACCGGGTGGTGTGTACGCCCGTGAGCAGCGTGTGAGCGCGGGCGCCGAGCAGTCCGCGTGCCCGGCGAAAGACGGGTGACCGCCCGGTATGCGCACGGTCCGGCCTTCCGGCCGGCGGGAAGTTCTCCAGTGCCCCGCCGCGCCGCTCCCCCTCGGTACTCTTGCGCCATGTACGGATACGGCCAGCCCATGGACGGCGCCGCCCAGCAGCAGTACGCTCCGCCGCAGCAGCAGATGCCGGGCGGCGCCGGCGGGTACGGCCAGCAGTCGCCGCTCTACCCGGAGCCGTCCCCGCCCTCGCTCGCGGACGCGGTGCGCGCCTTCACCACCGGGCAGATGTCCGCCGAGGACTTCCAGCAGATCTTCGCCACGTCGAAGGTGTACTGCCCGCGCGGCGACACCCCCGGCTTCCTGGCCCTGCACAACACCCAGCAGCCGGTGATCCCGATGTTCACCTCGCTGAAGGAGCTGCGCAGGTACGCGGGCAAGGAGTCCAAGTACTTCGTCATCACCGGCGCCGAGGTGATCGACCTGCTGCCCACCGGCTACGGCTTCGTCCTGGACATGGAGGGCGAGCACCGGATGGTGTTCGACGCAAAGGCGGTCGAGCAGATGGTCGACTTCGCGATGCGCCGGATGTACGGCTGACCGCCGTCGCCGCGCCGGAGCCCGGAGGGAATGCCCTCCGGGCTCGTTCTGTTAGGGGTGGCAGAAAGTTCAACGCTCAACTAAACTGGATGCACAAGGAGGTACCCGACCATGCCTGCAGTGACCGTCGAGAACCCGTTGACGCTGCCCCGCGTGACCGCTCCCGCCGACGCCGTGGCGCGTCCCGTGCTGGCGGTCACGACCGCTCCGAGCGGGTTCGAGGGTGAGGGCTTCCCGGTGCGCCGGGCTTTCGCAGGGATCAACTACCGCCACCTCGACCCGTTCATCATGATGGACCAGATGGGCGAGGTGGAGTACGCGCCGGGCGAGCCCAAGGGCACCCCCTGGCACCCGCACCGCGGCTTCGAGACCGTCACCTACATCATCGACGGGATCTTCGACCACCAGGACTCCAACGGCGGTGGCGGCACCATCACCAACGGCGACACCCAGTGGATGACCGCGGGCTCCGGCCTGCTGCACATCGAGGCCCCGCCGGAGGCCCTGGTGGTGTCCGGTGGCCTCTTCCACGGCCTGCAGCTGTGGGTGAACCTCCCGGCCCGGGACAAGATGATGGCGCCGAGGTACCAGGACATCCGCGCCGGCAACGTCCAGCTGCTCACCTCCCCCGACGGTGGCGCGCTGCTGCGGGTCATCGCGGGCGAGCTGGACGGCCACAAGGGTCCCGGCATCACCCACACCCCGATCACGATGATCCACGCGACCCTGGCGCCGGGCGCCGAGCTGACCCTGCCCTGGCGGGAGGACTTCAACGGCCTGGCCTACGTCCTCGCGGGCCGCGGCAGCGTCGGCACCGAGCGTCGGCCCGTCCACCTCGGTCAGACCGCCGTGTTCGGCGCCGGGGGCTCGCTGACCGTCCGCGCGGACGAGAAGCAGGACTCCCACACCCCGGACCTGGAGGTCGTGCTGCTGGGCGGGCAGCCGATCCGTGAGCCCATGGCGCACTACGGCCCGTTCGTCATGAACACCAAGGACGAGCTGATGCAGGCCTTCGAGGACTTCCAGAAGGGCCGGCTGGGCACGATCCCGGCGGTGCACGGCATGACGGAGAGCGGCCCGCAGGGCTGATGACCGGTACCGGCACCGGCTGGACGCGGGTGCCGGTACGGCCTCACCCGCCCGGCGCCGTGGGCAGGACACCCGTCGCCGGGTCATGATCCGCTGGACGCGGCACGGTGGCCGTCCTGGTGGCGCTCGCCGACCGCGGTTTCGTCATCGCGCTCTGGGCGCTCGGCGTCGTCCTCGCCGTGCAGCTGCTGGAGGGACATGTGCTGCAGCCCGTCGTCCAGAGCCGGACGGTGCAGATGCACCCGGCCGTGGTGATGCTCGCCATCACCGCCGGGGCGTCCGTCGCGGGCATCCTCGGCATGCTGCTCGCCGTACCGCTGACCGCCGCCGCCTTCGGGGTGGTACAGGAGCTGCGGACGCGTTACGCGGCGCCCTCCTCCGCGGCTCCGGCCGGCCCGTCCTCCGACACGCCGCCGGGCTCGTAGAGCTCGAACCAGATGCTCTTGCCCTCGCCCCGCGGCTCGACCCCCCAGGCGTCCGCGAGCAGCTCGATCAGCATCAGACCGCGGCCGGAGGAGGCCAGCTCGCCGGGCCGACGCCTGTGCGGCAGGTCGTCGCCCGCGTCCGTGACCTCCACCCGCAGCCGCCGCACCTCCTCCTCACCGGTCAACTCGGCGAGCAGCAGCGCGTCGGTATCGGTGTGCACGAGGACGTTGGTGACCACCTCGGAGACCAGCAGCTCCGCCGAGTCGACCTGCTCGGGCGAGGCCCAGTCGTGCAGCAGCTCGCGCAGATGCCGGCGGGCGTCGGCGATCCGGTCCGGCTCGTCCTGCGCCACCGACAGCAGGGTGCGCCGGACGGCGGGCCGCGCGGTGCCGCCCAGCGGACGGCACACCAGCACCAGCGCGATGTCGTCCTCGCGTCGGTCGGCCAGCGGGCCGGTGGTGTGGTGCGAGGACGGCCCGTGCACGCCCTGGACCAGGGAGTCGGCCAGCGACTCCGGGTCGACCCCGTCGTCGTCGCCCGGGTGCTCCTCCAGGATCGTGCGCAGCCGCCGCCAGCCGCTCTCCAGGTCGTGCCCGCCGGTCTCGATCAGGCCGTCGGTGCAGAGCATCAGCGTCTCGCCGGGTTCCAGGGTGAACCGGGTCGTCGGATAGTCCGCGTCGGGGTCGATGCCCAGCGGCAGCCCGCCCGCCGTCGGCCGCATCATCACCGTGCCGTCGGCCATCCGGATCGCCGGATCCGGGTGTCCGGCGCGGGCGACCTCCAGCATCCCGGTCACTGGGTCGGCCTCCGCGTACACACAGGTCGCGAAGCGCGGGTCGGTCAGGTGGTCGGCGCCGTCGTCGTGCGTGACGCCGTGCAGGAACCGGGAGGCGCGGGAGAGCACGGCGTCCGGGCGGTGGCCCTCGGAGGCGTAGGCGCGCAGGGCGATGCGCAGCTGGCCCATCAGACCGGCGGCGCGTACGTCATGGCCCTGGACGTCGCCCATGACCAGCGCGAAGCGGCCCGAGGGCAGCGGGATCAGGTCGTACCAGTCGCCGCCGACCTGGAGCCCGCCGCCGGTGGGGATGTACCGGGCGGCCACCCGCATCCCGGGGATCTCCGGGCCGAGCGACGGCAGCATGGAGCGCTGCAGGCCCTCGGTCAGCTCCCGTTCCTCCTCGGCCGCCCCGGCCCGGGACAGCGCCTGGGCGAGCATCCGGGCCACGGTCGTCAGCACCGCGCGTTCGTCGGGGGTGAACGCCACGGGGTAGGAGAAGGCCGCCATCCAGGCGCCCATGGTGCGTCCGGCCACGGTCAGCGGCAGGAAGGCCCAGGACTGGCGGCCGAAGTGGCGGGCGAGCGGCCAGGTCGCCGGATAGCGCTCCTTGTACTCCTGGGGGGAGGACAGATACACCGCCCGCCCCGTGCGGACGACCTCGGTGGCCGGATAGCCGGTGGTCAACGGCATGTCCGAGAAGGGGCCCATGTCCCCGGGCCGGTGTCCGTGCTGGCCGGTGATCGTCAGCCGGTCGCCCTCCACTCCGAACACCACGAGCCCGTCCGGCGAGAACCCCGGCATCGACAGGCCGCCGGCCACCCGCAGCACCTCGGCGGTGGACCGCGCCTCGGCCAGCGCCCGGCCCGCGTCCAGCAGGAACGCCTCCCGCGAGCGCCGCCAGTCGCCGGTGACCGCGCTGCGGGCGGCCCGGGTGCCGGGGGCCGGCTCGGTGACCTCCTGGAGCGTGCCGATCAACTCGTACGCCCGCCGCACGGGGTCGTACGACGGCTTCGACCGGCTGCGGACGACCCGCAGGACGTTGCCCTGCTCGTCCATGATCCGTATGCGCACCTCGGCGAGCGTGCCCTCTGCGACGGCCAGCGGGATCACCCCGGTGATCTCGTTCCAGTCCACCGGGTGCAGCCGGGCCCGCGTCTGGGCCTCCGTCAGGGTGGCCGCCTCCGCGGGCAGACCGAGCAGCCGCGCCGCCTCCGCGTCCACGGTGACTTCGTCGGCGGCCGTGTCCCAGTGCCACAGCCCGGTCGCGAGGGCGGCGAGGACATCCCCGACGGACGGGAGGGGCTCGCCTGTACGCATTGGCCCACTTTAAGAAGATCTGACCGATAGGTGCCACCGTAGGAAAAGGACGAGTCGGCCCCCGCACGCTCGGAGGATCCTCCAGCGCGCGGCGCGGGAAAAGGGTGGGGAGCCGAGTTGGGGGTGCCCGGTACCCTTGGGGTGGCCTAGGCCGTACCCGCCTGGCGACACCCGATCCGCAAAGACTGGATGAACGACGATGCATCGGTACAGGTCCCACACCTGCGGCCAGCTCCGCGCTTCTGACGTCGGCACCGACGTCCGGCTGAGTGGCTGGCTGCACAATCGGCGCGACCTGGGCGGCATCCTCTTCATCGATCTGCGCGACCACTACGGCATCACGCAGCTGGTCGCCCGCCCCGGCACCGAGGCGTACGAGGCCCTGGACAAGCTGTCCAAGGAGACCGTGGTCCGCGTGGACGGCGGCGTTGTTTCACGTGGAACCGAGAACGTGAACCCGGACCTGCCCACCGGCGAGATCGAGATCGAGGTCGGCGAGGTCGAGGTGCTGGGCGCGGCGGCCCCGCTGCCCTTCACGATCAACGCCGAGGACGGGGTCAACGAGGAGCGGCGCCTGGAGTACCGCTTCCTGGACCTGCGCCGCGAGCGCATGCACCGCAACATCATGCTGCGTACGGCGGTCATCTCGGCCATGCGCCAGAAGATGTCGGCGATGGGTTTCAACGAGATGGCGACGCCGATCCTGTCCGCCACCTCCCCCGAGGGCGCCCGCGACTACGTGGTGCCCTCCCGTGTGCACCCGGGCAAGTTCTACGCGCTGCCACAGGCCCCGCAGCAGTTCAAGCAGCTGCTGATGATCTCCGGTTTCGACCGTTACTTCCAGATCGCGCCCTGCTTCCGTGACGAGGACGCGCGCGCCGACCGCTCGCCGGGCGAGTTCTACCAGCTCGACATCGAGATGAGCTTCGTCGAGCAGGAGGACGTCTTCCAGCCGGTCGAGAAGCTGATGACCGAGCTGTTCGAGGAGTTCGGGGGCGGCCGACACGTCACCTCCCCCTTCCCGCGGATCCCGTTCCGCGAGGCGATGCTGAAGTACGGTTCCGACAAGCCGGACCTCCGCGCCAAGCTGGAACTGGTCGACGTCACCGACGTCTTCGAGGGCTCGGAGTTCAAGGCCTTCGCGGGCAAGCACGTGCGCGCGCTGCCCGTGCCGGCGGTCCAGGACCAGCCGCGCAAGTTCTTCGACCAGCTCGGCGACTTCGCCGTCTCGCTCGGCGCGAAGGGCCTGGCCTGGGTCCGCGTGGGCGAGGACGGGGCCCTGTCCGGCCCGATCGCCAAGTTCCTCACCGAGGAGAACGTGGCCGAGCTGACCAAGCGGCTGTCGCTGGCCCCCGGCCACGCGGTCTTCTTCGGCGCGGGCGAGTTCGACGAGGTGTCCAAGATCATGGGCGCGGTCCGGGTGGAGGCGGCCAAGCGCGCCGGCCACTTCGAGGAGGGCGTCTTCCGCTTCTGCTGGATCGTCGACTTCCCGATGTACGAGAAGGACGAGGAGACCGGCGCGATCGACTTCTCGCACAACCCCTTCTCCATGCCGCAGGGCGGCCTGGAGGCACTGGAGACCCAGGACCCGCTGGACATCCTGGGCTGGCAGTACGACATCGTCTGCAACGGCGTCGAGCTGTCCTCCGGTGCCATCCGGAACCACGAGCCGGACATCATGCTCAAGGCCTTCGAGATCGCGGGCTACGACCGTGAGACCGTCGAGGAGAAGTTCGCGGGCATGCTCCGCGCGTTCCGCTTCGGCGCCCCGCCGCACGGCGGCATCGCCCCGGGCGTCGACCGCATCGTCATGCTCCTCGCGGACGAGCCGAACATCCGCGAGACGATCGCCTTCCCGCTCAACGGCAACGCCCAGGACCTGATGATGGGCGCCCCGACCGAGCTGGACGAGCCCCGCCTGCGCGAGCTGCACCTGAGCATCAGGAAGCCGCAGCCGAAGTAGGACGGCGCTACGCTTCAAGCCTCCGTGTCTCTTCAGTCCCCCGCGTCGGGTCCGGACTCCGCGTCCGGCTCGACGTCGGGGGACGCGCCGTCTTCGAGCAGCCGCTCGGCGATGTCGTCGGACCACTCCTGGGCCCAGGATCGCAGGGCGGCGACCTCGGCCTCCCGCAGGCCGTAGCGCAGAAAGTCCATGTCGGAGTAGAAGTCCGTGCCCGTCAGCCGGGACTGCAGCGTGGGCAGATCGAAGGGGTCGTGGGCGTGCCGGCGGCCCAGCGCCTCCAGACCGGGCAGGGAGAACCGGGCCGCGGCGGCCCGCGCGTCGATCAGGTCGACGGCCGCGCCCCGGTCGTACAGCGCCCGGATCTTCGTACCGACGGCGTCCTCCACCGACAGCGCCGGACCGTAACCGGTGAGTGCCGGGGCCTGCCAGAAGACCTCCTTGTGCAGCGCGAGGGCACAGGGCTCACCCGTGGGCGGATCGACGACCGTCAGCTGGGCGGTGAGCGGGGTGCTCGCTCCTACCCGGACCTGCCGGCCGCGAGCCTCCAGAGTGGCGCCGACGGCGGCGGCGATCCGGTCCATGCCTTCGGGACCCTCGGTGGCGAAGTCGACATTCGCATGTGGGCGCACCACCAGACCGTGCGCCTGCAACGCGTATCCGCCCGCGAGCACCAGCCCGTAGGAGCTGCCCGCAGCGACGACGTCGGCGAGGAGCCGGTGGTGGGATTCGGGAATGTTCAAGATTTTTTCCGGGCTCCTGTCACACGTGTGCGGGCCGGGGGGTCAGAGAGGTGTCCGCACCTCTTCGACCGCTCGATGCTCGATGGGAGCCTCTCATGCGTACCGCCCAGATCGTCGTCACCCTGCTCGCCGCGCTGATGGCCGGCTTCTCCGGCACCGTTCTGCTCATGCGGGCCCAGTGGATCGTGAAGGCCCTGACCGACTACTCGGTGCCGCAGAGCTGGTGGACCCTGCTGGGACTGGCCAAGGCCGCCGGAGCCGTGGGGCTGGTCGTCGGACTGTTCGTGCCGGTGATCGGGGTGTCGGCCGGGATCGGGCTGGTGCTGTACTTCCTCGGAGCCGCCGTCACCGTGGCCCGCGCCCGCTGGTACTCGCACGTCCCGTTCCCCCTCGTGTACGCGGCCCCCGTCGTCGGCGCGCTCGTCCTCGGGTACGCCGCCTGACCGGGCAACGGAATTCCCTCCGGCGGGCGGTGTCTCCAAGGGCACCGTCGACGCCAACACCGACGCCGGCAGCAGAAGTTGACCTGCGCCGTCTACGCGGCCGGCACGGCCAGTCGCGACCGGCGTACCTGAAGGCGTACGACCCCGGCGCGGTCGCGGGCAGCGGCAACCTCGTCAACGGCGGCGACCGACCTGGTCGCCGCCTGCAACGCCGCCAACTCGAAGAAGATCAGGGTGATCGTGAGCTGGACGCCGACGCTCACCGCTGGCGTGGAGATTTCGGCGGAGAACCTGCCGACGGAGCCGGCGGCCACCACCGTCGCGGGCGTGCTGAAGCAGCGTCGCGAGGCGGTTCACACCCGACGCATGATGTTGTGCTCCGGGGTCAGCAGCCAGCGAAAATTGGCTTCTTCGGCGACGGCAGGATCCTCGTCCTCCAGCCTGCTCCGAGCGCGCTCGAAGCGGGCGGACAGCTCGGGGCGGCGGGCGATCTCGATGTCCCGCGCCCAGCGGAGAACCCAGCTCTGCACGGGGCTCACGGACTGCCATTCGACCGCCTTGGCGAACGCCTCGTCCTTCGAGGCCTGCATCTCCGGGAGCTGGCTCGGGGCCACCACGGCGAGTGCCGCGCGCAGCGCCTCGGGCGTCTGCTCGGGGCGGGGGATCAGCTCGCGTCCGTGGTCGGGCAGTGTGCTCACGGTGTCCTCCAGGAGTACCTCAGCCAGGATGTCGGGCCGGCCCGTCATCAGGAGGTGGTGCTGTACGCCGTGGGCGGGTCTCACTGCGGCTCGTCGCTGCTCTCTTCGTAGCGGGGCAGGCTTTCGGTGGAGATGGTCCAGTCGGCGATGGTGACGTCCTCGCCGTAGACGAAGTCCTTGCGGGTGGCGTAGCGGGGGCCGTCGGGGGTGGTGTGAATGTCGGTGAGGACGGCGCCCTGGCCCGTACGCGGGTCGAAGATCACGTAGGTGGGGACGCCCATGAGGGGGTAGTCGCGCATCTTGGTGACCCAGTCGTTCTCCGGGTTGGACTTGGAGACCACTTCGATGGCGGCGATGAGCGAGCGAGGGTCGATCGAACCCTGGACGTTCAGGTCCGCCCATGCGATCACCATTACGTCTGGATGGCGCATGATGCCTTCGGGCTCGTCCTCCACGTCAGGTGTGCCGGTATGGGCCAGCAACTCGTCCGGCATGATCCTTTCCAGACGGCGGCTGATGTGTGCAGCCGTGACCTCGTGAGGCCCTCCCGGCGACATCATGTCGTGGACGATCCCTTCCTTGGTGATCTCGAACTTCCCAGGCAGCGTGTCGTCCATGGACTGAACGAAGTCCCGCATGGCCCGGTACAGGTGGGAGGCGCCCTGCTGCGGGTCGTCCGGGGCGATGGTCACGGCGCTCGCTCCTCGTCGTCTGTGCCCAGGGGCAAGGATCGTCACGTTCATGCTAGGCGGCCTCCGGGAGATCGGTTCGGCAGTCGCGGCAGTGACCTGGTTCAGGTGCGCGGAAGGCGCGGTCGCAGCCTTCGCAGTTCTGGAACGGGTGGTGGACGGCCGGTGGCTGGGCGGGTGCGCGGAACGGCGGTGGGGGCGGGAGCTGGGCGGCCAGGCGGTGGGCGAGGAGGGCGGCCGGGCGGATCAGGGGCTCGTTCGGCAGGTTCGCGGTCAGGGCGTGGCGTACGGCGGTGGGGGTGAGGTCGCGTTCCGGCCAGGCGGCGACACCGGGGGCGAGGCGTTCGGCGCCGGTGGCGGAGAGGAGCAGGGTGGGGGCGTGGCGGCGCAGGCCGGCGAGGACGTCGACGGCGGTCCGGAGGAGGGCGGGCGCGGGGTACGACGGCTGGGGGACGGCGGGGAGGCGCCGCTTGCGGGGCGCGGGTTCGTCCGGGGACGTGCGTCGGGCGCCGGATTTGCGGGTGGGTGTCCCGCGGGTGGCGTGGTGACCGGGCCTGTCGCAGGAGACCGTGCGGGTGACGATCCGGCCGGTGGGGGTGCGCTCGCGGCGGCGGCGCAGGTAGCCGTGCGTTTCGAGCTCCCGTAGGGCGGCGGCGATGCGGGTGGGGCCTTCGGGGAAGCGGGCGGCGAGGGTCCTGATGTCGACGGCGGTGCCCGGCCGCACCGACTGGATGTAGCAGGCCAGTCCGAGGGCGAGCAGGGACAGCTCAGGGTGCTGGGCCAGGCCGTTGCCGATCACCGTGAAGTTCTCGGTGCGGCGGACGTGGTCGTGGGTGACGCCGGCGGTCGGCTGCCCGTCGGGGTGGTTCTTGCCCCGGATACGGGAGTGGGCGCGCGCGGGCGCGCTAGGGTTTTCGGTATCCGTCAGGAAGAGGTCCGTTCTTCCTCGGTGGTCAGGCCCTCGCACTGGGATGCCAGTCCCGGCGAGGGCCGTCGCATGTCTGGGGTTGTCTGGTGCTGCTGGCGCTGAGCGTAGGGCAGGCAACCGGGCCGGAATCCAGCCCAGTTGGGCATATTCACTCGCGGGGGTGAGTTTGCCCGGCGGGAGGGAGGGGTGGGGCTTGGTGGGGTTCTTTCTCCCCGGTGAGTAGTGCATAGGGAGCGCAGGGTGGACCGGGGCGTGGGCCGTCAGGTTCCTGTGATTCCTGGGATGGGAGGGCGAGTTCGGCCCAGACCGTCTTGCGGGGCGGCAGGCCGTGGGTGACTCCCCAGCGGTCGGCGAGGGCGGCCACGAGGGTCAGGCCGCGGCCGGACTCGGCGGTCGGGTCGGCCGGGTGGCGGCGCGGGAGTCGGTCACCGCGTGTGTCCGTCACCTCGATGCGGAGGGTCTGGCCGACCACGTGGAGCAGGAGCCGGAAGTTCCGGCCGGGGACACGGCCGTGGGTGGCGGCGTTGTTCGCCAGTTCGGCCACGATGAGCTGCGGGGGGTCCAACGGTAGTCCCCACGTGCGCAGTTGTTCGGTGGTGAGCAGTCGAGCGAGGCGGGCACCTCGGGGTGTGGGGGACAGCAGGACGCTGAAGCTGCGGACGGGGCTGCCGGGTTGGGGGAGTTTCCGATTCACGTCACTCAGCGTGGCCGAGTGTGCCTACCGTGGGGAGTGGCGTCGTGGTTGCGTACGGTGACTGTCCAGTCGTTGTCCGGCGGTGTCCGGGCTTGTCGGGTCGTCGCGTACGGGTAGGGCGTGGCTGGCACGAGGCGGTACGACGGAGGGGCGCGCGTATGTCGGTGGACGGCGAGGTTCGGCGGCTGAGGACCGAGGCTGACGAGCCGGGGTGGGAGGTGGACCCGGACGACGAGTGGGGCGTGGCGGTGGTCGCCACCGTGGGGCGGCAGGTGAAGCTGCGGCGCGAGGCGGTGGGGATGCGGGCCGGCGACTTCGGTAAGGCGGTGGGGTACGGCGAGGACCTCGTCTACAAGATCGAGAGCGGTAAGCGGATTCCCCGGCCCGAGTTTCTGGACAGGGCGGACGAGGTGTTGGGGGCGGGTGGGTTGCTCGCCGCGATGAAGGAGGACGTGGCGAAGGTCCGGTATCCGAAGAAGGTGCGGGATCTGGCGGACATGGAGGCGCGGGCCGTCGAGATCGGGGTGTATGTGTGCCACAGCATCAGTGGGCTGTTGCAGACACCAGGGCATTCTCGGGCAGCCTTCGAGTCACGGCAACCTCCGTACTCGGAGGAGGAGGTTGAGCGGATGGTCGCCGCTCGCATGGCTCGCCAGTCGATCTTTGATCAGGAGCCTGCCCCCGCGCTCAGCTTCGTGCTGGAAGAGGCGCCGCTCCGGCGGCCGCTCGGGGGCACAATGGTGTGGCGGCAGCAGCTCGAACGTCTGTTGGAGGTGGGACGGTTGCGTAACGTCTCTCTCCAAGTGATGCCGACACACCGCGAGACTCACCCAGGCCTGGACGGCAAGATCCAGCTGCTGAAGTTCGAGGACGGAACGGCCGTGGGACGCTCCGATGGTGCGTTCAACGGGCGGCCGATCTCCGACCCGAGGCACCTACGCATCCTTGAGTTGCGGTATGGCACCATCCGGGCGCAGGCCCTCCCGCCGGGGGAGTCGCTGGCCTTCATCGAACAACTGCTGGGAGAAACATGATCCGCAAGGCCTCCGCCGGGGATGCCTCCGAACTGGCGTGGTTCAAGAGCAGCTACAGCGACGGCAACGAAGGCGACTCCTGCGTCGAGGTCGCCACCACCCCCGGTACCATCCACGTCCGTGACTCCAAGTACCGCGACGACAGCCCTCGCCTCGCGCTGGCACCGGCAACGTGGGCGGACTTCGTGGCGTACGCGTCCGGGAACTGACCCATTGGCTGACGTGCCCCGCGCCTGGTTCCACTCAGAAGAGCGCGTCGGGCTGAGCGAACAGCGTGCCGCCTGTCCGAGCCCGTGAGGCGGGACTGGAGAGTAGGCAGGTCGAACGCGGCGAGGGCACAGATCTTGGTGCCCATCGGTTCTCAAGGCCGGTCCGGGGCCCAGGCTGGTGACGACCGGCGGATGCCGGAGGGCCGGCTTGTTCAGCGCTCAGGCCGTGGGATTCGAGGGCGTGGCCGCCGGCCGGCATCAAGGTGTGCGCAGGCCGGCGGCGACGTCCGCGAGGAGACGCGCGTGGGGTGCGGGAACGCGGGTGGGCGTAGCGGTATGCGTCCCCCACCGGTGACGCGGTCGGACCGGGTCAGCCCTCCTCGCCGCCGAAGCGCTCCTTGTACACCGCCAGGTCCTCGTCCGTCAGCTTGGCGAAGAGGACCGGCGGGACCGTGAACGGGGTGCCGGAGGGGACCGGGGTGAGCGACTTGGCCTCGTCCGCGGTGACCCAGGCGGCGGTGTCGTCCGGCAGGGAGAACGCCGCGCGCATCGCCTTCGCCGTGGCCGGGATCAGCGGCTCGGACACCACCGCGTACAGGTGGATCAGGTTCATCGCCGTGCGCAGGGTGAGGGCCGCGGCGTCCTTGTCCGTCTTGATCTGCAGCCAGGGGGCCTTCTCCTCCAGGTAGGAGTTGCCCGCCGACCACAGGGCGCGCAGGGCCGCGGCGGCCTTGCGGAACTGCATCGCCTCCATGTGCTCCTCGTACTCGCCGAGGAGGCGGGCGATCTCCTCGCCGAGACGGGTCTCCGCCTCGCCGGGCTCGCCGCCGGCCGGGACCTGCTCGCCGAAGCGCTTCTTCGAGAAGGACAGCACGCGGTTGACGAAGTTGCCGAGGGTGTCGGCGAGGTCCTTGTTGACCGTGGCCGTGAAGTGCTCCCAGGTGAAGGACGAGTCGTCCGACTCGGGCGCGTTGGCGATGAGGAAGTAGCGCCAGTAGTCGGCCGGCAGGACGTCCAGTGCCTGGTCGGTGAACACACCGCGCTTCTGGCTGGTGGAGAACTTCCCGCCGTAGTACGTCAGCCAGTTGAAGGCCTTGACGTAGTCGACCTTCTTCCACGGCTCGCGCACGCCCAGCTCGGTGGCCGGGAACATCACCGTGTGGAAGGGGACGTTGTCCTTGGCCATGAACTCGGTGTAGCGCACGGTGTCGTCGGCGTCGTACCACCAGGACTTCCAGTCCCGGTTCTCGGGGTCCTGGTCGGCCCACTCCTTCGTCGCGCCGATGTACTCGATCGGGGCGTCGAACCAGACGTAGAAGACCTTGCCCTCGGCCGCCAGCTCCGGCCAGGTGTCGGCCGGGACCGGGACGCCCCAGTCCAGGTCACGGGTGATCGCCCGGTCGTGCAGGCCCTCGGTCAGCCACTTGTGGGCGATGGAGGAGGCGAGCTGCGGCCAGTCCTTGTCGTGCCGGGCCACCCACTCGCGGACCTCGTTCTCCAGCTTGGACTGCAGGAGGAAGAGGTGCTTGGTCTCGCGGACCTCCAGGTCCGTGCTGCCGGAGATCGCGGAGCGGGGGTTGATCAGGTCCGTCGGGTCCAGGACCCGCGTGCAGTTCTCGCACTGGTCGCCGCGGGCCTTGTCGTAGCCGCAGTGCGGGCAGGTGCCCTCGACGTAGCGGTCCGGGAGGAAGCGGCCGTCGGTGGGGCTGTACACCTGGCGGATCGCCCGCTCCTCGATGAAGCCGTTCTCGTGCAGCTTGCGGGCGAAGTGCTGGGTGATCTCGCGGTTCTCCGGGGAGGAACTGCGGCCGAAGTAGTCGAAGGCGAGCTGGAAGCCGTCGTAGACGGCCTTCTGCGCGTCGTGCGCCTGTGCGCAGAACTCCGCCACCGGCAGGCCCTGCTCCTTCGCCGCCAGCTCGGCCGGGGTGCCGTGCTCGTCGGTGGCGCAGATGTACAGGACGTCGTGGCCGCGCTGGCGGAGGTACCGGGAGTACACGTCCGCCGGGAGCATGGACCCCACCATGTTGCCCAGGTGCTTGATCCCGTTGATGTACGGAAGGGCGCTGGTGATGAGGTGTCGAGCCATCGTGGCTGCTCCCAGGTCGCTGCGTTTTCTGCGGTTTCGAACCTTGAAATCGTAGCCGACAGGGGTGGGCCGCCCGTTTCCCGTTTTGAAGGCTGGGAAAGGGCGGCCACGGGGTCACGGACGGTCACGGCCGCCAGGCGGTCAGTACACCGTCGTACAGTTCCGTGTCCGTCAGCTCGCGGGGGGTGGGGCCCGCGTGGAAGAAGGACGTGTTGGTGGTCTTCAGCCTGCGGAGGTAGTCGAAGGCCTTGTTGTCGTGCTCCCCGAAGGCGACGAAGGAGAAGAACACGGTCGGGTGCGACGCCGCGGCCTCGGTGAGCGCCTGCGTCGCGGGGGTCTTCGCGTCCGGGGCGCCGTCGGTCTGGAAGACGACGAGGGCGGGAGTGGGGGCGGTGGCGTCCTTCTCGTGCGCGTCGTAGTGGGCGAGTACGGCCTCCACGGCGGCGTGGTAGCTGGTGCGGCCCATGCGGCCCAGACCGGCGTGCACGTCGTCGATCCTGGTCTCGTGGTCCGGGGCGAGGGTGAGGTCGGTGGTGCCGTCGATCTCCGTGGAGAAGAAGACGGTGTGAACCGTGACTCCGGGGTCCAGGTGGGCGGCGAGGGCGAGGGTCTGGTCGGCGAGGGCCTGGGCGGAGCCGTCCTTGTAGTAGGGGCGCATGCTCGCGGAGCGGTCCAGGACGAGGTAGAGCCTCGCGCGGGTGCCGGTGAGGTCCTTCTTCTTCAGGGTGGTGGCGGCGGCCTTGTAGGCGGCGGTGAGGGAGGGGGTGCGGGACTTCACCTCGGCGAGGGCGGTGGCGGGGCTCTGCCGGCGGGGCTCGTCGTCCGCGGGGGCGTTGTCGGCCGGTGCCGCCTCGCCTTCGCCTTCGGCGGTGGTGGCGTTCCCCTCCGAACCGCCTGTGCGGGTCTCGTCGGCGGCTGCCTGTGACTCCTGTGGGGCGTCCTCGCCGTCGGCGGCTTGCGGGGCGGTGGTCTCCTCGGACGGAACGGCGAGGTCCTCGGCCGTCGCCGACACCGTCTCCACGACCGCCTGGGGCTCGGCCTCCGGCTCCACGTCCGGCTCGGCCTGCGGCTTTTCGGTGGCTGGTTTCTCGGTCGTCTGGGGTTCGGTGCTGTTCTTTGCCGGCTCTTCGGTCTCGGCCTTGGGCTCGGCCTGCGGCTTCTCCGCGACCGGCTCCTCGGTCTCCGGCAGGGCGGTGACTTCGGGGTTCTCCTCGGCCTTCGGTTCGGCCCTGTCCTGCGCCGGCTCCTCGGCGTCCGGCTCGGGTTGCTTCCCGGGCTCCGCCGTCTCCGCGACCGGCTCCTCGGCCTTCGGCTCCGGCTCTTCCGCGGTGAGGGACTCGTCGTGCGGTTCCGTCGGGTGGGGCACCTGGACCTTGTCGAAGGCGGCGGCGACCAGTTCGTGTTCCTCGCGACGAGGCTCGGGGACGGTGGGCGTCGTGGGCTCGGGCTCGGTGGAGGCCGACGGCTGGGCGGGCACGGAGGCGGCCGGCTCCTCGCGCTGCGGGGGACGGGGGGACGCCTCGTCCGGCTGCGCGGGGTGGGTGACCGGCTGCTTCGGCCGCGCGGGGCGGGCGGTGGTCTCCTCTGCCTTCGCTGTCGACTCCGCCGCTGTGAGCAGGGAGTCCGCATCCTCTGCCGACGTGGCGCGTCCCTTGCGGGAGCGGCTGAATGCGTTCCGCAGGAGAGTGAGAATGCCCATGTGCGCAACCCTTCGTGAGTTGATGCCCGTCGATCCCTGGCCAGGACGGACACGTAAGGTTAGCGAAGGGGTCAGTGGGGGGAAGCGATCGACCGGGCCGCGGCGACCTCCTGGCGGAGTGGTTCGAGGACGCTGTCCGCGGGACCGGTGAGATCCGTGCGGACCGGGACCAGGACGTCCGCGTCCCGTACCCCCTGCGACAACTCCCGGAGCTGCAGCACCACCTGCGTGATCTCGGCCGGGGACGGCGGCGGTGCCCCGTGCCGGACGCGGACGCGGGCCGCCGTCGTCGCGTCGACGATCCGTTCCACCGCGACGACCAGCGGCCACCACGCCGCCGCGCGCCGGCCGGTGGGCGGTGGCTCGGTCAGGGCCCGCTGGAACTCCGTACGGATCACCGAGAGGTCGCGGTAGAGCCGTCGGCGCATACGGGCCCGGGCGGCCGGATCGCCGTCGGCGCCGAACGCCGTCTCCACGTATCCGGCCGTGTCCGCCACCGCGTCCGCGAGGCGGTCGCCGACCCGGGTGCGCCAGCTCTCCGGCCAGAGGAGATAACCGGCGGACAGGGCGATGGCGCAGCCGAGGAGCGAATCCGTCAGGCGGGGGAGAAGCAGGGCTGTGCCCTGGTGGTTCAGGATGTCGGACAGGAGGAGGATCACCGGGGTGATCGCCGCCGTCTGGTAGCCGTAGCCCCGGGGGGTGAGGGCCGGGACCAGGGGGGCCAGGACGAGCATCGCCGGTACGTCCCACCAGCCCAGCGGGACCTCCGCCAGCACCACCGCCGCGATCACCAGGCCCGCCACCGTCCCGAGGGCGCGCAGCAGGGCGCGGGAGAACACCGAGCCGAAGTCGGGCTTGAGGACGAAGGTGATCGTCAGGGCCACCCAGTAGGAGCGGGGGACCGGGACCAGGGAGACGAGGGCCTGGGCGAGGGCGATGCAGACCGCCAGGCGTACGCCGTAGCGCCAGGAGTTGGCGGAGAGGACGACGTTGCGGGCCGCTCGTGCCGTGCGGATGCCGAGGGCGGCGGGGCGGCCGAGGGGGTCGTCGATTCCCCGCGGATCCACGTCGGGGGCGGTCACCACCTCCGCCGCGTGGCGCAGGGAGTGGTCCACGGCGCGTGCCGTCTCGGTCGTCGGGAGCGGCAGGTCCAGGGTCATGGGGCCGGTGCAGCCCGTTTCGATCGCCTCGGCGAGGTGCTCGACCGCCCCCGGGAGCCGCGGTGGCAGCGGGCGGCCCGCCAGATGGGCCGCGGGAGCCGCCTCCACCACGGGCGTGACGGCGTTCAACTGGGCCAGCAGCCGGGTGAGTTCGCGGCCGCGGCCGTGGTGGCGGGCGCGCCGGGCCAGGATCAGGTCGTACGACTGGTTCAGGGACTGGGTGACCGTCCGGCGGGCCTCGTCGTACGCCTCCGTGCGGTCGGTGCCGCAGACGGCGAGCAGGGCCGCGACCGTGCGGTACGTGGCCGCGACCGCCGTGCGTTCCGGCACGCCCGAGCGCAACGGCCAGGCGAGGAGGGCGAGGAGGAGGACGAGCAGGCCGCCGCCGGTCATCAGGGCGGAGGCGAGCCACCAGGGACGGGGCAGCGGGAGGCCCGCGCCGACCACGCAGTTCAGCAGGAGCAGCAGGCCCGAGACCGAGGCCACCGCGCCGATCGTCGAGATCATGCCGGAGACCAGGGCGACCCCGGTGACGGCGGCCACCGCGTACCAGCCGTGCCCGTACACCAGCGTGCCCAGGGTCACGCCGACCGCGCCGAAGAACTGGGGCACCGCGATGTTGAGGACGCGCATGCGGTAGGCGTCGGCGGTGTCGCCGATGACGCCGGACAGGGCGCCCATGGAGGCGAGGGCGCCGTACGCCGGGTGGCCGGTGGCGAGGCCGAGCGCCAAGGGGAGGGCCATCGCGACGGCGGCGCGGGCCACGGCGGCCCTGCTGACGGGGGCCTGCTCGGGGCGGAGGTTCCGGACCAGCCAGTCGGGAGGGGTGAGGCCGGTGGGGAACTCGCGCGACATGCGGCCATTATCACCGGTTCGTTCCCGCCGACCGGAGTCGTCGTCCCAGGTCCGGGCGGGGTCGTGCGCGGTGTGGAGGGCGACGTCCACGACGAGGGCGTGGTGGTCGGTGCCGGGCACGCGCAGGAAGCGGGCACCGGTCGCGGTGAAGCCCCGGGAGAGCAGTGCGACCGCCGACCGGGGGCACCTCCCGGGCGAGTTCGTTCGAGCGTGCGCACCGGACGTGCCCGTGGTGCCGGGGACACCGGCCGCCAACGGATTGGGGTGGGCGGATCGGCCTCGTCGGGCGCCGGTGGGTGCGGTGGCCGATCAGCCGCGCGGGTGCCGGTCGGGTGCGCGGTGGGGTCCTGCGCCCGCGCCGGTGTCGACGGGCGGGGCGTCGCCGGCCGGGGAGGATCTCCTCGGCCGGCTGTCCACAGGGTGGGGACGGCGTGCCGTGCCGGACGCCGGGGCGCGCAGCAGTCGGCTGTCCACGGCCACTTCGGTCGGTGGCCGACCCTGACCGGGCGCTGCGGCCGCCCGGTCAGGTTCGGGCCTGGGTCGGGCTCTGGGCCGGTGTCGGCGGCGGGGTGCCCGGGTCGGAGGGGCGCCGGACGCGGGCTGGGCGGGCCAGGCGTAGGCGGCGGGTCAGCCAGGTGGTCAGGGCGACCGCGAGGCCCAGGCCCAGCAGCAGCCAGGAGGCCGCGCGAAGGCTCGAGGTGAGGGCGTCGTAGACCGCGCCGGCCGCCCGATGGGGAACGTCGGCGGGCAGGTCGGCGAGGGTGAGGCCGCGGCCGACGGCCACGGCGAGGGCGAGCAGGGCCCCGCCCAGGGCCGTGCCCAGCGCGGTCGCGGCGACGGCGCGGCGGCGGTGCACGGCGACGGCGATCCCGGTGGCGGCGAGCGCGACGGCCGCCACCGGCAGCCAGAGACCGGCGACTTCGAGCACGTGGAACCCCTTCCGGAAGGCGGCGAGCCGGCTCGCCGGGAGGACGGACACCGCGGTGTGCTCCACCGGGATGCGGGCGGCGAGCGGCACATGGTCCCGGGTCAGCTGCCGCTTGACCTGGTCGGTGATGGGGGCGAGGTCGACGGTGACGGGGCGCCCGGCCGTCCTCTCGTCGTCCTCGTCGCGCAGCGCGCGCAGCACCGCGTCGTGGGTGATCCGATTGCCGGTGTCCCAGGCCAGCCGGAAGGCCTCGGTCCGGGTGAAGGAGCGCACCGCGTCGCGCACGAACGGGCGGACCGGAGCTCCCCCGGAGGGGGTACCCCCAGCCGGGCGGACGTCCGTGTGCTGCACCGCGCGCAGGATGCCGTCACCGACCGTGTCGGCGACGGCCTCCCGCACGCTGGGGTCGGTGGCGAGCGGCGCCATCGTGGTGACGTACCGGCCCGTGTCGGCGAGTCCGTACGCCGCCCAGGCCGCCAGCGTGCCGAACGGCACGAGGAGGCAGGACAGCGCGAGCAGTACGGCCGACAGGGCGCTCCTGAGGCGTGGGGACACGCTTCCAGGCAACGGCCTGCGGGGCGGGGCCGCGAGCGGGACGACTGCATTCGGGCGAAGGACCGTGCCCCTGGGCGGAACTGGGGTTTCCGCTCTCCGGTGGAGGGTTCACCCGAACGGGTGTTTCCTGGTGTCGTGGGGAGGGAGTCCGGTCCTCGGGCCGGGTTCCACGGCCGGGTGAGGGAAAGGGAAGCGGGGAACACGGGGAGGGCGTGCGTGGGTCCCGGCGAACGGGCCCACGTACGCGCCCCGGCCCGTTCCGCCGCCCGCTCGCTTCGTCACCGTTCCGCCGCATGCATCCGCTCCGTCACCGTGCCGCGTGCCGTGCCGTGTGTGACGATGCCGTACGCCGGCGGGCCTGCCGCCCGCTCAGCGGACCCGGCGGCCGAAGGCGTCCTCACGCGTGTAGTAGCGGTAGAAGAACACGGCGAAGGTGCTTCCCGCGACGAGGAGCGACATCATCACCGACCGCCAGACCGAGTGCGGCGTCTGGATGTACAGGAAGCCGAAGGCGATGCCGACGAAGGCCGTCCACAGCAGCGCGTGCACCTCCCGGGGCATGCGGGGCGCCAGGGTCAGCAGGGCTACGCACACCACCGCGAACACCAGGGCGCTGAGCCAGCCGAGCAGCAGGTTGCCGCCCGTGACCGGGCCGCCCTGGCGGGCGTTCGCCGCGACCCAGTAGCCGTAGACCAGCCCCAGCACCACCGGGACCGCGATGTGCGCGACGCGGTGTGTGCGCACGTCGAAGACGTCCGGCGCACGGGCGGGTACGCGGGTGGCCCGGCGCTCGATCGGAGCCGTGGGGCCGGGGCGGGGCATGCCGCCCGGCGCGGGTGCCGCTTGAGCCATGAGAGCACTCCTCTCTCCTCGCCCCCGCTTCCAGAGCACACCGGGGGGCACGGCCTGGCAAGTCGGCCAGGAGGGTGACGGGTGCCCGGATGGGACGGCTTCTCCCCCATGCTTCGCCGGGCCGCCGCGAGCCGGGGTGTGTGGGCGACGGGCCTCCGCGCCGGGCCGGGAGCGGTGACGTGCGGCGCGGCCGACAGCGCCCGGCCCCGCCAGTGCCAGTGCCAGTGCCAGTGCCGGGTCGGGCTCGGCGACTTCATCCTGGGACGGTCTCGAGCACGCCGGGTGTATCCGCGCCCGGACGTCGACGCCCGGGCCGGCGGCGACCTCCGCGACACCCGGGACGTCGACGCCCGGGCCGGCGGCGACCTCCGCGACACCCGGCCCGGCCCGCAGGGGGGCGCAGGCGGGGAGGCGACGAGGGTGCGGGAGGCGACGGGGGCACAAGAGGGAACGAGGTGGAAGCGGGGCGATTGCGGTCCTGACGCCTTCTTGGGGCGCGCCTTTGCAGCCGCAGCGGTTACGGTGCTGGCAGGAGAGCCGATCTGGGTCCGACAGGGGGAGGGACGATGCCCGGAACCGTGCTGCTGCTCGCGGCCTCGCCGCTGGGCCGGGGACGCCTGGTGGACGCGGCCGGGGTGCTGCCGGTGCTGGCCGCCGTCGCCCCCGCCGTGCTGTCCGGCACCGACACCGCGAACGTCGTGGAACTCGCCGATCCGCTGGAGCCGCAGGCCGTCTTGACCCGGCTGCGGGCCGCCGCGGCGGCGCCGGGGCCGCTGACCGTGTACGTCGCCGGGCAGCTGCACCTGGACCGGCGGCAGCGGCTGCCGCATCTCGCGCTGGCGCGCACCACGGGGGCGACGGTGCGCTACACCGCGCTGCCGTGGCACTGGGTGCGCGAGGAGCTGCGGTTGCGGTCCGCCGCGGACACGGCGCTCGTGGTGGATCTGCACGCGGACGCGGAGGCCTGGCGGTACGTCGCCGAGCGGGGGCTGGACTGCGGGGCCGACGCAGCGGTGTACGGCCGTGTCGCCCCTGCCGCCGGGCGGCGCGGGGTGGCCGAGCCGACGTACATGAAGGCGGTGGCCACGCTGTTGCGCAGCGGGTACCGGCCGCCGCTCCCCCAGTTGCACGAGCAGGCGCTGGCCCGGATCGCGGCCTCGAGCGCCGGCCGCGACCTGCTGCTGTCCCTGCCCGTGGGTACCGGGCCCGCGTTCGCCCACGCGCCCGTGCGGTCGGGCGGCCCCATCGGCGAACCCGCCACGCGCCACCCCGGCCCCCTCAGGACCCCGCCTGTCGCCGACCCGCCGGTTTCGGCTCCGGTCGGTCCGACCGCGTTCGTGGTGGGTCCGGTTTCGGCTCCGGTGGGTTCGACCCGGGCTGTGGTGGGTCCGGTTTCGGCCGCCGCCGCTCCGGCACCGCCCGCCGCGAATCCGGTCCCGCTCGCTGCCGGCCAGGACAGGCGTGCCTCCGGTCCCGTCCCGCCCGCGGCGGACCGAGATCCGGATCGAGACCCACACCTCCTCGGCCCGGCTCCCCGGCCCGCAGACCAGGACCCCCACGCCCTCATCAGCTCCGCCGTTCAGAACGGGCGGCACCGGGAAGCCGATGCTCTTGCCGCCCGGTTCGAGGAGATGGCCGTGGGGGCTCGGGGGCCCGGTTCGGACGAGGCGTTGCACTGGGCCGAAGTGCGGGCCGATCTCGCGATGTTCGCGGGGGACGCGGTGCGCAGCTGCCGGGCCTGGCTGGCGGTCGCGCAGGCGCGGCTGGCCGCGGGGCAGGCCGTGGACGCGCCCGCCGTGGAGGCGGCCGTGGACCGCGCGCACCATCAGTGGACGCGGATCACGGACACGGCGCGGGCCCGTGAACTCGGGCCTGTGCTCGCGGAGTTGAGGCGGAGGGTGCCGGGGAGGCGGCAGGGCGCGCTGGAGAGCGTCCGACGCCAGCTGCGGCAGTTGCAGCTCACCGCCCCATGAGACCCCGGCGATCGGCTACTTGGTGAAGGTGAAGTACTTCCAGGAGGTGCAGCGTGACCGACAGGTTGCCGTGGGAGTCCACCTTGCCGGACTTCACCGGCTTGTTCGGCCGGTCGGAGCCGTAGGGGTCGGCCCAGATCTCGACCGTGCGGTTCTTGTACGTCGTACCGAGGTGGGCGGTGAACTCCACGGCCTTGCCGTAGTCGTACATATTGCCTTTGTTGTTCCGCCTGCCCTGTGCTCCTCGTGCGGCGAGTGCCCAAAGACCAGGTCATGCCTCTGACAACAGCGTCAGGGCCCCCGAGACGAGCGTGCGGACGCCGGGGGCGATCACGGACAGATCGGGAGCGAAGTGCGGGCTGTGGTTGCTCGGCACGGCCGCGAACTTCTCCGGGAGGCTGTCGCCGGGCGCCCGGTCCCACACCGGCGCCGGGGTGGTCGTCACGAACCAGTACGAGTAGGGGATGGCGCCGTCCAGCGCGAGCTGCGGGAAGTCCTCGCTGCCCATCGCCGGGCCCGGGTCGAACACCGTGCCCGCGCCGAAGACGTCCCGGTGCACGGCGGCGACCCTCGCGTCGGTGTCCGCGTCGTTGACGGTCACCGGGAAGGTGTTGCCGAGGGTGACGTCCGGCTCGCTCGGGCAGCCGGCGGCCAGGCACTCCCCGCGCGCGATGCGCCGGACAGCCTCCAGCATCCGCTGCCGTACCGGCTCGGACTGGGTGCGCAGGTTCAGCGAGATCCGCGCCTCGGAGGGGATGATGTTGTGCCGGGTGCCCGCCTCGATCCGGCCCACGGTCAGTACGGCGGACTCGCCGGCGGCGATCTCCCGGGAGACGACGGTCTGCAGCCGGGTCACGAGATAGGCGGCGGTGACGACGGGGTCCACCGTGGACTCCGGGCGTGAGCCGTGCCCGCCCCGGCCGTGCACCACGATGTCCACGTCCGTCGCGGCGGACATGATCAGCCCCGGTGAGTGCGGGTACAGCCCCGCCGGACCGGGTGCGGCGTGCTGACCGATCAGGACGTCGGGCCGCCCGAACCGCTCGTACAGCCCGTCTGCGAGCATCCGGCTCGCCCCCTGCCCGCTCTCCTCGGCGGGCTGCCCGACGATCAGCACGGTGCCGGACCAGGTGTCCCGCCCGGCCGCGAGCGCGGCGGCGGCGCCGGTCAGCCAGGTGACGTGCAGGTCGTGCCCGCAGGCGTGCATCACGCCGTCCGTCCGCGAGGCGTACGGCAGCCCGGTCTCCTCCCGCACCGGCAGCGCGTCCATGTCGGCCCGCAGCAGCACGGTCGGTCCGTCCCCGTTGGCCAGCCGCCCCACCACCCCGGTGCCGCCGACGCCGTGCGCCGTCTCGTACCCGGCCTTCCGAAGCCGTTCGGCCAGCTTCCCGGCGGTGCGGTGCTCGCGCAGGGACAGCTCGGGGTGGCGGTGCAGGTCTCGGTAGAGGTCCTCCAGGTCCGGCACCGGCAGGTCGGCGGTCAGGTCCAGGGCGGTACGGGCGGCGGCAGAGGTCATGACGCGAGGGTAGGCGTCCGGCGTACCGCAGGGCAGTGCGCGCGGCTACCGGGTACCGCCGGCCGCCTGCTGGGTCCGCTCGACCGGGACGGGTGCCGCCGCCCGGGCCGGGCCGGCGTTCGCCGCGAGGATCAGGGCCGTCGCGGCTATTACTGCGGCGGCCACGGCTCTCCGTACGGTGGTGTTTCCGTAGGGTGCGGTTGTACGTCCGGGCACGGCGACCTCGCAACACAACAGCGACGTGTTAAGCAGACTTAATCCGCCGTTTAACCTAGGGGCTGAGCGGACTCAACGGCAAGAGGCGTCAGGGGAGTTGGGGGAGCGAGGCATGCGGGAGCGGGACGACCCGGTGGTCATAGGGCAGCGCGTGCAGCAGCTGCGCACCGAGCGGGGACTCACCCAGCGGCAGCTGGCGGAGCCGGCCTACACGCCCGCCTACATCTCCACCCTGGAGGCGGGCCGGGTGCGGGCCTCCGACGAGGCGTTGCGGCACATCGCCGGCCGGCTCGGTGTGGCCTTCGAGGAACTGGCCGTCGGCCGGCCCGCCCACCTCGCCACCGACCTCAGGCTGGCGCTCACCGAGGCCCAGCGGGTCCTCGCCGACGGACGGGCCGAGGAGGCCGCCGTCCAGTACACGGCACTGCTGGCTCGTGCCGAGACCCACGCCCTGGGACGCGAGCAGACGACCGCGCTGCTCGGGCTGGGCGAATGCGCCCTGGAGACCGGGGAGTTGGAGCGGGCTCGGGAGTTCTTCGAACGGGCGGAGCGGCGCCTGGCGGACGAGTCGCTGCCGGTGCGGGTCCCGGCCGTGCGGGGCCGGGCGGTCGCGCACTACCTGGCCGGTGAACTCCGGTACGCCGTCTACCTCCTGGAGTCCACCCTCGACGAACTCAACCGGGGCGGGCTGCACGACCCCGACGCCCTGCTCCTGCTCTACGCCAGCGCCATCGGGCCGTACATGGACATGGGCGCGCACGCCCGCGCCGCCCAGGCCGCCGAGTTCGCGCTCGCGCTCGCCCCGCAGGCCGGCGACCCCGCGCTGATCGCCCGGATGCACCGCTCGGTGGCCCGCACGCTGATCGCCGAGGGTCGGGTCGCCGAGGCCGACGCCTCCCTCGCCAAGGCGGCCGAGCTGTACGGGCGGCTGCGGCTGCGCACGGAACTGGCCAACTGCCACTGGATGCGCGGGTACGTCTGCGCACAGAACGGAGAACTGGAACGCGCGGAGGCCGAGTTGCGCCAGGCACACACCATGCTCGCGGAGAGCCGGGCCGCCCTGTACCGCAGCCAGGCCGCCGTGGAACTCGCCGACGTGCTGCACCGGCGCGGCAAGTCGGAGGAGTCCGCCGTCCTCCTGCAGGGCGTCCTCGGCGACTTCTCCTCCGAACGCGGTGCCGTGCACGCCGCCGCGGCCCACCGGCTGCTCGGCATCATCGCCGAGGACGCCCGGGACACCGAGGCCGCCGAGGAGCACTACGTGCGCGCGCTCAGCCTGCTGGAACGCGCGGGCGCCGCGGGCGACCTGGCCGACCTGTGCCGTCTCCTCGGCGACCTGTTCCGCCGCACGGGGCGCGTGGAGGCCGCCCTGGACGCCTACCGCACCGGCCTCGGTCACCGCACGGCCCCGGGCACGACGACCCTGGGCCCGGCCCCGGCGCAGCCGCCGCTGTGAGACACCGCGGAGCCGGCCCCGCGGGTCACACCTGCGCCCGCCCCTGCTTGCGGATGTCGGCCAGACGCAGGGCGCCGACCTGGACCGCGGCCTGGGTCGCCTCGTTCGGCACGTCGCCCAGGCCGCCGTTGGTGAGGGCGAACGCGTCCGGTCCGACCCGGACGGCGGCCACGTCCAGGGTGAGCACGGCGTGGCGGTCGTCACGGTCGGTGGCGGCCAGGCTGATCCGCAGGCCCTGGCGCTTGTCCCCGACCTGTGGCAGCGGGGCGTCGCTGACCTGGACGTCCTCCTGGATCCCGGTCTGCGTGGTGGCCGTGAACCGCGCGCACCGCGCCGGCATCGTCCCGAGCCACGCCAGTGCGGCGTCGACGTCGGCGGGGCGGCGGGCGGCGATCTGGTAGCGCAGTTGGGCGTTGGTGTCGGTGTCGTCGAGGCCGACGGCGGCGCGAGCGGGGCCGCCGAGGATCTCGTCGGTGTAGAGGGCGTCCAGCAGCCGCTGGCAGTCCCCGGCCGAGGTGGTCGCCTTCAGCAGCTGGTCCCGCCAGGTGGCCGCACCCTGGGTCGCCGTCCAGGGGGCGCCCAGGTCGGTCTGGGTGAGGAGCGCGGCCTGCGCCTGCTCGTCGGTGAGCGTGGAACCGTCGGGCCGGGGAGAGGTCTTCGGTGTCTTCGACGGCTTGTCGATGGTCGGCAGGGGCGGGGTCGCCGTCTCCGGCTGGTGCAGCCCGAGGGCCGCGCAGCCGCCGGCGAGGATGAGACCGACGGCTATGAGAGAGAGGACGACGCCGCGCGGGAGCTCGGCGAGGCGGGACAGGCCGGGCACTCCGGGCAGGCCGGGCAGGCCGGGGCGGCTGCCGGGGTGCGGGTCCGGGCGGTCGGGAGCGCCGGGCTCCGTCGGGCCGTACGGGCTCCACGGGGTGTGCTGCGTGTGCCGGGCCCCGGAGCCGTGGCCGCCGTGGTCGCCGGGGTCGTCGCGGAGCTTCGGGGCACGGGGGACGCGCGGGCGTATCGCGGGGGTCATCGGTGCCTCCTGAGCGCTCGGTCCGGTGGACCCCTGGTGGCGGGGGGTCTGCCGGACGGTCTGCCGGCGGGGGTCCGCCGTGGTCGTCTGCCGGTGGGGGCACCTGTGGTGGCCCCTGATCTCACGGCACCACCGCCCCGACCGCCTCACCAGCGCTCCGGTCCGTCCGGGTGAGCTGCCCGCCGTCAAATCGCTCGAGCGGGACGACGCCGCCTGCTACGGTCGCCGCATGCAGCGCGCCCCGCAGTGCCCGAAGAGCACGACGACGCCGGAGACCGTCCCGGCGCGCTGACACCTGACCAGCATCGAAGCCCCGGGGCGAGCGCCCCGGGGCTTCGGCGTTCCCGCGTCCTCCCGGCTCCTCGCCCGCCCACCGGACCCGCGGAGGAACCCGATGAACGACCAGGCACCCGACCACCGCCGACTCGGCCGTGAACTGGGCCTCTTCGACACCGACCCGCTGATCGGCGCCGGCCTGCCGTACTGGCTGCCCGACGGCGCGGTCGTACGGCACACCCTGGAGGAGTACGTCCGGGAGGCCGAACTCCTGGCCGGATACCGGCACGTCTACTCGCCCGTGCTCGGCAAACGGGAGCTGTACGAGATCTCCGGGCACTGGGACCACTACAGCGACGACATGTACCCGCCGATGCGACTGGGCGCCGAGGAGGTCGTGCTGCGCCCGAGCCTGTGCCCCCACCACGCCCTGATCTACCGCTCCCGCTCCCACAGCTACCGTGAACTGCCGCTGCGGATCGCCGAGCTGGGTGGCATGCACCGCGCCGAGCTCTCCGGCGTCCTCGGCGGACTGACCCGGGTGCGCGCCATCCAGCTCAACGACGCGCACATCTTCTGCACCCTGGACCAGGCGGTCGAGGAGGCCCGTGCCGCGCTGGAGCTGATCGCCCACGCCTACGCCGACCTGGGCATCGAGGCCGTACGGCACCGGCTGTCGCTGCCCGGCGAGGGCGGCAAGTACGTCGCCGACCCCGAGCTGTGGCGCCGGGCCACCGGGCTGCTGCGGGAGGTCCTCGACGCGTCCGGCGCGGCGTACGAGGAGGCCGAGGGCGAGGCGGCCTTCTACGGCCCGAAGATCGACGTACAGGTCGCCGACCCGGCCGGGCGCGAGTCCACCCTGTCCACCGTGCAGATCGACTTCCACCAGCCGGCCCGCTTCGACCTGCACTACATCGGCGCCGACGGCGCCCGGCACCGCCCGGTGATGGTGCACCGCAGCATCATCGGCAGCGTGGAGCGGGCCGTCGCCCATCTCGTCGAGGCGCATGCCGGCGCCCTCCCGGCCTGGCTGGCACCCGTCCAACTGGTGGTGCTGCCCGTCGCCGAGGAGCAGCGGGAGCGGGCGGCCGAGGTCGTACGGGAGGCCGTTGCGCGGGGCCTGCGCGCCGAGCTCGCCGGTCCCGCCGAGGGCACCCTCGGTGCCCGGATCCGTGCCGCGCGCCTCGTGCCGTACCAGGCGGTGATCGGCGCGCGGGAGGCCGGGGCCGGGCGGGCGGCCGTACGACTGCGCGGCGGCGGGCGGCCGGGGGAGCTGCCGGTGCCCGAGCTGCTGGACCGGATCGCCGCCCGGGTGCGGGCCCGCGGCACCGCCCTGTGGCAGTGACCGCACCGATCCGTCCTGATCTAAGGTCGGCTCGACGGAAGGAGCCCGCAGTGACCGGTCAGCCCATCCCCGTGATCATCGACTGCGACACCGGCGTCGACGACGCCCTCGCGCTGCTGCTGGCCGTGCGCCACCCGGGCCTCGATCTGCGGGCCGTGACCTGCGTGGCCGGGAACACGGACGTCGACGGCGTGGTCCGCAACACCCTGACCGTGCTGGAGCGGGCGGGCGCCCCGGACATCCCGGTGGGCCGGGGCGCCGAACGCCCGCTGATCGAACCGGCGCGCTCGGCCCGGCACGTGCACGGCTGTGACGGCATGGGCGACCTGGGGCTGCCCGCGCCGGGCCGGACCCCGGCGGACGTCGACGCCGTGACGCTCCTGCGCCGCGAGATCCTGGCCTCCCCGCGCCCGGTCACCCTGATCCCGACCGCGCCCCTGACGAACGTCGCCCTGCTGCTGCGCACCCATCCGGAGGTGACCCGCAACATCGAGCGGATCGTGTTCATGGGCGGCGCGGTGGCCACCGGCAATGCCACGCCGGTCGCCGAGTTCAACGTCTGGCACGACCCGGAGGCGGCGGCGGTCCTGCTCACCGCGGGAGTACCGATCACGATGTACGGCCTCGACGTCTTCATGCGGGTCGTCGTGCCCGCCGCCGACGTCCACCGGATGCGCGCGAGCGGCGATCCCGGCACCCGCCTGGCCGGCGAACTGCTGTCCCACCGGCCGACCTTCCAGGGCGAGGCCCCGGAGGCCGAGGAGGCGGGCGGCCTCGGCGACGCGGGCGCGGTGTGCGCGGTCATCGACCCACAGGGCATCACCACCCGGCTCCTCCCGGTCGAGGTCGCCCTCGCCCCCGGTCCCACCCGGGGCCAGACCCTCGTCGACCGCCGCCCCCGCCCCGGCGAGTCGGAGATCCACGAGGGTGAACGTGAACAGGCTCTGGTGGACGTGGCGTTGGAGGTGGACGTGGACCGCTACGTCAAGCTGTACCTGCGGACGGTGGAGCGGCCGTAGCGGCTCCGGAACCCGCCGACGGAGCGAACGACCCTTCTGTCGCCCTACGGCACGTGGCGTGAACAGCCGGAGGCGGAAGGTTCCTTTTCCGGGCAATGTGGACAGATTTCCTGTGCTGTCGTCCGCCCTCGAAGGAGCCCGCATGGCAGACCGCTTCCCGGACCTCTCCTCCAGGAGCCCCGACTGGTGGCGCCAGGCCGTCATCCACCAGGTCTATCCGCGCAGCTTCGCCGGCGCCGACGGTGACGGGCTCGGCGACCCCGCCCGACGACCGGACCCTGCCGCCGGACACCACGGTCCGGCTCGGCTGAGCGGTGCGTTCAGCGCACCGTCGGGCTCGGGCTCGGTGCCGACGCGTTGCCGCCGGCCAGCCCGCCGAGGTCGACCGGCGTCGACGTGGGGTTCGGCGGCGGTGTGAGCACCACCTGCGGCTGGCCGGCGGCCGGGGGCGGCGGGGTCAGGTCGTTGGCGGGCAGCTTCGGCGGGGTCGTCTGCTGGAAGATGGTCTGGTCGAAGTCGACGAAACCGGTCTTCTCCATCACCGTCATGTGGTCGAGCACGGTGTCGTTGGCCTGGTCGGCGAGGGCGCGCACCAGCGAGTTCTTGGTCGTGGAGCGGATCTTCGCGATGGCATTGAAGATCGCGCCGTGCGTCATCCGCAGGATGTTGGCCATGTCGGAGTCGAACTTCTTCCCGTTGTCCGCCCGCAGCGTGTTGAGGAAGCCCTCCTGCTGGGGGCTCGCGAGGTTCGGCAGCGTGATGTTCAGCATCGGCGCGATCTTGCGGCAGGTGGTGTCCAGTGCCGCGTGGCCGTCGAGCAGATGGCGGCCGGCTGTGACGACGGCCGGTGTGGTCCCCTTCTGCAACGCGAGCTGCCCCACCGGGTACTCCCACAGGCCGGCGGCCCGCACCTTCACCACGAAGTCCCGGTCCTGCTCGGTGAGTGGCCCCCACTGGGTGTTGGCGATGACGCGGTCCTGAGCGGTGGTGACCTTGTTCAGGCCGAGCATGCTCGGGTAGGCGAGGGCCGCGAGCGTCATGGCCATCGCACCGCCCACGAAGAGAGTTCCCGTCCCGTTCCGAGAAAAGCGCACCGTGCCTCCTGCCCGGTCGTGGATCCCGCCCGGGGCGACGGCGGCGCCGGGCGGATCGGACGCACAGCAGTACGGACGCGGGGGCGATTCGTATCGGTGGCGCGGGTAAAAACTGCGCGGTGGCGCCGGTCGGGACTCCGCAGGGATTGCCATGCATTGATGCACATGACAAACGGTTGGGGAAACGTTGACCGATCACCGGGAGAAGGCGGACGAAAGGCGGTCCTAGATTCGCCGCATGCCCCCACAGCCGCCGCCCCGCACGCCCGCGTCCCGCCCCCCGGGCGCCGTCGCCCTTCCCGTCCTGCCGTACCGCAAGCCCACCAGGGGCCGCGACTACTGGGTCCTCGACGACGCCCTGCCCGACGTCGACGCCGTGCGGGAGCGGTGCCTGGCCAAGGACGACTGGGTCGAGGGCTACCCGTACACCTCCGAGACCTGGCCCGGCCTGCGGGCCATGCCCGGGCTCGAGCCCGCCGAACTCGCCGTGATCGAAAGACTGGTGAAGAAGGCCACGGGGGCGAAGAAGCTGTGGGTGCAACAGGCGCCCGGCGGCGGCACCCTCAACCACAACTGCGTCCAGGTGGTCGGCGAGGGCGAGAGCGAGCCCCGCCCGCACACCGACTCCCGCGCCCTGTGCCGGTACGCGGCGGTGCTCTACCTCAACCCCCACGTCCCCAAGAGCTGCGGCACCGCCTTCTACCGCCAGTCCCTGCCCGGCGGCCGGCTCGGCGGCAATGTCGTCCGGGCCCCGCACAACAACCTCGTCGAGGCCCTGGGCACCCGCTTCGTCCCCGCCGACCACTTCGAGGAGGACGTCCGCGTCCCCCACGAGTACAACCGCCTCCTTCTCTACAACGCCAACCTGGTGCACAGCGCGACCGCGTACCACGGCACGACGCTGGAGGAGAAGCGGATGACGGCGGTGTTCTTCTGGATGGCGTGACCCGTCGACCGGGTCAGAGGAGCAGCAGGAGCCCCGCCAGGGCCGCGCAGGCCGCGCAGACCGCGAGGGCCACCGCGAGGCAGCGCCGACGCAGGTCCTGGTAGCGGTGTTCGTACTCGGCGCGCAGGGACACGCAGCGGGCCGCGATGCGCTCCAGGTCGGCGCGGGCCCGGGCCAGGCTGTCGGCGGTGTAGCGGCGTTCGATCTCCTCGCGCTGGGCGGTCGTCAGCCACTCCAGCGGCCCGGTGAACTCCCGTGCCCGCTGCTCCGCCTCGGCGATCCGGGCCTGCCACAGCAGATAGCCCTCGACCTGGTTGGCGAGGGCGCCGTCCGTCCCCTGCATGGGCAGGCGCCCGGGCGGACCGTTCACCCCTGGCCCCGGCCGGAGGTCGGCGCCGCGCCGTGCAGCTCGTGCTCGCCCATGGCGATGTCGGGGTGGTGCAGGTCGAACGCCGGGGACTCGCTGCGGATGCGCGGCAGGGTGACGAAGTTGTGGCGCGGAGGCGGGCAGGAGGTCGCCCACTCCAGCGAACGGCCGTAGCCCCAGGGGTCGTCCACGCCGACCGGCCTGCCGTACTTGGCCGTCTTCCACACGTTGTAGAGGAACGGCAGCATCGACAGACCGAGCAGGAACGAACCGATCGTGGAGACGGTGTTCAGGGCGGTGAAGCCGTCGGCGGCCAGGTAGTCGGCGTACCGGCGCGGCATGCCCTCGGCGCCCAGCCAGTGCTGGACCAGGAACGTGGTGTGGAAGCCGATGAACAGCGTCCAGAAGGTGATCTTGCCGAGGCGCTCGTCGAGCATCTTGCCGGTGAACTTGGGCCACCAGAAGTGGAATCCCGCGAACATCGCGAAGACGACCGTGCCGAAGACCACGTAGTGGAAGTGGGCCACCACGAAGTACGAGTCGGAGACGTGGAAGTCCATCGGCGGCGAGGCCAGCAGGACGCCGGTCAGCCCGCCGAAGAGGAACGTGACGAGGAAGCCCGCCGCCCACAGCATCGGCGTCTCGAAGGAGAGGCTGCCCTTCCACATCGTGCCGATCCAGTTGAAGAACTTCACACCGGTCGGGACGGCGATCAGGAAGGACATGAAGGAGAAGAACGGCAACAGCACCCCGCCGGTGACGAACATGTGGTGGGCCCACACGGTCACGGACAGACCGGCGATGGAGATGGTCGCGGCGATCAGACCCAGGTAGCCGAACATCGGCTTTCGGGAGAACGCCGGGATGATCTCGCTGATCACGCCGAAGAACGGCAGGGCGATGATGTACACCTCCGGGTGGCCGAAGAACCAGAAGAGGTGCTGCCACAGCAGCGCGCCGCCGTTGGCCGGGTCGTAGACGTGAGCGCCGAACTTCCGGTCCGCCTCGATGGCCAGCAGCGCGGCGGCGAGGACCGGGAAGGCCAGCAGGACCAGCACGGCGGTCAGCAGCACGTTCCAGGTGAAGATCGGCATGCGGAACATGGTCATGCCCGGAGCGCGCATGCAGACGACCGTGGTGATGAAGTTGACCGAGCCGAGAATCGTGCCGAAGCCGGAGAAGACCAGACCCATGATCCACAGGTCCGCACCGAGGCCGGGCGAGAACACCTCGCTGTGGAGTGGGGCGTAGGAGAACCAGCCGAAGTCGGCCGCGCCCTGCGGGGTGAGGAAGCCGCCCATCGCGATGAGCGAGCCGAACAGGTACAGCCAGTAGGCGAACATGTTCAGCCGTGGGAACGCCACGTCGGGCGCGCCGATCTGCAGCGGCATGATCCAGTTGGTGAAACCGGCGAACAGCGGCGTCGCGAACATCAGCAGCATCAGGGTGCCGTGCATCGTGAAGAGCTGGTTGTACTGCTCCTTGGACACGATCTGCAGGCCCGGACGGGCCAGTTCGGCGCGCATGATCAGTGCCATCAGGCCGCCGATCAGGAAGAACGCGAAGGACGTGCCCAGATACAGGGTGCCGATCGTCTTGTGGTCGGTGGTCGTCAGCCACTTCACCACGACGCTGCCGGGCCGCCTGCCCCTGAGCGGCACCTCGCTCTCGTACGACTCCGGGGCCGCTGCGGCACCATGGGGTTCGTTGAGGATGCTCACAAGTCGTCTGTCTCCTGCTGCTCGCGGTCCGCGCACGGCACGACGTCGGCTACCCGCCATACTCCGCCGGGCGACGGCGTCGGGGCCGCGCTGAGCGGCCGACGCGCGGCCGTCCGGGTGACGGATGCACCCGGACGGCCCAACCGCACACCGCGCCGTCCGGTACGCGCCGCGGTGTGTGGACAGCCGCGAAGTGCGGTACGGATGCAGGGCATGACCACCATCGCCGTCGTGGGTGCCGGGCCCGGCCTCGGAGCCGCCGTGGCGCGGCGGTTCGGACGGGAGGGGTACGCGGTCGCCCTCTTCGCCCGGGACCGGGAGCGGCTGGACGCGCTGGTGCGTGACCTCGAGGGCGACGGCGTCCTGGCGCGGGGTTTCGTCGCCGACGTGCGCAGACCCGAGGAACTGGCCGGCGCCCTGGCACGGGCGGCGGACGAACTGGGCACCGTCGAGGTGCTCCAGTACAGCCCGGTGCCGCACCGGGACTTCATGCGGCCCGTGCTGGAGACCAGGCACCGGGACCTGGTCGGGCCCATCGAGTTCTCCGTGTACGGGGCCGTCGCCGCCGTGCAGCAGGTGCTGCCGGGGATGCGGCGGCTGGGGCGCGGCACGATCCTGTTCGTCAACGGCGGCACCGCCGTCGTACCGCACACCGAACGGGCCGGTACGTCCATCGCGTTCGCCGCGGAGAGCGCGTACGGCCATCTGCTGCACGAACGCCTCGCGGACGAGGGCATCCACGTCGCCCAGCTGGTGATCCCGGGGGCGATCACCCCGGGCCACGCGCGCAAGGACCCGGCCGTGCTGGCGGAGACGCTGTGGGGGCTGCACCGGGACCGGCACGGCTTCCGGCACTTCGCCGACGACCTCGGCGCCTGAGCCGACGACGGCCCTCACGACCGCTGCCGGGCGGCCGTCCCGACAGCTGACCGGGCACCGTCAACCTGCGGAACACGGCCTCGTGAGCCAAGATGGGGACGTTGGCCGTATCGCCTCTTCGAGGGGGCCCGCATGGCTGTCGACATCCCCCCGGTCATCAAGCCGTCCCGGCTCCGCAGCCGGGGCGGCCTGCTCGGTGAGTGCCTCGCCGAGTTCCTCGGGACGTTGGTGCTGATCGCCTTCGGCTGCGGCGTGGTCGCCATGGCGGTCGCCGCACTGCCCGGTTCCGGCCGCGCCGCGACGCCCACCACCATCTTCCTGGCGGCAGGTGACTGGCTGCTGATCGCCTGGGGCTGGGCGTTCGCCGTCGTCTTCGGCGTGTACGTGGCCGGCGGTGTCAGCGGGGCCCACATCAATCCGGCGGTGACCCTGGCCATGGCCGTGCGCCGCGGTTTCCCCTGGGCCAAGGTGCTGCCGTACTGGTTCTCGCAGGTCGTCGGCGCGCTCACCGGAGCGGCGCTCGTGTACCTCGTCTACCACGACGCCATCAGCGCCTACGACCAGGTGGCGCCGGGACCGAAGGTGAACGGACACACGAACGCCACCTTCTCCATCTTCGCCACCTTCCCGGCGGCGTACTTCCACGGCGGCATCTGGGGCCCCCTGGTCGACCAGATCGTCGGTACCGCCTTCCTGCTGATGCTCATCGCCGCCGTCCTGGACGTGCGCAACCAGGCCGTGAAGGCCAACCTCGGGCCGCTGGTCGTGGGCTTCGTCGTCGCCGCCGTCGGCCTGTCCTACGGTGCGAACGCGGGGTACGCCATCAACCCGGCCCGTGACTTCGGGCCGCGTCTGTTCACCTACGCGGCCGGCTGGAACAGCCTGGCGTTCCCCGGCAGCGTGTCCGGCATGTACAGCGGCTACTGGTGGATCCCGATCGTGGGCCCGCTGATCGGCGGCGTCGTCGGGATCGTGGTGTACGACCTCTTCATCGGCGACGTGCTGCTGCTGCGCGCGGAGACGGCCGAACTGCGGGAGCCGGGCCGGGCGACGCCCGTACGCACCACCGACGAGGAGTAGGCCCGGGCGTGCTTCGGGCAGGCCGCGGCCCCCGTACCGGCGTGCGCGCCCGGGGGCGCCGGCCTGTCCGGGTCACAGGGGCCGGTGCGGCCAGTCCAGCAGGCGGGCGCCTATGACCGCCGTCTGGAGCATGTAGCGGTGGGACGGGTCGGACGGATCGGCGCCGGTGAGTTGGTGGATGCGGTCCAGGCGGTACGTGAGCGCACGAACGCTGAGCGAGAGCCGCCGGGCGGCCTCCGCGGCCACGCACCCGGCGTCGAAGTACGCGCCGAGCGTGTCCAGCAGGGGCACGGCACCCCCGCGCGCCGCCGTCAACGGGCCCAGTGTGTGCGACACCAGGTCGACCAGTGCCTGCCGGTCCCGGGCCAGCACCGGATAGACGAGCAGGTCGGAGGCGCGCAGCACCGGCCCGGGCAGACCGAGCCGCGCCGCCATCTCCAGCGCGGCGAGGGCCTCTTCGTACGACTGCACCACCCCGCCCGCGCCGTGCTGCGGCCGGCCGATGGCCACCCGGCAGCCGTCCGTCACCGCGTGTGCCTGCTGCGCGAAGTGCTGGAGGATCTCGTCCTCCTCGCCGGGTGCCACGCACAGCAGCCGCCCGTTCTTGGTGGTCAGCAGGATGCTGCGGGAGTCGAAGCGGGCGAGTACGGCGGCCTCCACCCGGCGCGCGACCGGACCTCCCTCGGTGTACGCGGACGGCCCCTCGGCGACGGCCACCGCGTGCGCCCGGGACAGGCGCAGCCCGAACCGCTCGGCGCGCTCGGCGAGTCGGCCCAGGTCGCTGCGGCCGTACAGCAGGTCGTCGATGAACTCCCGGCGCGCGGCCTCCTCCCGGCGTACGGTGAGACGCTGGGCGCGTTCGTAGCCCTCGGCGAACGCGTCGATCGCCTGTTCCACGGCCGCCAGCGTGGCAAGGCCGCTCTCGGCCGAGCCGGGCACGGCCGGCCAGGCGGCGCGGGTGGCGGCCAGATGGGCGACGATGAGCGCGCGCAGCCCGAGTCCGGCGTCGGCGGCCTGCTCGCCCAGGAGGCGCCGGGCCTTGAGTTCCTCCCTGGTCAGCCGCCGGCCGGTGGCCGCGACCTCGGCCAGTGTCCGGGGGAAGCCGTCCAGATAGCCCTCGGCCGTCCCCTGTCTGTCGTGCTGGTCCCCCATGCAGGTTCCCGTCCCCCGTGACCCCGTACTCCCGCGATCTTGACGCACCGGTGACACGTTCTTGGCGCCGGTCCGGCATGCAGACCCTAGTGAACGCTGCCGGAAACCGGCAATGCGCGGGTCCCGGCCCCGGACGCACCATCCTCCACGGGGAGCCCTACGGAGGGCCGCGGTGCCGGGCACCTGGCAGGTGCCCGGCACCGCGGCCCTGGGGGGCTCCGGATTCGTCGTCTGACGCAAGGACGTATGCCATGGAAGTCCTCGGCGCGCTCGTCGCCGCGTGTCTCGTCGTCGTGCTGCTCGCGCTGCTCGCGTTCTCGCGGCTGTACCGCAAGGTGGACCAGAGCCAGGCCCTGATCGTGTCGAGGACGCGGCGGGTCGACGTGTCGTTCACCGGCCAGGTGGTGCTGCCGATCCTGCACAAGGCCGAGGTCATGGACATCTCGGTGAAGACCATCGAGATCAGCCGCTCGGGGCGGGACGGCCTGATCTGCCGGGACAACATCCGCGCCGACATCCGGATCCTGTTCTTCGTCAAGGTCAACAAGACCGTCGAGGACGTCATCAAGGTCGCCCAGACCGTGGGCACCGAGCGGGCCAGCCATCAGGACACGCTGCAGGAGCTGTTCCACGCGAAGTTCTCCGAGGCGCTGAAGACCGTCGGCAAGCAGATGGACTTCACCGACCTCTACACCAAGCGCGAGGAACTCCGCTACCACATCATCGAGTTGATCGGCATCGACCTCAACGGTTACCACCTCGAGGACGCGGCGATCGACTACCTGGAGCAGACCCCGCTCACCCAGCTCGATCCGGCCAACGTCCTCGACGCCCAGGGCATCCGAAAGATCACCGAGCTGACGGCCGTCGAGCACGTGCGCACCAACGATGCCAAGCGCAACGAGCAGAAGGAGATCACCCGCCAGGACGTCGACGCCCGCGAGGCCATCCTGGAGCTGGAGCGCCGCCAGGCGGACGCCGAGATCAAGCAGCGCCGGGAGATCGAGACGTCCCGTGCCCGCGAGGAGGCGGAGACCGCCCGCGTGGTGGAGGAGGAGCGGCTGCGCGCACAGGGCGCCTTCCTGCGCACCGAGGAGCAGTTGGGGGTCCAGCGGGAGAACCAGGCGCGGGAGATCGCCGTCGCCGCGAAGAACCGCGAGCGGGTCATCGCCGTCGAGAACGAGCGCATCGAGAAGGACCGGCTTCTGGAGGTCATCGCCCGCGAGCGGGAGACCCAGCTGACGAAGATCGCCGCCGAGAAGGAGGTCGAGGCGGAGAAGCGGGAGATCGCCGAGGTCATCCGGGAGCGGGTCGCGGTGGACCGTACGGTCGCCGAGCAGGAGGAGTCCATCAAGAAGCTCCGCGTGGTCGAGGAGGCCGAGCGGGAGCGGCAGGCCCTCGTCATCGCCGCCGAGGCGGAGGCGCAGGAGAAGCTGGTCAAGGACATCAAGGCGGCGGAAGCGGCGGAACAGGCCGCCACGCACCGCGCCGCCGAGGAACTCACCCTCGCCGAGGCCCGGTTGAAGACCGCCGACCTCGACGCCCGCGCCAAGCTGCGGCTCGCCGAGGGCGTCCAGGCCGAGGCCGCCGCCGAGGGCCTTGCCGCGGTGCAGGTGCGCGACAAGGAGGCAGAGGTCACCGTCAAGGCCGGCCGCGCGGCGGCGGAGGCCACCGAGGCACGGCTGCGGGCCGAGGCCGAGGGCACCCAGGCCAGGGCGCTCGCCGAGGCGGAGGGCGCGCGGGCCAGGGGACTCGCGGAGGCCGAGGGCGCGCGGGCGGCGGCGGAGGCCACCGAGGCACGGCTGCGGGCCGAGGCGGAGGGCGCGCGGGCCAAGGGTCTGGCCGAGGCGGAGAGCGCCAAGGCGAAGGCGCTCGCGGAGGCCACCGCCATCGGGGAGAAGCTGAGGGCCGAGGCCGCCGGTCTGACCGAGAAGGCCGCCGCGATGGCCGCGCTGGACGAGGCGTCGCGGGGGCACGAGGAGTACCGGCTGCGGCTCCAGGCGGAGAAGGAGATCCGGCTGGCCGGTCTGGAGACCCAGCGGCAGGTGGCGCAGGCCCAGGCCACCGTGCTGGCGACCGGGCTGGAGCACGCCGACATCGACATCGTCGGCGGGGAGTCCGTCTTCTTCGACCGGCTGGTGTCCTCCATCTCCCTCGGCAAGGGTGTGGACGGCTTCGTCTCCAGCTCCCACACCGCGCAGGCCCTGGCGAAGCCGTGGCTGGACGGCTCCGGGAGCTTCACGGAGGACCTGGGCAGGGTCCTGGGCTCGCTCGGCTCGGCGGACGTACGGAACCTGACGGTGTCCACGCTGCTGATGAAGCAGATCAAGGGCGGCGGCCCACAGGCGGGCCAGCTCCAGAAACTCCTCGATCGCGCGAGCGAACTGGGACTCGCGGACACCCCGGTGACCGCCCTGAACGGCAGTGTGAGCCAGAACTGAGGACGGCCGGGACAGGGCGGCGCCCCGTAGGAGCGCGGGACCGTGTCCGACACGCGGCCTCGCACCCGGTATTCGACGCGCAGCCCCGAGCTGTCAGCCGCACAGCCACGAAAGGAAGCACTCGCCATGCCCACCGCTGAGGCACCGCAGGCAGGCGTGGACGTCGGCACCTACGAGGTGCTCCGCGACCGGCTCGCCGCGCAGGCGGCCGAGCTGGCCCGGCGGGCGCGGACGCTGAACGCCCACAGGGCCGAGGAGTTCGGCTCGGCCCGGCTGGACCTCGCGGCCACCGCCAGGCTCCGCACCGAGCACCCCTGCGTCCCGGGCGACATCGTGGCCGTGGGGAACACCCTGCTCTTCGGCGGAACCGGCGGAGCCACCGACGTACTCGCGCTGTACGGCCGGGACGGCGAGCGGCTGCCCCAGCACGCGGTCCCCGGCCTCCTCGACGACCCGGCGTTCGTCAAGGAGTTCACGGCCCTGCACCGCTACTACCGGCAGGCGGCCCTGCTGCGGCTGCGCCGGGCCGACGGCCGCGTGCTCGCGGTGTTCCGCACCGGGGAGAAGGCCGAGGACGTCCGCGTGCTGCGCTGGAGCGTCGCCGAGGACGGCGGCGTCGCCTTCCTGGACGCGCGCGGTGACCGCGACGACGTCTTCCCGCCCGCCCAGGACCTCACCTGGACGGAGACCACCCGTGAGGACCACGTCCTCGAACGCGGCGGCCCGTACGTCGCCGTCCCCGGCGGGCTCGGGGTGTCGACCGTCGGCGGTTCCCTCACCGTGCGCACCCCGGAAGGGGAGGAACTGCACGCCGAGCCCGTGCAGGAGCTGCTGCAGTCCCTCGCGGACGCGGTGGTCGCCCACGCCCGCGTGGGCGCGCTGGTGCTGCTGCGGGTGCGCCCGTACAAGGAGGACGACGACCGCTACCTGGTCTTCGACACCCTGACCCGGGCGGTGGTCCGGCTCGACGGCATCGGGCAGGCGTGCCGGCGGCTGCCCGAGGAGCAGGGGATCGTCTTTCCCGGCGGGTACTGCCTCGCGGGGGGCACCCACAAGACGTACGACCTCGACGTGGCCGGGCTGGAGTTCGAGCGGGAGGTGCGCGCGCCCAACGGCGAGGACGTGCTGTACGCGTTCCGGTCCCGCGCCGAGGGGCGCGCGCTGCTGCTGTCGTACAACACCCTGCGCAAGGAGGTCGCGACCCCGCTGCCGTGCCGGGGCTGGGCGCTGTTCGAGGACGGCGCGCTCGCCGTGCTGCGGGCCGCGGGCGACGAGCCCGCGCACACCCATCCGGTGCAGTGGTGGACCTCGCCGTACGTCTCCGACACGCACGCCGCCGCGCTGCGCACCGGCACCGGCGCTTTCGCCCGGGTGGGCAACGCCGATCTCGTGCGCGGGCTCGCCGACTGCCTGTCCGTGGCCCGGCTGGTGGCCGACGGCATCGAGACCAGCGAGGGGTACCGGGCGCTCACCGCCGCGTGCGTACGCGCCGCCGATGCGCATCACTGGCTCGACGAGCCCGAACTGAGCGCTCTGGCAGGTCCGTTGCGTGAGGTACGGGCGACCGCCGAGCAGGTGCTGGGCGAGTTCGAGACCGTACGGGAGCTGACCCGGCAGGCCGCCGACGCGCTCGACGACGCCGAGGCGCGGATCGCGGCCGTGGTGCGCCGACTGCGCGGCGAGGCCCCGCGCGAGGCCGCCGTCTGGGTGCGCGGCCTGACCGAGCTCCGGCAGGCGCACGGGCACCTGCTCACGCTGCGGGAGCTGCGGTACGTCGACGCCGCCCGGCTGGCGGAACTGGCCGGGGGGGTGGAGGCCGACCTCGCCGGATTCGGGCGGCGCGCGGTGCAGTTCCTGGCGCGCGAGGACGCCTTCGCCGTCCAGCAGGCGGAGGTCGAGCGGCTGGTCGGGGAGGCGGCGGCCGTCGAGACGGTGGCCGGCGCCCGGCCGGTCGCCGCGCGGCTCGACGAACTCGCCGGCGGACTGCGCACCGTCACCGAGGTCGTCACCGGCCTCGACATCGCCGACGCCACCGTCCGTACGGCCGTGCTGGAGCGGATCGCCGAGGTGCTGGGCGGCGTCAACCGAGCCCGCGCCACCCTCGACGGCCGCCGCCGCGCCCTCCAGGACAGCGAGGGCCGGGCCGAGTTCGCCGCCGAGACCGCGCTGCTGGCCCAGGCCGTCACCGCCGCGCTCGCCGGGTCCGGCACGCCCGAGGAGTGCGACGACCGACTGGCCGCCGTCCTCGCACGGTTGGAGGACCTGGACGGCCGGTTCGCCGAGTTCGACGACTTCCTCGCCGAGCTGGCCGACCGGCGCACCGAGATCTACGAGGCGTTCGCCGTCCGCAAGCAGTCCCTCACCGACGCCCGCGCCCGCCGCGCCGAGCAGCTCGCTCTCTCGGCGGGCCGCATGCTGGAGTCGGTCGGACGCCGGGCGGCCGGCCTGGCCGACGGCGAAGCGGTCAGCACCTACTTCGCCTCCGACCCGCTGGTCGCCAAGGTTCGCCGCACCGCCGACGAACTGCGCGCCCTCGGTGACAGCGTGCGCGCCGAGGAACTGGACGGCCGGCTGAAGGCGGCCCGCCAGGAGGCCGCCCGCGCCCTGCGCGACCGCGCCGACCTGTACGACGAGGACGGCCGCACCCTGCTGCTCGGCGGCCACCGCTTCGCCGTCAACACCCAGCCGCTCGACCTCACCCTCGTCCCGCACGGCGACACCCTGGCCTTCGCCGTCACCGGCACCGACTACCGGGCCCCGGTCGCCGACCCGGACTTCGCCGCGTACCGCCCCTACTGGGACCGCCGCCTGCCCTCCGAGTCGCCCGAGGTGTACCGCGCCGAGCACCTCGCCGCCCGCCTGCTCGCCGAGCACGGCCCGGCCGCCCTCGCCGCCGCCGACGACCTGCCGGACCTGGTCCGCCGGGCGGCGCAGGAGTCGTACGACGAGGGTTACGAGCGCGGTGTCCACGACCACGACGCGACGCTCGTCCTCCAGGCCCTGCTGCCGCTGTACGAGGGCGCCGGCAGCCTGCGCCACGAGCCCGCCGCGCGGGCCGCCGCCCAGCTGTTCTGGACGCACGGCACGACGGGGGAGGCCCGCACCGCGTGGGCCAGGCGAGCGGTGTCGCTGGCGCGGGCCCGGGACGCCTTCGGCACCGTACCGGCCATCGGGGAGCTCGAGCGGGAGCTGGCCGGGGCGATCGGGGAATGGGACGCGTCGCAGGCGGGCGGTCCGGCCGCCGCGTACCTCTTCGAGGAGCTGACCGGTGGCCCGGACGGCTTCGTCCTCGGGACCGCGGCGCGCACGCTGCTGGAGAAGTTCCGGCACGCGGGCGGGAGTTACCGTGGTGATCTGGGGGGACTGACGGACCTGGCCGCGCGTCGGCAGGTGGTGCACGCCTGGCTCGCCGCGTACGCCACCGCCACCGGCACCGAGGCCTCGCCCGGCGAGCTGGCCGAGGCGGTCGCCACGGAACTCTGCCCGGACCTGGCCCGCTACGACGGCGACGCCCCGCTCACCGCCACGGCGGAGGGCCTGCTCGGCACCCACCCGCGTGTGACGGGCGGCCGACTTCCCCTGCGCCTGGACGAGTTCCTGGCCCGCACGGCCCGTTTCGCCGCCGAGGAGGTGCCCGCCTTCCGCGCCTACCAGCGCCGCCGTACGGCCCTGGTGGCGGCCGAACGCGACCGCCTGCACCTGGACGACCACCGCCCCCGCGTGATGCCGGCGTTCGTCCGGGGCCGCCTGGTCGACGAGGTGTACCTCCCCCTGATCGGCGACAGCCTCGCCCGCCAGCTCGGCACCACGGGCGAGACCAGGCGCACCGACACCGGCGGCCTGCTCCTCCTCGTCTCCCCGCCCGGCTACGGCAAGACGACGCTCATGGAGTACGTCGCCGACCGGCTCGGCCTGATGCTGGTCAGGGTCAGCGGCCCGGCGCTCGGCCACAGCGTCACCTCGCTGGATCCGGCCGACGCCCCGAACGCCACCGCCCGCCGCGAGATCGAGAAGATCAACTTCGCGCTGGCGGCCGGCAACAACACGCTCCTGTACCTGGACGACATCCAGCACACCTCGCCCGAGCTGCTGCAGAAGTTCATCCCGCTGTGCGACGCCACCCGGCGCGTGGACGGCGTGTGGGACGGCGAACCTCGCACCCACGACCTGCGCGGCAAGCGCTTCGCGGTCTGCATGGCCGGGAACCCCTACACCGAGTCCGGGGAACGCTTCCGCATCCCCGACATGCTCGCCAACCGCGCCGACGTGTGGAACCTCGGCGACGTCCTCACCGGCAAGGAGGAGGTCTTCGCGCTCAGCTTCGTGGAGAACGCCCTCACCGCCAACCCGGTGCTCGCCCCGCTCGCCGCCCGCGACCGGGCCGACCTGGACCTGCTGGTCCGGCTGGCGGCGGCCGATCCCACGGCCCGCGCCGACCGCCTCGCCCACCCGATGCCGGCGGCCGAACTGAACGCCGTGCTGGCGGTGCTGCGCCATCTGACGGCGGTCCGCGAGACCGTGCTCGCGGTCAACGCGGCCTACATCGCCTCCGCCGCCCAGTCGGAGGCCGCCCGCACCGAGCCGCCCTTCCGGCTCCAGGGTTCCTACCGGGACATGAACAAGATCGCGCAGCGGCTGCGGCCGGTCATGAACGACACCGAGCGTGAGGCCGTCGTCGACGACCACTACACGGCCGAGGCCCAGACCCTGACCACGGGCGCCGAGGCCAATCTGCTCAAACTGGCCGCGCTGCGCGGCACACTGACCGAGGCGCAGGCAGCCCGCTGGACCGAGGTGAAGACCGCCCACGTCCGCGCCCGCACCCTCGGCGGCCCCGACGAGGACCCGGTGAGCCGCGCGGTGGCGGCCCTGGGCCTGCTCGCGGACCGGATCGCGGCGGTCGAATCCGCGATCACCCGCGCTCGGGACGCCGGACGCGACCTCTGATGGTCTGCTTCCTCGTGCCCCTGACGGCCGCGTGCGTGTTCGTGGCGCTGATCACGGCGGTCCTGGTCCGCAGGGACCGGCGCACGGCACGCCGGTACCGCGAGTGAGGCAGGGGCGGGCGGGTCGCGTCGGTCCGGCAGGTGCGTCGGGATCAGCCCAGGCAGAGCAGGACCAGGCAGAGCTGGCCGGACGACGAGGTCTGCGACGGGGACGGTGTGGACGCGGTGGTGCCGCCGGTGCCCGGGGCCGGCTGGGTCGTCGTACCCGAGGAACCGGTGCCGGTGCCGGTGCCGGTGCCGGTGCCGGTGGCGGTGCCCGTGCCGGACGACGACGTCGTGCCGTGCGGCTGCGGGACGACCGGGGTTGCCGGTGACGCGGAGGCGGCCTGGTGCGGGGCCACCGCGGCGGTGTGCGGCCGGCCGGCGGACTGGACCGTGCGGGGCGCCGGGGCGACGGACTGCCGGCGGGGAACGTCGGCGGCGGGAGTGTGTGCCGTCGGCGTGGCCGGGGTGGGGCGGTGGGTGGCGGCGGGCGAGGACGGCGCGGACGCCGGCAGGCTCGGCGCTGCCGGCGGGTCCTCGGTGAGGCCCATGCTCCGGTGGTCCGGCGCGGCGGCCGCCTGCGCCTTGTCACCGCTGCCGCGGTCCATCGAGGCGAGTGTCAGCCCGCCGCCGACGAGTGCGACGGCGGTCGCCACCACGGCCCGGCGCTGGTTCTTCTTCCAGCGCGCCAGCTGCCGGCGGCGAGCGGCGCGGCCCTGGGGAGCGCGCGGGGCGTCCGTGACATCGGCCGCGCCCCTGGTGTCGAAACCGGCCGCGCCGGACGGCCGTTCGGCGCCGGACCAGTCGTCGGTGAGGGGCGCGACTGACGGCACCGTGGAGTGGGCGGCGGCGCGGGGCGGGGCTATGTCCGGGGCGTAGGCACCGCACCCCGGGCAGACCAGGGCGCCGTTGAGGTGCCTGCGGCACGAGGAGCAGTAGTCCATCTGTGGTCTTCCTGAGTACAGGGGGAGCGGGCGTCCGTCACGCTAACGAGCCTTTCGAAAGGCTGTGTGCAGCCCGTGTGGCACTCCTGCGCAGATTCCTGGGGTTCTTTTCCCGTGTCCCGGCCGTGCCCGGGCGGCACCGTCGGCATAGTGGCGGGCGGCTTCCGCACCGGACCGGCAGGAGGAAACGCATGCTCGGCACAGAGTTCCGCACCGGATCGCCCAACTGGATCGACCTCGGCAGTCCCGACACCCGGGCGGCCGCCGCCTTCTACGGTGCCGTCCTCGGCTGGGAATTCGCCTCCGCGGGGCCGGAGGGCGGCGGCTACGGTCTCTTCCGGCGCAACGGCGGCACGGTTGCCGGACTCGGCCCGCTGACCGAGCCGGGAGCGAGATCCGCCTGGATGACGTACTTCCGCACCCACGACGCCCGGGCCACCGCCCAGGCGGTGACCGACGCCGGCGGCACGGTGCGCACCGAGCCGACGAGCATGGGCGAGGCCATCTTCGCCCAGTTCACCGATCCCCCGGGCGCGCGGTTCGCGGTGCTGCAGTCCGGGCAGGGTCTGGAACGGGCGTCGCAGGAGGGCGCCCTGGTGTGGGTGGAACTGCACGTCGGCGACCCGGAGGCGGCCATCGGCTTCTACCGCGGGCTGTTCGGCTGGCGTACCCAGCAGATGCACGGTCCGGGCATGACGTATCAGGTGCTCAGCGTCGCGGAGGGCGACCAGCAGGAGGGTTCCTTCGGCGGCGTGGCCCCGCTGCGCGACGAGCGGGAGGCTCCGCGCTGGGTGCCGTACTTCGCGGTGACCGACGTCGACGCGACCGTCACCGCGACGGCCGCGAGCGGCGGCTCGGTCGTCATGCCGGCGGCGAACATCCCCGACGTCGGCCGCGTCGCCTGGCTCACCGACCCGGCCGAGGCCCTGTTCGCCGTCCTCAGGCCGAACCCGCGCCAGACGTGAGGGGGAGGGGCGTGCCGCCGTCGCGGGCCGGGAGCCGTCCAGGCGTCGCTCATCCTCCGGCGCGCAGGAGGGCGTCCCGCGCCGGTGCGGTGGGCCGACGTCCCCACGGCTTGAAGACGGACAGCACGACCATCGCCAGATACAGCAGCAGCGCGACGGCCGGCACGATCACCGTGTTGTAGCGGACGAAGCCCAGGTGCATGACCGCGATCGATCCGTCCGGATGCCGGTCCACGGCGTGCACCGCGTCGTGCAGCCGTGCCGTGAGGGCGAAGAGCGAGGCCGCCGTCGCGGCGAGGGTCAGCCAGAACTTGGTGGCGACCCAGTAGTGGCGGAACAGGCCCCAGGGGGTGCCGAGGCCCAGCACCACCCCGCTGAGCAGGGTGAGCAGGCTCAGCGGGACGATCAGCGCGTCACCCAGCATGCCCATCGCCCGGTACGCGGTCCGCAGGGTGCCGGCGTCGTCCGTCGCCAGGGCCGTGATCCCGAGGGTGAGCAGGCAGAGCATCAGCGCCAGCCAGCCGACCGAGGCGACCACATGGACGACGACCCAGCTCTTGCGGGCCCTCGGTGACAGTCGACGGCTCACTTCGTCTCCTCCAGGTCCGACTGCGGTCGCACCACCAGACTCGCCCGCCGCACCGGCCCGACGCGTCCGACGGGAGGAGCAACGTCCACTGCTCCGAGCCGAGTACGCGACCCTCGCGCACCACCCGAGAGCCGTCCCGGTTCCCTCCGGCCCTGCCCGGACCGGGATTCGTTCACCCAGTGTTCGAACGCCTTTTCCGGCGAGCCCTGTCGGTCATCGCATACCGTCCTGTCGCCGCTGAGCGAGCGCCGTCACTCCGCGCGCCGGAGCCTGCGGTCCCGGTGCGGCGCGCCGCGCGTCGAGGACGTCACCGGACCGGGCAGCTGGTGCCGCAACGGGCAACGTTCGCCCCGTCGCGACGCCCGGCACGCTCCCCCCACCGCCTCAAGTGCGTGGGAGGTGCCCCCACTCGCCGCACCGGGCACAAACCCACGTACATCCAGTACGAGGGCTTGCACCCGGCACGCCGAGAGCACGCACCGGACGCCGCTCCTCGACGGGCAAACGTTGCCTGCCGCGGCACTAGGATCCCGGGCATGGCCATGAGCATGAGCGACGTGGACAGGTTCGAGGCGTCCAGGCCCCGCCTGGAGGCCGTCGCCTACCGGCTGCTCGGCTCCGCGAGCGAGGCCGAGGACGCCGTGCAGGAGACGTTCCTGCGCTGGCAGGCCGCCGACACCGGGCGCATCGAGGTCCCCGAGGCCTGGCTGACGAAAGTGCTCACCAACCTGTGCCTCAGCCAGCTCACGTCGGCCCGCGCCCGGCGCGAGACCTATGTGGGCCAGTGGCTGCCCGAGCCGCTGCTCGCCGGGGACCCGATGCTCGGGCCCGCCGACACCGCCGAACAGCGCGAATCGGTGTCGTACGCGCTTCTCACCCTGCTGGAGCGGCTCTCGCCGAACGAGCGGGCGGTGTACGTGCTGCGGGAGGCCTTCGGCCACCCGCACCGGGAGATCGCCGGGATCCTCGACATCACCGAGGCCGCCAGCCAGCAGATCTTCCACCGCGCCAAGCAGCACGTCGCCGACGGCAGGACCCGCCGCGAGGTCGACCGGGCCGCCGCGCGGCGGATCGTCGAGGAGTTCCTCGCGGCCGCCACCAGCGGCCGCACCGAGCCGCTCGTCCGGCTGCTCACCGAGGACGCCGTCGCGATCGGCGACGGTGGCGGCAAGGTGCCGGCCCGCGCCAAGGCGTTCGAGGGCGCTCTCGCGGTCGCCACCTTCATGCGGGGCCTGTTCAGGCCCGGCAGGGCCAAGCGTGACCTGGTCGGCGGCACGGCCGAGGTCTACGCCACGACGGCCAACGGCGAACCCGCCCTCGTCGCGGTCGTCGACGGCCGGGTCGTCGGCGTCATGTGCCTGGAGATCACCGCCGAGGGCATCGCCGCGTTCCGCAACCAGGTCAACCCCGACAAGCTGGAGCGCGCGACGCGGCGGTGGGCGGCCGGCGACCACGGCGAACCCCTGCTCAGCGTGTTCTGATCTCGATGTGAGCTGCTTCACACCCGGTTCCTGTCAGGAAACGGCGGGCCGCCCGGTTCAAGGGCCGAGCCCGCTGAAGACAGCAGCAGACAGGAGCCGGGAAATGCAGCATCGCATCGTCGTCCTCGGAGCCGGATACACCGGAGCCGTCGCCGCCGGGCGCCTCGCCAGGCGGCTGCGTCCCGAGGACGTCACCGTCACCCTCGTCAACGCCGAACCGGACTTCGTGGAACGTGTCCGGCTGCACCAGCTCGCGGCCGGCCAGTCGCTCAAGGCCCGCCCGTTCCGCGAGATGTTCGCGGGCACCGGCGTGGAGCTGTCGCTCGGCAGGGTCACCGGCGTGGACGTGGACCGCAGGACCGTCGCCGTCCTCGACGCGGACGACGGCAGGCAGGGACTGCCGTACGACACCCTCGTGTACGCCCTCGGCAGCGGCTGGCACGACCAGGGTGTCCCCGGCGTCGCCGAGCACGGCCACCAGATCGCCTCCCGGCCCGGAGCGCTGCGGCTGCGCGAGCGGCTGGCCGGCCTGACCGCCGGGGAGCCCGTGCTCGTGGTCGGCGGCGGTCTCACCGGCCTGGAGGCCGCGACCGAGATCGCCGAGGCCCGCCCGGACCTCGACGTCGCCCTCGCAGCCCGCGCCGGCCTCGGCGACTGGCTCTCCTCCAAGGGCCGCCGGCACCTGCGGAAGGTCTTCGACCGGCTCGGCATCACCGTGCACGAGCACACCGTCGTCACCGCCGTCGAGACCGGCCGCGTCACCACGGCCGACGGCGGCGCCGTGCCGTCGGCGGTCACCGTGTGGACCACCGGCTTCGCCGCCCACCCGATCGCGCGGGCCACCGCCCTGGAGGTCACCGACGCCGGTCGCATCGTGGTCGACCGCACCATGCGCTCGGTCTCCCACCCGGACGTGTACGCCGTCGGCGACGCGGCCATGGCCATGGGCCCCGGCGACAAGCCGCTGCGGATGTCCTGCGCCTCGGGAGTCCCCTCCGCCTGGCAGGCCGCCGACGCCATCGCGGCCCGGCTGACCGGCGGCAAGCTCCCCGAGGTGCCGCTGCGCTACTTCAACCAGTGCATCTCGCTGGGCCGCAAGGAGGGGCTGATCCAGTACGTCACCGCCGACGACCGCGCCGTCCGCGCGGCCCTGACGGGCCGGACCGCCGCCCGCTACAAGGAACTGGTCTGCAAGGCCGCGGCCTGGGGCGTCGCCAACCCCACCGTCCTGCCGACCCGCCGCCGCCCCGTCGTACGGCAGCAGGACGCGAAGAGCGCGCCGGTCGCGACGTCGGCCTGACCCGCGCCGCGCGAAGCCCCGGCACGCTCCCGGGGCCCGGAGCGGCCTTCGACCAAGTTCCTTCCCCACAAGCACCGTTGTCCGTACACAGGGCCCTATGTTCCACTAATCTCCTTCCACCACAACGATCACCAGCTCTGGGCGGGAGAGCATGCATGGGGGATCCGTGTGAGGACCTGGGGTCGGAAAGACTCCTCGGTGAGGAGGGGTTCTTCGCGCGTCTGCTCGGGCGCTCACCGTCGGGCGCCGGACGCGTCCCGTTGTACGGCCCCGACCTTCCCGTGGTGCTGCTCACCGGCGGTCCCGGCATGGGCAAGGGCCGGCTGCTGCGCGCCGTGCGGGACCGGTTCGCCGCCAAGGTGCCGGTGATCCACCTGGACTGCGGTTCGCCGGTGCACGCGGACCGGGCCGAGCCCGAACCGCATGCCCGCTCGGCCGCGACCGAAACCCTGGTCGAGGCCGCCCGGCGGCTCGCCACCTGGCAGGGCCCGGGCGGCTCGTTCACCTTCCCCCGGCTCTACGCAGGCCTCGCGATGATCGCGACCGGAGTCACCGAGGGCACTCCCGACGCGATCGCCGCCGAGGTCGAACGGTACGAGGCGTTACCCCAGAGGCACCGCCGGGTCCTGGCCACCGGCGACTTCTGGCGGGGCGCGCTGCGCGCGGCCATCCGGAACCTGCTGACCACCCTGTCCGCGCAGACGCTCGACCCGTACGCGGCCTCGGTGAGCACCGCCCTGCTGGACGCCATCTTCGCGAGCCTGCCCCCCAGGGGCCGGACCGAACTGGCGCGGATCTACGGCGCCTACCCGGGCGCCGGTGGCCAGCCCGAACACGGGCTGCGCGACCTCGCCTCCGACTTCCAGGCGGGGGGCGAGGACCGGGAGCTGGCGGAGAGCTTCCTCTTCCGGGCGCTGCGCGAGGACCTGGAGGCGTCGTACACGGGCGCGTCGGGCTGGCTGCTCCGGGTCGGCCGGCCGGCGCTGCTGCTGGACCGCGCCGAGACACCGCTCGGTGAGCAGCTGCTGCGGGCCGTGCTCAGGGACCGCCGGGGCGGGCAGCGCGACCGGGTGGTGGTCGTCGGCACGGCCCGCCGGGCGGACGGCGGAGCCTTCCTGTACGGCGGCCTGCCACCGGGTGACGTGCCACCCCCGGCGGAGTTCCGGGCCGCCGACCGGATCCCGGCCGCATGGATCCGGCGCCCGGATGCGGGAACGGACCGGGCGCCGCTGGCCGACGGCGTGCTCCTGCTGCGGATGCCGCTGCTCACCGGTGACCAGATCCGCCGGGAGACCGAGCGCAGACACCGGCGCGCCGAGCCGGAGGGCGGCACGAGCCGCCGACGTGTCGACGCGGCCGTGGCCCGGCTCAGCGGCGGCCGGCCGCACATGGTGATCCGGCTGGCCGCCGCGTCCGCCGCCTTCCGGATGGCGGCCGACGCCAACGACCGGGACATCCTGGACGCCCCGCTCCGGCTCCCGGGTGACGGCGAGGACGAGCGGCCCGTGGCGGACGTCCTGCTGGACGAACTGGTCCTGGAGCAGCTGCCGGTACAGCTGCCGGCCGAGCACCACGACCAGTGGCTGGACCTGCTCACCCATCTGTCCGTGGCACACGACGCGGAGTGCGCGGGCGTCCTGCTCCGCCACCACCAGTCGGGCCGCGTGCACCGGCTGACCGCACATCACGTCTCCCAGCTGCTCACCGACACCGGATGGCCGCGCTGCGAGCGGCACTTCATCGGGGACTTCGGGCTGCGCCAGCTGCTGGTGCACCGGCTGTACGGGCTGCGCCCCGACGGCGCCGCCTGGTACGCCGACCACCATCTGCTGCGCGACCACTACACCCGGCGCGCGGCGGAGCAGGAGGCCTCCGACGGCGGGGCGTTCCGTTCGGTCGTGGCGCACCGGATGAACCACCACCTGGTCTCCGGCGGCGTGGACGACGTGGTGCGCCACCTGGCCGCCACGCTGCCCGGCCGGCCCCGGCAGTGGTGCGCGGAACTGCTGGAGATCGCCCAGGCGCCGTATCCCGGCGGGGCGGACACCCGGCGGCAGCGCGCCGAGGGCCTGGTGGCGGTGGACGGACCGGCGCTGCGTCGCACCGTCGACCAGCTACTGCACGCGGTGTGGCTGTGCGAGGAGCGGACCAGACCGACCGGACGGGAGACCGCCCGCACGCTCGCCAAGCTGCTGGATTTGCTGTCGATCATGGAGTTCGACGGCGCCGGGGAGCTGGGCAGGACGGCCACCGACTGGAGCGGCCTGGCGGAGAACGAGCAGCCGTTGCTGCGCTGCGCCTGCACCGATCAGCTCGGGCGAAGGAGGTAACGGCGATGCCGAGATGGCGGAAGATCCTCTACGCGCTGCTGGTCACGGCGGCGGTCGTGGCGGGCGGCATGTTCGGCTGGTCCGTCATCGGCAGACCGGACACCTGCACCGGCGGGATCGAGCGGATCGGCGGCGAGTGCATCGGCGTGAACGGGTCGGGCTACGACTTCGGCACCCCGGAGATCACCGCGGTGGCCCGTGCCATCGCCCGGGAGAACGAGCGGATCGAGGGCCAGCCCCATGTGACCGTGGCGATGATGCTGCCGCTCCAGTCGGACGTGCCCGCGCTGCGCCGGGAGATGCGCAGCGACCTCCAGGGGGCGTACCTGGGTCAGCTGGCGGCCAACGGCGGTGAGGGCGAACCGCCGAGGATCCGCCTGGTGCTGGCCAACCCCGGACGGGACTACGCGCACCAGTCCACGGTGGTGGACACCCTGATCCGCATGGCCGGCTCGGCCAAGGACCGGCTGCGCGCCGTCACCGGCTTCAACCTCAGCCTGGACGCGACGCGGCAGGCCGTGAGCCGGCTGACGGCGCACAAGATCCCGGTGCTCGCCTCCCGCATCTCCGGTGACCAGATAGCGAACCAGGACACGGCGGACGGCATGGCCGAGGCGCGGTTCCCCGGACTGGCCCGGATCATCCCCACGAACCACGACGTGGCACAGGCGCTGGCCGACTTCAACGGTGCACGGGGCCGCCGGGACAGCAGGACGGTGCTGGTCTACGACACCCGCCCCGACAGCTACGACGAGTCGCTGGCGAAGGCGTTCGGCGGGATCAAGGAGCAGGGCCCGCCCGGTCCCGCCGCGATGCCCTTCACCTCCCCGGCGATCGACGAAGCGGGCTCGACGGGCAACCAGTTCACCCAGATCGCCAACAACATCTGCGACACCGACGCGGACACCGTGTACTTCGCGGGCCGCACCCTGCACCTGCGCCTGTTCGCCCTCAAACTGGCCCAGCTGGGCTGTCAGAACCGGCACTACACCATCATCAGCGGCTCCGACGCGGCCTCGCTGCAGCAGAGCATGACGGAAAGGGACTGGCAGCAACTGCGCGGCGCGGGTGGCACGGCGAAGGTGACGGTGCAGTACGCCGCCCCCGCGCACCCGGACGCCTGGAGCACCGAACTGACCGCCTGGGCCCGGCAGTGGACCGCGACCCACCACCGCAAGCCGGCCCCCTCCGACCTGCCCCAGTACCTCACCGAGCCCAAGGCGGCCCTGGACGGCCTGCAGAGCCTGATCCGCTCCACGAAGAGCTCCGATCTCGGCTCCGCCCCCGATCTGCGGGACTCCCGCACGATGCTCGTGTACGACGGCATGGTGACCATCGGCACGGCGCTGCACCAGGTGCAGGACGGTTCTTCCGCGCCCGGCCTGGAGGACGTGGGCCGGGAGTGGTCGAAACTCCAGTCGCGGCACCGGATCCCGGGCACGAGCGGCCTGATCTGCCTGACCAGCGCGGGCAATCCGTACGACAAACCGGTCGCGGTGGTCGAACTGGACCCGGGCCGGCAGGGCGAGGGCGACCTGAGGTTCGTCGGCCTGGGCTGGCCCCAGGGCCGGCCGCAGCAGAAGAACTGCATGATCCCGAGCCGTACGCCGTGACCGGTGCCGGCGGCTTGCCGGCCCGCAGCAGGTACGAGTCAAGTCATGGTCGGGGCGATTCTCGGCCATGACTTGTCCATCGACAGGACATGAACTCCCCGGAAACGGCAAAGGAATGATTTCTGTTCGATCTTCATCTTGTTGACGTGGGCCCGACATCCGTAGGTTCTGCGCGACCTCGGCGCACACCCTCGGCCGGGGTCGTACCGCCGCGCACCCCCCACAGCTCTTCCCGGTTCACCCCACTCGTGGAGGACGTACGTTGCGCAGAACCGTTTCCCTCACCGCTGTCGCCACGCTGGCCACGGCAGCCCTCGCCCTGGCCGCCCCGGTCGGCCAGGCGGCCCAGGCCACTTCCCCGGCTCACGGCGTCACCGTCGCGCACTCCTGCGCGGCCCCGACGCAGAAGGACCAGATGGCCTGCAACGCCCTCCAGGTCACCGGGGGCACCCCCCGCTCGGCGCACGCCGAGAGTGACCTGACGGCGGCCGCCGCGCCCGCCGGCTACGGACCCGCCTCGCTGCAGGCGGCGTACAACCTGCCCTCGGCAACCGGCGGTTCCGGCCAGACCGTGGCCATCGTCGACGCCTACGACGACCCGAACGCCGAGTCGAACCTGGCCACCTACCGCTCGCAGTACGGCCTGTCCGCCTGCACCACGGCCAACGGCTGCTTCAAGAAGGTGGACCAGAACGGCGGCACCAAGTACCCGCACGGCAACTCCGGCTGGGCCGAGGAGATCTCGCTCGACCTCGACATGGTCAGCGCGGCCTGCCCGAACTGCAAGATCCTTCTGGTGGAGGCCAGCTCCGCCAGCATGACCAACCTGGGCACGGCCGTGAACACCGCCGTGAACCTGGGTGCCAAGTTCGTCTCCAACAGCTACGGCGGCTCCGAGTCCTCCAGCGACTCGACGTACGACTCCACCTACTTCGACCACCCGGGCGTGGCCATCACCGTCTCCTCCGGGGACAACGGCTACGGCGTGGAGTATCCGGCGGCCTCCAAGTACGTGACGGCGGTGGGCGGTACGTCCCTGAAGACCGCCTCCAACACGCGTGGCTGGACGGACACGGTGTGGAGCGGAGCCGGCTCCGGCTGCTCCTCCTACGACGCCAAGCCCAGCTGGCAGAAGGACTCCGGCTGCGCCAACCGCACGGTCGCGGACGTCTCGGCGGTCGCCGACCCCAACACCGGCGTCGCGGTGTACGACACCTACGGCCAGGGCAGCGGCTGGATGGTCTTCGGCGGCACCAGCGCCTCGTCCCCGCTGATCGCGGCGACCTACGCGCTCGGCGGCGCCCCGTCCTCCGGCTCCTACCCGTCGTCCTTCCCGTACGCGCACACCTCGGCGCTGTACGACGTGACGAGCGGCTCCAACGGCAGCTGCGGCGGGTCGTACCTGTGCACCGGCACCACCGGGTACGACGGCCCGTCCGGCCTCGGCGTCCCGAACGGCACGGCGGCCTTCACCGGCTGACCGTCCGGACGCACGGATCCGACGCGTGAAGCCCCTGGCGAACTGGCCAGGGGCTTCACCTGTGGGTCCGCCCCGAGCCGGCACGGCCCTCGGACCCGAGGTCGACATCCGCGTCGCCCGCACCGACGGCCGGCCCCGCACCGCCACCGGCGCCGTCGTCCACGTCGTCCGCCGTGCCGCGACAGCCGGGGGCAGGGTGCTCGACGAGCAGGGCGGGCTCATCGCCCCCACCACCACGACCTGCACCGTCCTGCCGGTCCGACTAGGTTCGGAGGGACGGGGCAGGTGACTTCCACCGGCCCGCCGCCCGCGAGAGGCGCTCCGGAAGGGCCCGGAACCCGGACACCGGGCGGCCGGGCCCCTGACGCGTCGAAGGCACGGCCGGGCCTGCCGGATCGAGGAGGGTGGCACGGGTGGACTGGGAGAGGCTGGCGGAACGACTGGCGGTCCTCGCCCGGGAACTGCTGGAGCAGGACTCGGTGCAGGCGACGCTGGACCGCGTCGCCTCCTCGGCGGTGGAGATCGTCGAAGGATGCGACGCGGCCGGCGTGCTGGCCCTCCGCAAGCAGCAGGCGGTGACCCTCTCGGCCTGCGGCGACCTGGCAGTCGAGTCCGACCGGCTCCAGGGGTGGCTGCGGGAGGGCCCCTGCTTCGACGCCGCGCGCCGGCCGGACGCCGAGCGGACCTACCGGATCACGGACTTGACCCGGCCGCAGCCCCAGTGGCCGAAGTACGCCCCGGCGGCCCGCCGGCTGGGTGTGGGCAGCATGATGGGCTTCCTGCTGTACGCCCGGGGCGAGGACTTCGGCGCCCTGAACCTGTACGCACGGCAGCCCGGCGCCTTCACCGAGGCGAGCGAGACCGCCGGATGGGTGCTGGCGTCCCACTGCGCCGTCGCCCTGGCCAGTGCCAGTACCGAGGAACAGCTCAACCACGCCCTGGAGACCCGGCACGCCATCGGTGAGGCCATGGGCATCCTCATGGAACGCCACGGACTCAGCGAGGACGACGCCTTCGACGCGCTGCGCCGCATCTCCCAGCACCACAACGTCAAACTCCGCGACGTGGCCCAGCGCGTACGGCGCGGGCACGGGGGGCCCGGGGAGAGGTAGGCGGGCGTGGGCGACGGTCTGGTCCCGGACGAACCACCCGCACGAGGCGGCCGGATCTTCCCGGCAAGTGGGCACCCGGGTGGGGAACGATGCGCGGTCCCCTTACGCACGCGCGGCGCGCAAGGCGGCCGACCGATCTCCAGGAGGCGAGGACATGGCGGAACCGGGGAACGCGGCGCCTGCCCGGCTCGGCCCGGCACTGGAGGCCATCGGGGCCGGCGCGTACGTCACGGACGAGCAGGGGTGGATCGTGGCCGTCAACGCCCGCGCGGAGCGGCTGCTCGGCCGACCCGCCGCCGGACTCCTCGGGCAGGACGCCCATGACCTGCTGCACTGCGGGCCGCAGGGCCAGCCGCTGCCGACGACACAGTGCGACATGCGGCAGGCGTTCCACGCCGGCACCCCGGCGCACGGGGACGGCGACTACTTCGCCCGCGGCGACGGCACCCCGCTGCGGGTGTCCTGGACGATCACGCCGTACGACCTCGGCGACCGACGAGCCGGCACACTCGTCGTCTTCCACGCTCCCCGGCAGGCACCCGGTCCCGGGCCGCTCCCGGATCACCCGGCCGCCACGCTGACCGACTTCGAGCGGCTCGCCCTGCTCGCCGAGACCACCACCCGGCTGACGTCCACCCTCGAGACGGAGGAGGCGCTGCGCCGGCTGGTGACCCTGGTGCTGCCGCGCCTGGCGGACTGGGTCGTCATCGATCTGATCACCGAGCGGGACGAGGTGTGGCGCACCGCGGTGGTCCAGGCGGACGGCGACACCCTGACGCACCACGAGGACCTCGAAGGGCCCATGCCACCGGTGCCGGAGGAGTCTCCGATGCCCCTGTCGCGGGCCCTGCGGGGCGTCGCCTCCGCGCTGGCCGGGCCCGAGACCTACCAGGGCGCCCCGGACTCCGGCATCGCGGTCGAGCAGCGCCGCCTGTTCGAGACGACCGGCATCCACTCCGCGGCCATCGCACCCATCCGCAGCACTCGCGACGTCCTGGGCGCCCTCACACTGGGCCGCGCGAAGCAGCCGGGGCACTTCACCGTCGCCGACCTTCCGCTGATCGAGGACATCGCGCGCCGCGCCGGTCTCGCCCTGGACAATGCCCGCCTCTTCCAGCGCCAGCGGGCCGTCGCCGAGACCATGCAGAACCATCTGCTGCCCCAGATGCCGAGGGTGCCCGGTCTGCAGATGACCGTCCGCTACCTGCCCGCCCCCGACGCCTCGCAGGTCGGCGGTGACTGGTACGACGCCTTCACCCTCTCCGACGGCGCCACCGCGCTCGCCGTGGGCGATGTCCTCGGACACGACCTGGAGGCCGCCGCGGGCATGGCCCAGCTGCGCAACATCCTGCGCGCCTACGCCTGGTCCCAGCAGGGGCCCGCCAGCCGGATCGTCGAACGCCTCGACGAGGCGATCACGTCCATCACCGACGTCGCCATGGCCACCCTCGTGCTCGCCCGGATCACCCGGACCGAGGACGACCGGTGGGAGCTGTCCTGGACGAACGCCGGCCACCCTCCGCCGCTCCTCGTCACCCGGGACGGCCTGGCGGAGTACCTCACCGGCGGCCACGGCCTGCTGCTGGGCACCGGAGTCCACGCGTCACGCCCCGACGCCACCGTGACCCTCCCGCCGGGCTGCACTCTCGTGCTCTACACCGACGGTCTCGTCGAGGCACCCGGCCACACTCTCGACGAGGGTCTGAACCGCCTGCGCCAGCACGCCGCCGCCCTCGCCCACCGCCCCCTGCCGTCCTTCACCGACCAGCTCCTGCGCCGCACCGAGCCGCCCGGCCTCGACGACGTCGCCCTCCTCGCCCTCCGCGTCCCCTCGTGGGCGGAAGGTGTTCCGTCCGGGCGGTGAGGGCCCGAGGATCCGCATGAACGAGCGGAAAAAAATATGAAAAGCTGGGGCCCGCACTCCGAAAGTGCGGGCCCCAGCCCTACGATGCGCGAACCACTGGCTCGCGACGATTCGCGTCAGCGTCAGGCGGGAACGATGTTCTCGGCCTGCGGGCCCTTCTGGCCCTGCGTGACGTCGAAGGTAACCTTCTGGCCTTCCTGAAGCTCGCGGAAGCCGCTGGTGGCGATGTTCGAGTAGTGGGCGAACACGTCGGCGCCGCCACCGTCCTGCTCGATGAAGCCGAAGCCCTTTTCCGCGTTGAACCACTTCACGGTGCCAGATGCCATATTGAATCTCCCTTGAGGGGCAGTGCCGGACTCCGCACTTTACGGAGCCGAGTCGCCGCTATGATCACCCCTCCGGAAGGATCCGGAAAGCTCTGCAAAGAAAAATCTCTGGCAACCAAAACTGCAACTGCTATCACGCTAACACAGGTCGGGTGGCGGCGCCCGTGCGCTTTTCGGGGCGTTTTCAGGAGCGTGTCAGCATTCTCGCCCGGCCGTGGTCCGTAATTCTGTGTCCGCGGGACTAGATTTCCGCGTCGTGCCCGTCCAGCTTCCGGCGTATTTCACGGTTCAGACGATGGGCGTCCTCGAGCTGGTCCTCGAGCGAGACGATGCGGCACGCGGCCTCGATGGGAGTGCCCTGGTCGACCAGTTCGCGGGCGCGTGCGGCGGTGCGCAACTGGCGGCGGGAGTACCGTCGGTGGCCGCCTTCCGAGCGCAGCGGAGTGATCAGGCCGGCCTCGCCCACGGCCCGCAGGAAGGCGGGAGTGATGCCGAGAACGTCCGCCGCCCGGCCCATGGTGTAGGCGGGGTAGTCGTCGTCGTCGAGGTTGTCGGCGCCGGGGGCGTTCTCAGCGGGCATGACACCTTCATTCCGGGGACACGGCGCGGGGCCCGGGCGGGCGTGACACCCGCGCTGCGCAGCGTCGGCACCCTCGGCCCCGTCCGGCAACCCTAACGCCGCCGGGCCCGCGGATGTGAGCTCGCCGTGACAGATTTCCGCGCTCGGCCGCACCGGCCGCCGTAGCCTGTTGCCGCGGGCAGCGGCGGAGAGGGCGAGCGGTGAAGGACATCGGGGACGGCGGCACATCCGGCAGGCGGGCCCGCGGCGAGCTCGAGAGCAATGTGCTCGCCGCCCTCTGGTCGGCCGACGGCCCGCTGACCGCCCGACAGGTCCTGGAGCGCCTGCCGGGCGAGCTGGCCTACACCACCGTCCTGACGACCCTGTCCCGGCTGTACGACAAGGGGATGCTCGTCCGGCACCGCGAGGGCCGCGGATACGCCTACGAACCGGCCCGCGACGAGGCCTCCCACACCGCGCAGGCCATGAAGTCGCTGCTGGAGGGCGGCTCCGACCGCGAGGCGGTGCTGACCCGCTTCGTCTCCGAACTCAGGATGCTCGACGACGCGCAACGGGCCCAGTGCGCCGCGTCGATCGCCCACCCGAGCACATCCCACCCGCCCGGCATCTGTCGCGCGCACCACCCGCGGGACGAGTGGGCGAGGCGGCACGCATAGCCCCGGTGTCCGGCCCGGCGGCCGCGCAGTGCGGCGAGCGGCGGCTTGCCGAGCAGGGGGCGCCGTGCCGCAGGCGTCCGTCAGGGGCGGAGAGGGCGAGGGCGCCCGAGGAGAGGGGGACGCTCGCGAGCCGGGTCGGGGCCGACTGCGGTGGGGCTGAGGGGCTGGTCATGACAGATGTGATCCCTCTGACGGATGTGCCCGTCGTACGCCGCGGGGGTCGCCGTCGTCCGAACCGGGACGTACAGTACCCCTGGGGGTATAGGTGGAGGAGTGGTCGTGGAACTGGATCTCGAGGGCGCATCCCTGAAAGCCGTGCTGAACCGGCTGCGCCGGGCGCAGGGACAGATCTCCGGGGTGATCCGGATGATCGAGGAGGGCCGGGACTGCGAGGAGGTCGTCACGCAGCTGGCCGCCGCCTCACGGGCGCTCGACCGGGCCGGGTTCGCGATCATCGCCACCGGCCTGCAGCAGTGTGTGCTCGACATGGAGTCGGGCCGCGGGAGCGGTGAGGACCTGGAGGCGATGCGCGCGCGGCTGGAGCGGCTGTTCCTGTCGCTGGCATGAGGACGGCCGATCACCCCCCGCGCCGGTCGGCATGAAACCCGCCACCGTGAGCCGGACGAAGGCGAAGACGCGCTGAAGAGCCTGCCCGGGCAGCTTCGCCGACCGGGGCTTGCCGTCCCAGGCACCCAGGACCGCCGCCCCGTCGAGCGGCCCCACGGCGGCCCGGCCCAGGCCGTTCGCCGTACCGGTGCGCACGGCCGTCGCCCTGGGGGGAGCCGACGGTGATGACCACAGCCGGGGCCCGCTGCCGCCCGCGCCGTGGGTCGGGAGTGTCGGCCGGGTCCGTTACGGCGAGGAGACTGCCGGGGGCGTCGGTGGCCGGGTGGGTGCGGTTCCGGTCGCTGTCGCAAGCGCCGGGGGTCGGGAGCGTCGGCCGGGTCCGTTACGGCGAGGAGACTGCCGGGGGCGTCGGTGGCCGGGTGGGTGCGGTTCCGGTCGCTGTCGCAAGCGCCGTGGGTCGGGAGTGTCGGCCGGGTCCGTTACGGCGGGGAAACCGCCGCCGACGCCGGGGACCGGGCGGGCCGCCGCGCGTACGGGCCGTACCGGCGCGGCGGTCTCCGACGCCGAGCGGGACCGGGCGGGCGGGACCGGAGGCGGAGCACTCGCAGCGCGACGGCGGCCGTGATCGGGACGAACGCCACGGCCGGCGCGGTGACCGGCACCCGTCCGGCGAGCGCTCCGCCCGGCGTCGCCGGACCGGTTTCGAGGGCGCGGACGGGCCGGGCACCGATGCCGTCAGGGAGCCCGGGAGGCTGTCCGCCCGATGCGCCGCGCGTCGCGGTGGCGGAGGATGGACGAGAGCCGACCCGGCGAGGAGGCGCGGTATGGCCAAACCGGTAGTGGTGGGAGTCGACGGCTCACCGTCCAGCCTGCACGCGGTCGAGACGGCGGCACACGAGGCGGTGCTCAGCGGGGTGGGCCTGCGGCTGGTGCACGCCTTCGGATGGCCGTCGATCCACCCACCGTCCGGCGGCGCGCCGTGGAGCCCCGCCACGGCGGGCCTGCGCGAGCTGGTGGACGGCACGCTGACCGAGGCCGAACAGCGGGCCCGGGAGATCGCACCGCACGTGGACATCACGCGCGAGGTCACCGTCGGCGAGCCGCTGATGGTGCTGGAGTTGGAGTCGCGCACCGCCTCGCTCGTCGTGGTGGGCAGCCGCGGGCTGGGCGCGTTCGGCAGCCTGCTGCTGGGTTCCACCGCCGTGCATCTGGCCGCCCACGGCCGGTGCCCGGTGCTGGTGGCACGCGGCAGCGCGAACCCGGCCGGTCCCGTGCTGCTCGCGGTGGACGGCTCCCCGGTGGGCGAACGCGCGGTCGAGTTCGCCTTCGCCGAGGCGTCGATGCGCGGTGCGGGGCTGCTGGCCGTGCACGTGTGGAACACCCGCAGCGAACGGGCCCACGAGGGGCGGGGCGACCCGCTGAGCGTGGTGATCGACGTCGAGCGGCTCCGCGAGGAGGAGCAGCGGCTGCTGGACGAGACCCTCGCCCCGTGGCGGACGCGCTGTCCCCGGGTCGTGGTGGAGCGGCGCCTGGTCCGTGCGCGGATCCGCCCGGCCCTGATCGAGGCGAGTCGGGACGCGCAACTGGTCGTGGCCGGCGCGCGCGGACGCGGTGGCTTCGCCGGCCTGCTGCTCGGCTCGGTCAGCCAGGCCCTGCTGCATCACGCGCACTGCCCTGTCGCCGTGGTCCGCGGACAGGACTGACGCGCCCTCCGACGCCCCGCGTGAACAGCCGTACCCCTCCCGCTCGTCGATCGCCTTTCGTGCGTGTCCCGGCAGGGACCGCCGTGCGCGCGGCGAGCGACTCTCGCGAGGCGAGGACATGGCCGGTCGTCCCGGTACGCGACGACGTGCGAGGCCGTGAGCGGCCTGTCGTCCCGTGCTGCCCCTGGGCATGCCGACGTCGTCGTCCCGCCACCGGCCTGACGGAACAGGCGGGCGGCCGGGACCCGAGACGGCGGGGAAAGACACAAGGGCCCCTCGGACGAGAAAGGACGAGACCCGCCCGCCGACCGTGCTCTGGGCGGGACGGCGGCCAGGCCCGGCCGGCTCGCGGAAGCGTGGGAGGACGCGCAGAGGGTGAGCGCCGCGGGCCTGCCGCTGTCCTCGGCGCCGACGGCCCTGTCCCCCCTCGCCCGCCCGGGACGCATGCTTCCGTCCTGCCCGGGACTCCCAGGCCCCCGCCGCGTGGCGGCCGCCGGTTCCGCCGGAGCACCGGGAGCGCGGCACCGAGGACACCACGAGCGCGTGTCCGGGGCCGGAGCACTGCCACATCACCGAGCACGAGGGCCCCGGTACCGCTCGTGCGCTTCGCGGGGTGTCCGACCACGACGCCGGAGTTGCGGTGGGTGACGGATTCTCGCACGCTGTAACTGGCAAGCGGCCTCGACGGCGTCGAAGAGGTGATCGTCCGGCCGTGCTGCCGTCGACGACCGCCCAGCCGGGAGTCAGCCGGACGGAGCCGGCCTCGCGGTCCCCGTCCCCTCCGGAGCCGATGCCCGGAGTGCTTCTTTGCGCCACGCGCCGCGGACTCCCCGCGTGGTCCGTGGTGTCCGCCGACCGTACGACGCGCCACGGCCCGCGAGGGCGACGTGTACGACGACGGTCGCCCAGCCCGCCACCAGCGACAAGGAGCCGCAGAGCATGGGTGGACAGCAGAAGACACTCGCCGTACTGACCGGGGCCGCGCTCGCAGCCGTGCTCACCGGCCCCGCCTTCGGCGCCGGAGCCGCGCACGCTCCGGCCCGGCCCACCGCGGCCACGGCGCCGGGGACGTCGGTCGTGGACTGGAACCGCGAACTCATCACCGTTCTCGGCGATCCGAAGGCGCAGCCGGCCACCGTCCACCCCACGCGCAGCTTCGCGCTCCTCCAGGCCGCCGAGTACGACGCGGTGGTGTCGATCACCCGGGCCGGCCCCGCCTACGCGTTCTCGGTGTCGGCGCCGCGAGGCGCCCGTGCGGATGCCGCGGCGGACCAGGCGGCCCACGATGTGCTGGTGGCCCTGTACCCGGCCGAGCGCGCGGGCGAGGACCAGCTGTTGCGCAGCCAGTTGTCCGCGATTCCCGGCGGGCCGGCCAAGGAGGCGGGGACGACCGTGGGCGCGACGGTCGCCCGTCGACTGCTCGGCCTGCGATCCCACGACGGGTCCTCGGCGAAGCCGCCGCGGTTCAGCTCCGGCGACAGGCCCGGTGAGTACCGGACCACCCCGCCCGACTTCCCGGCACCGGTGTTCACCGACTGGGGCTCCGTCAAGCCGTTCGTGCTGGCCGACGGACGCCAGTTCCGTCCGGCGGCGCCGCCCGCCGTGAGCGGCGCCGCGTACGCAGGCGCCCTGAACGAGGTGAGGAGACTGGGCGGCAGAACCGGCACCAGCCGCACCCCCGATCAGACCGCGGCCGCGAAGTTCTGGTCTGCGGCTCCCGTCTGGAACGTCTGGAACCAGATCGCGCAGAACCTGGTCACCTCCCAGAACGCGAGCCTGGACAAGGCGGTGCAGGTCTTCGCCCGGCTCGACCTGTCCCTCGCCGACACCACGATCGCGACGTACGACGCCAAGTACGCCTACCGCGTGTGGCGGCCCGTGACCGCCATCCGGCTCGGCGGTACGCACTACAACCCGCGCATCGTCGGCGCCCCCGACTGGACACCCCTGCTGACGACGGCCCCGGATCCGTCCTACCCCAGCGCTCACGCCGCCCTGAGCCAGGCGGCGGCGACGACGCTCGCCGGGTTCTACGGTGCACGGCATCACCTCTCGGTGACCTCGAAGGGCATGACCCGGACCTTCACCGGTTTCCAGGACGCCGCCACGGAAGCGTGGCTCAGCCGGATCTGGGCCGGCCAGCACACCTTTATCGACAACCGCGCGGGCCGGGAACTCGGCACACGGGTGGCCGACTCCGTGGCACGGCGCCTGTGACCGTCAGCGCGCGGCACACCGCCGCCGGCACCCGGTTGTCGCCGAGCAGCCTCGCGGCGGCAACCGGGGAACGGGTCGTACCGGCCTCGCGCGGTCTGAGGCTCTTCGCCGAACCACCGGCCCGCGGGACGCGGCCGGCCCGCCACCACCCGGGTGCCACGACCCCGGTGTTCCAACCCGCGGGCGGCGCATTATCTGCCGTCGCCCGCGGGAGCGTCACCAGCCGAGCGCGTCCTCGTCGGCTCGCACGTCCGGAGCCGGCGCGACCGGGGGTGCTTCGTGGCAGGTGAAGCCGAGCCGGGTCAGTGCCCGGCGCATCTCGGCCACCGTGAAGTCCCGGCGGTTCTGCCTGGTGATCACTTCCCCGACCTGCATCACGGGGTAGAGGCGACGTCCTACGGTCACGGCCACGCCGGTGACGGGTTCGGGCGTGATGCCGCTCATGGACTGTTCGACCTCGCCCTTGGTGAGGTCGAAGGGGAAACGGGCGATGACACAGCGCATGGATGCCTCCACAGGGCGGGGAAGAACGACGGAGGGGGGCGACGGTCAGGGGACGAGCGCGAGGACGCCCAGGGCGTAGCCGTACTCGTCGATCACCGGGGACACGTCCAGGGTCCGGCCCCGCATGGCGGCTTCCGCCTCGCCGAGTGCCGCCCTGGACGGGGTGAACGGTCCGCGGTCGAGCGGGATGTCCCGCAGCCGCGTCCGGTCGCTGTACCACGAGCCGCCGCGGTGCGCGGCGAGCTGGGCCCGAGTGACCAGTCCCACGCACCGGCCGTCCTCGTCCCGGAGGAGCAGGTGCGGGACGCGCGCACCGATGAGCACGGACAGGGCCACGTCGACCGCCATGTGGTCGTCCACCTGCGGCCCGGGAGCGTGCATGACGTCGCGGGCGGTCAGACCGGTGCCGTGGGCGCTGTCGGCCTGCTGTGTTCGGGGCGGAAACGGCGTCAAGGGCTTCTCCTCGTCGTCGGGGCGGGCAGGACGGGCGACGGCTCGCCGCGACCGCGGGGAAGGCATCCCCGGGTTCGGGCTACGGGTTGTTCCTCCGCGCGGGCCGACGGCCTCGGGCGGCGGCCCGGCCCCTGCGCTGCCGGCCCCCGGATCCCTTGGCCTCCCCGCGTCCGTCGGCCGGTGCGGCGAGGGCCACCGGCACCCCGGAGGGGGTCCGGGCGCCGGTGATGCGCTGCAGTTCGGCCTCGCCGGGGCGGATCCGGGCGGTGCGGGGAGCGATGCCGGCGTCGGCCATCAGGCGGTCCACGGCGCGCCGCTGGTGGGGCAGCACGAGGGTGACGACCGTGCCGGACTCGCCGGCGCGTGCGGTACGGCCGCCGCGGTGGAGGTAGTCCTTGTGGTCGCCGGGCGGATCGACGTTCACGACGAGGTCGAGGCCCTCGACATGGATGCCGCGGGCGGCGACGTTGGTGGCGACCAGCACCGTGACCTGGCCGTCCTTGAACTGGGCGAGCGTCCGGTTGCGCTGCGGCTGGGACTTGCCGCCGTGCAGTGCCGCGGCGCGCACCCCGACGGACAGCAGGTGCTTGGCGAGCCGGTCCGCCGCGTGTTTGGTGTCCAGGAACATCAGCACGCGTCCGTCGCGGGCGGCGATCTCGGTCGCGGCGGTGTGCTTGTCGTCGTCGTGCACGTGCAGCAGGTGGTGCTCCATGGTGGTGACCGCGCCGGCGGACGGGTCGACCGAGTGCACGACGGGGTCGTGCAGGTAGCGGCGCACCAGGAGGTCGATGTTGCGGTCCAGGGTGGCCGAGAACAGCAACCGCTGGCCGGTGCCGGGCACTTGGTCGAGCAGCGCGGTCACCTGCGGCATGAAGCCCATGTCGGCCATCTGGTCGGCCTCGTCGAGGACGGTGACGGTGACCTGGTCCAGCCGGCAGGCTCCTCGCTCGATCAGGTCCTTGAGGCGGCCGGGCGTCGCGACGACGACCTCCGCGCCGCCGCGCAGCACGCTCGTCTGTCGGCCGATCGACACGCCACCCACCACGGTGGCGAGCCGCAGCCGCAGAGCACGGGCGTACGGGGCGAGCGCGTCGGTGACCTGCTGCGCCAGCTCCCGGGTCGGTACGAGGACGAGGGCGAGCGGCTGCCGGGGCTGGGCGCGCCGGCCGTCCAGACGGGCCAGTACCGGCAGGCCGAAGGCGAGCGTCTTGCCCGAACCCGTACGCCCCCGGCCCAGGACGTCCCGGCCCGCCAGCGCGTTCGGCAGTGTGGCCGCCTGGATCGGGAAGGGTACGGTCACACCCTCGGCGCCGAGGGCGGCCGACAGCCGTGCGGGCATGTCGAGTTCGGCGAACGTCTGCACCGCCGGCAGCGGTTCGGTGAGGGTGACCGGCAGGGCGAACTCCTGGCGGCGCGGGGCGGGACGTGCGCCTTGGCCGGCCTTCCGCGCGGTGCCAGGACGGGCACCCTGGCGGCCCGTTCCTTGTGTGCGGGAGCGGCTGCCGGGAGCGGTGCCTGTCGAACGCGTGGACCTGCCGTCCGCGCGGAAGCCACCGGACGTGCCGCCGGTGCGACGGGTGCGGTTCATGGGGGAACCTTCCTCGATGCGGCGTATCGAGGAATTCCGTCCGGCGGTGGGGCCGCACGCGGGATTCACAAGAATGAGCCGAAGAAAAAAAGTGAAGAGCCGGGCCTTTTTGATGCTGGGCCCGGAGCCGTCCGTCTCCGGTGAATTCGGAAAACGGGCGAGCGAATGGGCCGGGGCCCGCACCCCAGGAGTGCGGGCCCCGGCCTCATGATGTGCGAACCACTGGCTCGCGACGATTCGCGCCGATGTCAGGCGGGGACGATGTTCTCGGCCTGCAGGCCCTTCTGGCCCTGCGTGACGTCGAAGCTCACCTTCTGGCCTTCCTGAAGCTCGCGGAAGCCACCGTTGCTGATGATGTTCGAGTAGTGGGCGAACACGTCGGCGCCGCCGCCGTCCTGCTCGATGAAGCCGAAGCCCTTTTCCGCGTTGAACCACTTCACGGTGCCGGATGCCATATCGAATCTCCCTTGGGGGGCAGTGCCGGACTCCGCACCCTGCGGAGCCGGGTCGCCGCGATGATCACCCCTCCGGAAAGATCCGGAAAGCTCTGCAAAGAAAAATCTCTGGCAACCAAAACTGCAACAGTTGTCACGTTAACACAGGCGGGGTGGAAGCGGCGGTGCGTTTTAGGTGGTGTCCGGAAATTCCTGTCCCGCTCCGGTGGGTGTTTCTGTGCCGGCGGGACCAGACATCCGCGCCGTGCTGGTCCGGCCCGCGGCGTATTTCCGGGTCCGGCCGGAGGGAGTCGTCGAGCGGGCCCCGAGGCGGCCCCGAGGCGGACGACGCGGCACGCGCCTTGCCGGGGAGGCTCTGGCCGACCAGTTCGCGGGTGCGGCCGGCGACGGGCAACTGACGGCGGGAGTAACGGCGGTGGCCGCTCTGCGAGCGCAGAGGGCTGATCAGTCCGGCTTCGCCGACGGCCCGGAGGAAGCCGGGGGTGATGCCGGGGAAGGTCGGCGGCCCGTCCCCTGGTGGAGGCGGGGCGGTCGTCGTCGAGCTGCCGACGACAGGGGTGTTCTCGGCGGGAGGCCCGACGCCGGCCGCGAGATGTGGGCTGGCCGTGACAGATTTCCCCTCGCCCCTCCCATTCGGCTCCTCCTGAACGGCCACGCTGCTCGGCGGACGCGGAGCCGCGGCGCAGCACTTCGGCGACGATGCGGACCCGGCGTGGCGACGGGCGCGGCCGGGGCGGTCCGCTAACGCCGCACCGCGCCGGGCGGCTGTTCGTCGTCTCCGGGACCGCCGACCCGCCCCGCGGGTGCTGGGAACACCGGGACCGGCCCTGGAACCTTGCCCGGCGCCGCTCGCCGGTCGACGCGCCGTGCGGAGCGTCGTGTTGGTGGACGACCGGGGCGACGGGGCCGTCGCGACGCCGCGGTCCTCGGGGTGGAGAAGCGCCGGAGACGACACGCTCACGGCCGTGCCGCCCGGTCCGTTCCGTGTCCTGGTGCCGGCTCCGGAGGGGTGAGCGCCCCGTCGCCGGTCCTCGAACGGCCGGCTCGCTCCCCTCCTCGCCGCAAGCACCGGAGACAGCCCCCGCCGCGTCGCCGGAGCCGCCGTCATTCGGGGAGCCGGACTGCCCCCGGTCGCGTCGCACGCATGCCCGGGCCGGGCTCCCGCGGACCTTCGATCGGCCAGGCCTCGCCCTGCTCGACGTCGAAGTCAGGGGCCTGGAAGGGGTTGGTCGCCGGGGGCGGCGATGCCGTGCCGGAAGAACGGGGCTGCTCTTCCAGCGCGGAGAACAGGGACGTCAGATCGATGAGAGGCTCTCTTTCGTTTCAGGCCCCCGAAGAGGGCCTGGGTGTGCCGCGACCGGGCACAGCGGTCCTACAGCTTGGTCATCTTGGCGTACGGGCTCAAGATCCGCATCTGCGCCGAGCCGAAATCCACGAGCGCCGCGACTCCGTCCTCGATGCCGACCACCCTGCCGAGGCCGTACACGTCGTGGGTGACCTGATCTCCCACGGCGAAGTGCTTGGGGACCGGCGTGACCGGGGCCTTGAAGGGGCTGGTGGGCAAGTGACGCTTGGGCGCAGCGGGCTTTGTCATGACTCAGTATGAGCCCATGCGCACCCCGTTCGCTGTGGCCATCGGCACAGATCCAGACCGGAAGCGCCGCCTCAGGCCACTGACCTGGGCTTTCGAGCGGGGGCAGCGGCGAAACTCGACCGCAGGATCTCCTTCGTCCGCAGCGACTGACGCCTGCGTCGGTTCCGGCGGTACGGCGGCCGGCTCACTGGCCGGCCCCAGCGCCTGGGGGATGCCCACGAGTTGCGCCTCGGTGTCCACCTGCTGTCGTCGGGCAGCGCCGTCCGGGAGTCTGCAGCACGCCCCCGCTGTCGTCGTCGAAGCCGCGACCGGACCGGATATGCCGGCGATGACGCGGACGCACGGGCCCGACGCCGCCGTGCCGGACCCGTGGAGGGACGTGGCGACCGCCGCCTTCCGCCGGAGGGTTAAGACGACGTTCGATCTCGCGGCATGTATCGACAACACATAAACCCCAGGCCGCTGACCTGGGGTTTGATATGGAGCGGGTGACGAGAATCGAACTCGCGCTCTCAGCTTGGGAAGCTGATGTTCTACCATTAAACTACACCCGCGTAAGTACGGACATGATCCTCGCGGAATCGGTGCCCGGACCTCGCTCACTGTACATCATCGCAGACCCCTGGTGCCCGGGCGCCGGGGGTCTGCGTCGTTCGCGGGCCCGGATCCGGCTGCGGGCGGGGTGAGTTGGGGCGTACCGTGGAGGCCCGGCGGAGGGCTCGGGGGAGGTCGGAGCGCCGCCTGGAGAGTCTTCTCCTTGATCCCGTAATGTGGCTTTTGTCGTCGGGGCCGTAAGTCCGACGAGGCTCGTGGGGAAGGGACTTGATGGACTTGATGGATCGCACTGTCGTCCGCTGTGCGGACGGGCACGTCTTCAGCACCGCTTCGTTCCCGATGCAGCAGGCCGACCGGCTCGGGCCCGGCCGACTCATGCGGTGTCCCCGGTGCGCCCGGCTGCGCAGTGTGGTGCCGGTCGCCCTGGAGAAGCG
>NZ_JCAJZW010000037.1:0-79742 GCF_059510455.1 Streptomyces sp. NTD91
TACCGGATATCTGAACCGAATCAAAGACTCAGGACACTAGGTCCGCCGGACGACAGAAGGAACCCCACTCATGAGTCGTACCAGAACATCCCTGATCGCTGCCCTGGCGCTGGTCGCCGGGGCCTCCGGGACGGCGCTCGGCACCGGGCCGGCCTCCGCCGCGTCCGCCGCCGTCCCCTGCAGCGTGGACTACAAGGTGCAGAACCAGTGGGACACCGGTTTCACCGCCGCCGTCACCCTCACCAACAACGCGGCCGCCAAGTCGAACTGGTCGCTGAAGTGGTCGTACGCCGGCGACCAGAAGGTCACCAGCGGCTGGAACGCGCAGATCAGCCAGAGCGGCGCCGACGTCACCGCCACCAACGCGAGCTACAACGGCGCGCTGGCGAGCGGCGGTTCGGTCCGCTTCGGCTTCAACGCCTCCTACAGCGGCACCAACGCCGTGCCCGGCACGTTCACCCTCGACGGCGTCACCTGCAACGTCGACGACGGCGGCGGCACGGGCGGTGGCGGTACGGGCGGCACCGGCGGCAAGGTGGACAACCCCTACGCCGGTGCCAAGGTCTATGTGAACCCCGAGTGGTCGGCCCACGCCGCCGCCGAACCGGGCGGCAGCCGCATCTCCGGCCAGCCCACCGCCGTCTGGCTCGACCGGATCGCCGCGATCAACGGCGTGAACGGCGGCATGGGCCTGCGCGACCACCTGAACGAGGCCCTGAAGCAGAAGGGCTCCGGCGACCTGGTGGTGCAGCTGGTCGTCTACGACCTTCCCGGCCGCGACTGCGCCGCCCTGGCCTCCAACGGCGAACTCGGCCCCGACGACATCGACAAGTACAAGACCGACTACATCGACCCGATCGCCTCGATCCTCTCCGACCCGGCCTACGCGGGACTCAGGATCGCCACGGTCATCGAGCCCGACTCGCTGCCCAACCTGGTCACCAACGCCGGCGGCACCGACACCAGCACGGACGCCTGCGTGACCATGAAGAGCAACGGCAACTACGAGAAGGGCGTCTCCTACGCCCTGTCCAAGCTCGGTGCCATCCCCAACGTCTACAACTACGTGGACGCCGCCCACCACGGCTGGCTCGGCTGGGACACCAACCTCGGCCCGGCCGTGCAGGAGTTCTACAAGGTGGCCACCACCAACGGCGCCGACGTGGGCGACGTGGCCGGGTTCATCGTCAACACCGCCAACTACAGTGCCACCGAGGAGCCCTACTTCAAGGTGACCGACACCGTGAACGGTACGACCGTGCGCCAGTCGAAGTGGGTGGACTGGAACCAGCACGTGGACGAGCAGTCGTACGCGCTCGCCCTGCGGGACAAGCTGGTCGCCGCCGGGTTCGGCTCCGGCATCGGCATGCTGATCGACACCTCCCGCAACGGCTGGGGCGGCACCGCCCGGCCCACCGGTCCCGGACCGCTGACCTCCGTGGACGACTACGTCGACGGCAGCCGCACCGACCGGCGCATCCACGTCGGCAACTGGTGCAACCAGAGCGGCGCCGGTCTCGGCGAACGGCCGACCGCGGCCCCGGCCGCCGGTATCGACGCCTACGTGTGGGCCAAGCCGCCGGGGGAGTCCGACGGTTCCAGCACCGCCGTCGCCAACGACGAGGGCAAGGGCTTCGACCGGATGTGCGACCCGACGTACGGCGGCAACGCCCGCAACGGCAACAACCCGACGGGCGCCCTGCCGGACGCCCCGCTGGCCGGGCACTGGTTCTCCGCCCAGTTCCGGCAGCTGATGCAGAACGCCAACCCGCCGCTGTCCTGACACCGGCGCGCTGAACCTCCGCCGGGGCTCCGGGCGCTAATGCCCGAGGCCCCGGCGGATCGCGCGCTCCACCGGCGAGTACGCGCCGTCGGTCCGCTCCAGCGCGTACGGCACCGCCGGATACAGCGGCGGCTGCGCCATGAAACGGGGCCGGCTGCCGTGATGCGGCTGGGCCGCGTGCACCAGGAAGGGGTGACAGAGGTAGACGTCGCCGGGGCGGCCGGTGGCGTGGGCGAGCCGGCGGTGCGTCGAGGCCCGCTCCAGCCGGGGGCCGAGCTCCAGGACGGAGGCCCCCGCCTCGCCGTACGGCACCAGCAGCGCGGGCACGTCCAGATGGGAGCCGACCCGGATCCGGGTCGGGGCGTCGGCCTCGGTGACCTCGCTGAACAGGAACAGCATCAGCAGCGCGCGGTCCCGCGAGCGCAGATTGGCGAAGGACCAGCTCTCGCCCTCCGGCAGGTAGCTCCCCTCGATGTGCCAGCCCGCGTCGTCCGGCTCCTCGGCGTGCGGGAACCGCAGCGGGAAGGAGCCCAGCGAATGGCGCGGCGCCCACCGGCCCTCACCGACGAGCAGATCGAACGCCTCGTGCAGGGCAGGAGAGTTGACCGCCGCGTCGAAGGGCTCCTGGGCCATGTCCCCGACCCACACCACGGGGTCCTTCCAGGTGCCGGGGTCGTCCGGGACGTAGCCGGTCTCCCGCCACAGCAGCCCGGCGCACTCCCGCGCGACCGGGGCCGGGACCGCGCCGTCGATCTTCACGAAGCCGTCGGTGAGAAAACGGTGCGCCAGGTCGTCGTCCACAAGGCCCCATGCTGGCGCCCGTCCCGTTCCCGCGCATCCCGTTTTTTGCGGCACCGGCAACGAAACTGGCACCGCCCCCGTGCGCCGTCGCACCCTGGCCGCACCCGAGCGAGAGGCTGACCACCATGGCACACGACCACCACGCCCACCCCGGGCACGGCGCGCATCACGGCCACACCCACGGCGACGACATCGACTGGGCCGCGATGGCCGCGACGCTGGAGGCGGAGGCCGAGGTGTTCGCACCGGCGTACGCGCGCGCGCTCGCCTGGCTGGGCAGGGAGGTGACCGAGCCCGGTCTGATCGTGGACGCGGGCAGCGGGCCCGGGGTGATCGCCTGCCTGATGGCCGAGACGTTCCCCGGTGCGCGGGTGGTCGCCGCCGACGGCTCCGGACCGCTCCTGGAGCGCGCCCGGACCCGGGCCGCCCGAGAGGGTGTCGCCGACCGCTTCGACACCCTCGCCGGTGAACTGCCCGAGTCCCTCGCCGAGCTCGACTACCCGGTGGACCTCCTGTGGGCCAGCCGCAGCCTGCACCACCTCGGCGACCAGAAGGCCGCGCTCGCCGCGTTCGGCGCCCGGCTCGCCCCCGGCGGCACGCTGGCCATCCTGGAGGGCGGCCTGCCCTCCCGCTACCTCCCCCGGGACATCGGCTTCGGCCGCCCCGGACTCCAGGCGCGCCTCGACGCCGCCCAGGAGGACCGCTTCGCCCGGATGCGCGCCGAGCTGCCCGGCGCGGTCGCCGAGACCGAGGACTGGCCCGCCCTGCTGACCGCGGCCGGCCTGAAGCACACGGGCACCCGCAGCTTCCTCCTCGACATCCCCGCGCCCGTACCGGAGCGGGCCCGCGCCTTCGTCGTCGCCGCGCTGACCCGCGTCCGCGACGTCCTCACCGACACCCTCGACACCGACGACATCGCCACCCTCGACCGCCTCCTCGACCCCGCCGACCCCCGCAGCGTCCACCAGCGCCCGGACGTGTTCGTCCTGTCGGCCCACACGGTGCACCGGGCGGTACGGCCGGTCTGACCGACGGCGCGCCCGCTCCGTGCCGCCCCGGCACGGGGGCCGGTCAACGCGCACTTGACTTCGAGAGTGCTCCAAGTGATGGACTCCCGGTCTCACCGACGCACAGGGGGACCTCGCATGAACGACTCTCCGGTCGCACTCGTCACCGGCGGCGCCACCGGCATCGGCGCCGCCGTCGCCCGGCAGCTGCTCGCCGCCGGTCACCGGGTGACCGTCACCGGCCGTACCGAGACCCGGCTGCGGGACTTCGCCGCCGGACTCGGCGATCCCGAGGAGCTGCTGACGGTCGCGGGCAACGCGGCGACGTTCGACGATGTACAGGATGCCGTCGACCGTACGCTCAAGACGTACGGCCGGCTGGACACGGTCGTCGCCAACGCCGGCTTCGCCACCCATGACACCGTCGCCGAGGGCGACCCGGCCGGCTGGCCCGAGATGGTGCTCACCAACGTCCTCGGTCCCGCCCTGCTCGTCCGGGCCTCCGTCGAGGCGCTGAAGGAGTCCCGCGGCCGGATCGTGCTGGTCGGCAGCGTTGCCGGGTTCGTGAACACTCCCGGCAACCTCTACGGCGCCACCAAGTGGGCGGTCACCGGGCTGGCCGAGAACACCCGGCGCCAGGTCACGGAGTTCGGGATCGGTGTCACGCTGGTCGCCCCCGGCCGGGTGGAGACCCCGTTCTGGGACGGCCTCGGCAGTCTGCCTCCGGGGAATCTGCTGACCGCCGACCAGATCGCCGACTCGGTGGTCTGGGCGATCCGGCAGCCGGCCGGGGTCGACGTCAACACCGTGGTCGTACGCCCGCTGGGACAGCCCAACTGACGTACTGCGCCGGTCAGTTGTTCGCGACGAACCGCCTGGCCGGCTGGTCCCCGAGGGAGACCGCTGCGCTGTGGCTCTCGGTGGGGGAGACCTTGGAGTTCCTGAACAGGTCGTGGGTCACGCCGGGGTCGGCCCCGCCCGTCTTCGGGTCGGGGTCGATGCCGAGCGCCGCGGCCTTGGCGCACGACGCCTCACCGATGATCTTCGTGGGTCCGGTGTCGCCGACGACGGCGTACTCCGCGTGCGCGGGCAGCACGCTCGCGGCGAGCAGCGCGGCCCCGGAGGCCGCGGCGAAGGCCCGGGTTCGAAGGCGCACGGCGGGAGGCGCTTCTGTTGGGAAAGTTTCCTTACTGATGATGCCTACCGTGGCTCATGGTCATATCCCTGCCAATCCATGGAGGCCGCCTGTCGAAACCTCTGCGTATTGCGGTGACTTCCGACCGTGGCAAGACTGGAGAAAAGCACTTTTCCGGATATGTCGGCCGTCATCGGCCGCGTGGTCACGGTTCCGGGAGGCGAGGCGCATGTTCGTACGCACGGTGTACGCGACCGGCGATCCGGGGCAGCTGGGCCTGGCCGTCGGGGCTGTGAACACCCGCGGGCACGACCTGCTGGAGGACCGGCCGGGCTACCGGGGCGCGGGCGTCTTCGTCGACCGTGAGCCGGGCAAGATGCTCACGGTCAGCTGGTGGGAGTCGGCGGAGGCGCGCCGCAACAGCGACGAGGTGATGAGCGTGCGGCGGCCGGAGCTGTTGCAGCCCTTCGCCGGCACCGTCGCCGTCGAGAACTACGAGGCCGCCGTCCTGCACTCCGGGCGCCGGCCCCTCACCGGCGGCGGGCTGCGGATCACCCGTTTCGAGTGCGACCCGGCCGACGCGGACCTCGCCGCCGACACCTTCCGCACGGGTGTGCTGCCCCGGCTGGAGGTGCTGCCCGGATTCGCCGGCGCGGCCCTGTTCCTGGACCGCGAACGCGGCCGCGGCATGACCGGCGTCCTCTTCGCCGACCACCCCTCGTTCACCGCGAGCCGGGCCCGCCAGGCCGCGGTGCGGCGCGAGGGCGCGGCCAAGGCGCGCGTCACGGTGGTCACGCTGGAGGAGTTCGAGGTCCTGTACGCCGCCGTCCGCGGCGACTGACCCCGAGAACGGGTACGGCCGTCCGTCCCGCACTCCCGGGGGCGGACGGCCGCGAGGTGCCGGGCGCGGGCGTCAGCCCATGTCGAACGTGGCCGGGTCCGGACCCAGGCGCCGGTCCTCGTTGAGCGCGCTGATCGCCGCGAGGTCCTCGTCGTCCAGGCTGAAGTCGAAGACCTCGATGTTCTCCTTGATCCGGGACGGCGTCACGGACTTCGGGATCACGATGTTGCCGAGCTGGATGTGCCAGCGCAGCACGACCTGGGCCGGCGTACGGCCGTGCTTCTGCGCGATGGCGACGATCGCCGGCACCTCCAGCAGGCCCTTGCCCTGGCCCAGCGGCGACCAGGCCTCGGTCGCGATGCCCTGCTCGGCGTGGAACTCGCGGGCCGCGTGCTGCTGCAGGTGCGGGTGCAGCTCGATCTGGTCGACCGCCGGGATGACGGAGGTCTCGGCGATCAGCCGCTCCAGGTGCTCGTTGAGGAAGTTGGACACGCCGATGGCGCGGACCCGGCCGTCGGAGAGCAGCTTCTCGAGCGCCTTGTAGGTGCCGACGCAGGTGCCGCGGGCCGGCAGCGGCCAGTGGATCAGGTACAGGTCGACGTAGTCCAGGCCCAGCCGCGCCAGCGACGCGTCGAACGCGCGCAGCGCGGCGTCGTACCCGTGGTCGGCGTTCCAGAGCTTGGTGGTGACGAAGACGTCCTCGCGGGGCAGGCCGGAGGCGGCGATGGCCCGGCCGGTGCCCTCTTCGTTGCCGTATACGGCCGCGGTGTCGATGCTGCGGTACCCGGCCTCCAGCGCCAGGGCGACGGTCCGCTCGGCCTCGGCGTCCGGCACCTGCCAGACGCCGTAGCCCAGCTGGGGCATCTCGATGCCGTTGTTGAGGATGATCGGGGGGACCTTGCTGCTCACGAGCCTCTTGATCCTTCGGTTGTCGACAGCTGCTACTCCCATGGTCAACGATCACGGGCCGCGCCGCATTCCTGACGGTGCCGGCCGGCTCGACCGGTGCGTCGTGGAGACCGGTCCCCCCTGGCGTCAAGATCGGTAGAGGGCCTCGACCTCGTTGTCGTACACCTTCTCGATCGCCTTGCGCTTCAGCTTCAACGACGGGGTGAGCAGGCCGTGTTCCTCGGTGAACGGCTGCGCGAGGATGCGGAAGGTACGGATCGACTCGGCCTGGGAGACGAGCGTGTTGGCGGCGACCACCGCCCGCCGCACCTCCGTCTCCAGGTCCGGGTCGCGCACCAGCTGGGCCGGGCTCATGCTCGGCTTCCCGCGCATCTGCAGCCAGTGCTCGACCGCCTCCTGGTCGAGGGTGACCAGGGCCGCGATGTAGGGGCGGTCGTTGCCGACGACGATGCACTGGTTGACCAGCGGATGCTCGCGGACCCGCTCCTCCAGCACCCCGGGGGAGACGCTCTTGCCGCCGGAGGTCACCAGGATCTCCTTCTTGCGGCCGGTGATGGTCAGGTAGCCGTCCTCGTCGAGCGATCCGAGGTCGCCGGTGGCCAGCCAGCCGTCGTGCAGGGACTCGTCGGTGGCCTTGGGGTTGTTGAGGTAGCCCTGGAAGACGTTGGCGCCGTGCAGCCAGACCTCACCGTCGTCGGCGATGTGCACGGTCGTTCCGGGGATGGCCTGGCCGACGGTGCCGTAGCGGGTGCGCTCGGGCGGGTTGGCGGTCGCCGCGGCCGTGGACTCGGTCAGGCCGTAGCCCTCGTAGATCTGCACGCCCGCGCCCGCGAAGAACAGGCCCAGCCGGCGGTCCATCCCCGAACCGCCGGACATCGCGTTGCGTATCCGGCCGCCCATGGCCGCGCGCACCTTCGCGTACACGAGCTTGTCGAAGAGCTGGTGCTGCATGCGCAGCCCGGCCGAGGGGCCGGGCCCGATGCCCCAGGCCTTCGCCTCCACGGCCTCCGCGTACTTCACCGCGATGTCGACCGCCTTCTCGAACGGCCCCGCCTTGCCCTCCTTCTCCGCCTTGCGCCGGGAGGCGTTGAAGACCTTCTCGAAGATGTACGGCACCGCGAGGATGAAGGTCGGCCGGAACGCCTGCAGGTCGGGCAGCAGGGCGGCGGCGTTCAGCTGCGGCTGATGGCCGAGGCGGACCTTGCCGCGGATGGTGGCGACCTCCACCATCCGCCCGAAGACGTGCGCGAGCGGCAGGAACAGCAGGGTGGACGCCTCGTCGCCCTTCTTGGAGTGGAACACCGGCTCCCAGCGCCTGACCACGCTGTCCGCCTCGAACATGAAGTTGCCGTGCGACAGGACACAGCCCTTGGGGCGGCCGGTGGTGCCCGAGGTGTAGATGACGGTGGCGGTCGACTCCGGAGTGACCGCCTGCCGGTGGCGGTGCACCAGCTCGTCGTCCAGGTGCGCCCCGGCGTCGTACAGCTCCTGCACGCAGCCGGAGTCCAGCTGCCACAGCTGGCGCAGCTGCGGGAGCCGGTCGATGACGGTGGCGATGGTCATCGCGTGGTCCTCGTGCTCCACGATCGCCGCGGACACCTCGGCGTCGTACAGCATCCAGAAGCACTGCTCGGCCGAGGACGTGGGGTAGACGGGTACCACCTGGGCGCCGATCGACCACAGGGCGAAGTCGAACAGGGTCCACTCGTAGCGGGTGCGGGACATGATGGCGACGCGGTCACCGAAGCGGATGCCGCGTGCCAGCAGGCCCTTGGCGAGCGCCATGACCTCGTCGCGGAACTCGGCGGCGGTCACGTCGCGCCACTGACCGGCGGCGTCCTTACGGCCGAGCGCGACGTGCGCCGGGTCCGTCAGGGCATGCTCGAAGACCACATCGGCCAGACCGCCCACAGGCGGTGCCGATGTGAGCGGCGGGTTGGTGAACTCGCGCAAACCTCGCTCCCCGATCCTCGCTGCATGGTCACGCCCGTGATGCTCGGCACAGCGCGGTGAAAGCTACCCCACGCCGTCACGGGGCGGGAGAGGGTAGGAAACCGAATAAACGTCACGTTTCCTCAGTGCGGTGACCGGAAAATGCCCGTACAAGGGGAGGGGCCGGACACAATACTGACGGGTCAGTAAGTTCCGGTGCCGTAATCTCCACCGAATCTGTACGCGGCGATTACGGCGCACACCGACCCCATCGCCGCATATGCGGCAGGCGCCGGAGCCTGTGAAGACGCGCGTGCGGGGGCGGCCCGGGAGTCCCGGGCCGCCCCCGCCGCGGTTCAGCCCGTCAACGGTGCACCGGCACCGCCCTCCGTGCCTGCGAGACCTCCTCCTTCTCCGCCGCCGGCCGGCCCGGACGCACCAGCAGAAGCACCAGCGCCCCCGCGGCCATGCCCGCAAGTCCGGCCACCACCGGGGCACCGTTCAGCCCCGCCGCGAACGCCGTGTGCAGGGTGCGCTCCGGGACCCGGCCGCGCAGCGCGCCGGACATCCGCGAGGTGAGCACCGCGCCGAAGACGGCGACCCCGAGCGCGTACCCGAGCTGTCGCACGGTGTTCGGCCCGGGGGGCCGGCCGCCTCGCCGGCGTCGTCGCTTCCCGTCCGGGTGGACGTGCCGCAGTCGGCCGTGAGGCGTCAGCCGCCCCGCCGTCGCAGACGTTCCCCGCCCGCGAGGACCGCCGCCGCCAGGGCGTTCGCGGCCTCCTCCGCAGTGCCCCGGCGGCGGCCGTGGACGAGCACGAAGTCGACCTTGCCCAGGTCCGGCAGGCCGAAGCGGTCCGGCAGCCGGAACAGTCCGGGCGGGATCAGGCGCCTGGAGTGGGCCATCACGCCGAGCCCGGCGCGAGCCGCCGCGGTCAGCCCGTTGAGGCTGCCGCTCGTGCACACGATCCGCCAGTCGCGTCCCTCGCGTTCCAGCACGTCGAGTGCGCGGGCCCGGGTGATGCCGGGCGGCGGATACACGATCAGCGGCACGGGCCGGTCCGCGTCCAGGCGCAGCCGCTCGGCGCCGATCCACACCAGGTCGTCGCGCCAGACCAGTTCGCCCCGGGGATCCTCCGGGCGCCGCTTGGCCAGCACCAGGTCCAGCTTTCCGGCGGCCAGTTGCTCGTGCAGGGTCCCGGACAGCTCCACGGTCAGCTCCAGGTCGACCTCCGGATGGTCGTAGCGGAAGCTCTCGAGGATCTCCGGCAGCCGGGTGAGCACGAAGTCCTCCGACGCGCCGAACCGCAGCCGGCCACGCACCCGGGTGCCGGTGAAGAACGCCGTCGCCTGCTCGTGGACCTGCAGAATCCGGCGGGCGAAGCCCAGCATCGCCTCGCCGTCCCCGGTCAGCTCCACCGCATGGGTGTCCCGGGTGAACAGCTGCCGACCGGTCGCGTCCTCCAGCCGGCGGACATGCTGGCTGACCGTGGACTGGCGCAGGTCCAGCCGGCGCGCGGCCTGTGTGAAGCTCAGCGTCTGGGCCACGGCCAGGAAGGTACGCAGCTGTGTCGGGTCGTACACGCCCCTCAGCCTATCGGTAATCGCGAATCATGATGGCAGTCAGAGTGGTATACGGGATTCCCGAACAGCGGTCCGAGGAGGATCATCGAGAGGGGCCCGTGCGGCCCCGGACCGAACGACCACACTGCAATCGGAGCACCGTGAAACGCCTGCGCTGGCCGACTTGGATGCCGGTCGACCCGTACATCGTGCTGCTGCTCGGGACGGTGGGCCTCGCGGCGCTGTTCCCGGCGCACGGCACGGCCGCCCACGTCGCCTCCGGCGCCTCCACGGCCGCGATCGCCTTCCTCTTCTTTCTCTACGGCGCCCGGCTCTCGACGCGGCAGGCGCTGGACGGACTGCGCCACTGGCGGCTCCACGTCACCGTGCTGGTCTGCACGTTCGTGCTCTTCCCTCTGTTCGGGCTGGCCGCCCGCGCCCTGGTGCCGGTGCTGCTGACCCTGCCGCTCTACCAGGGCCTTCTGTTCCTGACGCTGGTGCCGTCCACGATCCAGTCGTCCATCGCGTTCACCTCGATCGCCCGCGGCAACGTGCCGGCGGCGATCTGTGCGGGCTCCTTCTCCTCCCTCGTCGGCATCGTCCTGACCCCGCTCCTGGCGGCCGGACTGCTGGGCAACAGCGGCGGCGGGTTCTCCGCCGACTCTCTGGTCAAGATCGTCCTGCAGCTGCTGGTGCCGTTCCTCGCGGGGCAGGTGCTGCGGCGCTGGATCGGGGGGTTCGTCGCCCGGCACAGGAGGATTCTCGGGATGGTCGACCGCGGCTCGATCCTGCTGGTCGTCTACACGGCGTTCAGCGAGGGAATGATCCGCGGCATCTGGCACCAGGTGAGCCCCGTCCGGCTCGGCGGGCTGCTGGCCGTCGAGGCCGTCCTGCTGGCCGTGATGCTCGCCCTGACCTGGTACGGCGGCAAGGCGCTCGGCTTCGGCCGGGAGGACCGGATCGCCATCCAGTTCGCCGGCTCGAAGAAGTCCCTCGCCTCCGGGCTGCCCATGGCGAGTGTCCTGTTCGGCGCCCACGCCTCCCTCGCCGTGCTGCCGCTGATGCTGTTCCACCAGATGCAGCTGATGGTGTGCGCGGTCATCGCCAAGCGCCGGGCCCGGGACCCGGAACGGACTCCGGGCGCCGGCCGCGGGTCAGCCGCTCACGTGGTCCAGGGGCAGCCACAGCACCGTGTCCTTCGGTGACCTGAGCGCCTTCGGGTCCGACACCTCCTCGTCGCTCAGGGCCCGGTCCCAGACGTGCACCTCCTCGATGTCGCCGGTGCAGAAGGACCTGCTGTCCATGCGCTGGTGCGGCCGCCGTCGGTGGAGCGCTTGACGACGATGTCGATGTCGGCGGCGTCGCCGCAGTTGAGGACCCGGCCCTCGGCGAACGCCAGCAGCGTGGCGTCGGTCGTCCGCACGATCGCCGGTATGCGAAAGCAGGCGTTGCCGGGGTTGGGAGGCCCTGAACAGGACCTGCTGCTCGAACTCGGGGGTGCTTGCGGCATGGTGCGCGTGTGCGGGGTGGGGGGTGCGAGCGGCACCAGGAGCAGTGCCGCCGTGCTGAGAGCGGTGGTGAGTACGGCTCTGAGGCGGGCGCGTAGACCTGACGGCAGGTGCGACCTTGCCCTTCGTCGGCCGGACATCTGGACATCCGGACATCCCATCTCCGACGTGCGCACCGTCGACGGTAGTTGGGGCAAGGGCGCCCCACAAGAAGCGTGCGGCGCACAGAACCCGCGAAGGCCCTACGGGCGCAGCACCACCTTGCCGAGATTGGCTCGCAGCTCGATCGCCTCGTGTGCCTTCGCGGCGTCCTCCAGCGCGAACTCCGCGTGTACGGCGGGCTTCAGGGCGCCCTCGGTGAACAGCCGCCACAGCTCCTGGCGCCACCGCTCGTACAGGTCCGGCCGGCCGCGGGCGATCAGGGCCATCTGGAACCCGGTCACCGACTTGGCCCCCACCAGCAGGTCGTACGCCCGGATGGTGCCGCCGCCCGAGCTGTAGGCCACGAGCCGGCCGTGCGGGGCCAGGGCGGCAAGGGCGGGGGTGAGCAGGTCGCCGCCCACGGCATCCAGTACGCAGTCGACGGGATCTCCCCAGCTGTCGTCGCCGTACCGGATGCAGTCGTCCGCGCCGAGCGACCGGACGAACTCCGCCTTGCCCGGATCCGACACGGCCCCCACCACCCGCCCCGCGCCCCGCGCCCGCGCCAGCTGCACGGCCAGGTGGCCGACCCCGCTCGCCGCCGCCGTGACGAGCACCGACTCGCCCGGCGCCGGGCGCGCAGCCTCCAGCGCCCCGTAGGCCACCAGGCCGCCGCGCACCAGCGCGACCGCGTCCACGACGCTCGCGCCGTCCGGTACCGGGGAGGCCATGGTCTCGTGCAGCAGGGCGAAGTCGGCGTACCCGTGCCCGAAGCACAGCCCGGTCACCCGCTCGCCCGTCCGGAAGCGGGTGACGCCGTCGCCGGCCGCCACCACCTCGCCGGCGATCTCTCCGCCCAGCGCGATCGGCTCGGCGGCCTCGGTGACCTTGCGGACCACGGGCAGGGTGACGCCGACCGCGCCGCAGCGCACCAGCAGCTCCCCGGGGCCGGGCTCGGGGACGGGGGTCTCCTCCAGGAACAGCGGGCCGCCGGTCGACTCGTACCGGACGCGTCGCATCGTGCACACCTCCACGCCGGATGTGTCCGGCTCAGCTTCGGGCCGGGCGGTCCGGCCTCTCAACCGTTGGGAATCCCCATGAATTCGTGGGGAGGTCCAACGTAGCCGAGATTCGTTGGGAGGCCCAACGTTTTCTCGGGTAGGCTCCCGCCATGGCCGAAGCACCCCTGCCCGCGATCCGCTCCCTGCCCAGCTGGCTCCTCGGCCGCGCCGCCGCCCGGGGGCGCGCCCTGGTCGCCGGCGCGCTCGCGGCCGAGGGGCAGAAGATGTGGCACCACGTGGTCCTCTCGGCCGTCCGCGACCTGCAGCCCGTCGCCCAGGCCGACCTCGGCCGCAGCGTGGGTCTGGACCCCAAGGACCTGGTCGGCGTGCTCAACGACCTGCAGTCCGCCGGCCACGTCGTACGCGCCCCCGACCCCCGCGACCGGCGCAAGAACGCCGTCACCCTCACCGGCCGCGGCGCCCGCCTCCTCGCCCGCTGCGAGCAGGCCGCCCGCGCCGCCAACGACGAGCTGCTCGCCCCGCTGTCGGCCGCCGAACGCGATCAGTTCATTGGCCTGTTGATCCGGATTTCCGGCACGGACGGCTGACGGCGGCTAACGTTCCGTCATGACCGCAGCTTCCGTTCTCGACCCGCAGCGCACCGCCCTGGTCCTGATCGACCTGATGGAACGCATCGTCGCGCTGCCCCTGGAACCCCGCAAAGGCACCGACGTGCTCGCCACCGCCCAGGAGTTGGCGCACACCTTCCGCACCGCCGGGGCACCCGTCGTCCTCGTCCGGGTGGAACGCCCCTCGGTCGCCGAACAGCCGCCCGGCAGCTCGCTGGTGCCCGGCCTCGCCGCCGACGGCGACCTGGAGGTGGTCAAGCGCACCATCGGCGCCTTCCAGGGCACCGGCCTCGATGAGCGGCTGCGCGAACGCGGCGTCACCACCCTGGTGTTCGGCGGCATCGCCACCAACCTCGGTGTCGAGTCCACCGCCCGCGCCGCCGCCGACCTCGGCTACGACCTGGTCTTCGTCGAGGACGCCATGGCCGCCTTCACCGCCGCCGAGCACGAGGCGTCCGTCCGGTTCGACTTCCCCCGTCTCGGCACGGTCGCGGCCGCCGCCGACGTACGCCTCAGGCCCGCCTGAGACCTCACACCAGCGGCCCGCCCCCGTCCACGACCACCGCCGCACCGGTGCTGTAACCCGCCCGCATCAGTTACGGGTACGCCCCGGCCGCATCCGTCGGCTCGCCGACCCGCCCCACCGGCAGCGACTCGGCGGACGACCGGAACCCTCCCGGTCGGCCTCCGGCAGTTCCCGCCGCAGCCCGGTGCGCACCACCCCGGGCGAGACCACGTTCACCCGCAGCGGCGCCGGCTCCACGGCCGGCGCCCGGGTCGGCGACTCCGTCGCCCCGCACACTCGACGGCGGCCGGGCGCCAACTCCTCGACGACGCCGGTCATCTCCTCGCCACCGCCGACGCGGCCCGGCGCAGGGTACGGCGGGCCGCGCGGGGCCCGCACCGGCTCGTGGTCGGCTTCCGGGCCGGTCTCGTGGTCACGCCGGGCCTGCGCGCCTTCGGCGCCGCCCACCCGGACATCGACGTACAGGCCGTCGTGTCGAGTGGGACGACCGGGCGCAGCTGATTCTCGACGGGACGGTCGACCTCGCCCGTGTGCGCCTCGACGAGCGCGGGCTCACCCTGGTGCCGCTGTTCACCGAGACCCGCGTGGCGATGCTGCCCGCGGACCAGCGGCCGGCCGGCAAAGCCCAGCCGGCCCTGGCCGACCTGGACGGCGAGACCTGGCTGCGCTGCACCGACCCGGCGCCGGACGACGTGCTGATCCGCTCGGTCGAGGAGAAGTCGAAGCGGGTGGCCGCGGACACGGGCGTCACGCTGGTCCCCGTGTCGATCGCCGAGCAGTACACCCGCCCGGACATCACCTACGCGCCCGTGCCGGACGTCGAACCCGACCAGGTGTACCTCTGGGAGACGGGCCGCCGCTCACCGCCGATCGCCGCGTTCGCCGACGCGGCGCGGTCGCTCCGTTGACGCGGGCCCGGCGGCGCAGGGGGCGCTCCCCGCCGTCCGGACCCCGCCGCCGTGCCGCGGGGGAGACCTCCTCAGCCCTGGGCGGCCGCCTCCCGCAGGGCGATGCGGTCCTCGCCCGCGTACACGTTCATCGAGCTGCCCCGCAGGAAGCCCACCAGGGTCAGGCCGGTCTCCGCGGCCAGGTCCACCGCCAGCGACGACGGCGCCGACACCGCCGCCAGCACCGGGATGCCCGCCATCACCGCCTTCTGCGCCAGCTCGAACGACGCCCGCCCGGAGACCAGGAGGACCGACCGCGACAGCGGCAGCTCCCCGTCGCGCAGCGCCCGCCCGACCAGTTTGTCGACCGCGTTGTGCCGGCCCACGTCCTCCCGCACGTCCAGCAGCGTGCCGTCCTCGCCGAACAGGGCCGCGGCGTGCAGGCCCCCCGTCCGGTCGAACACCCGCTGGGCCGCCCGCAGCCGGTCGGGGAGGCCGGCCAGCAGCTCCGGGGTGACCCGGACCGGGGGCGTGTCGGCGATCGGGAAGCGGGCGGTCGTCCGTACGGCGTCCAGGCTCGCCTTGCCGCACAGGCCGCAGGAGGAGGACGTGTAGACGTTCCGCTCCAGGGTGAAGTCGGGAAGGGCCACGTCCGGGGCGGTCGTCACATCGACCACGTTGTAGGTGTTGGAACCCTCGACCGTCGCCCCCGCGCAGTAGACGATGTTCCGCACATCCTCCGCGGCGGCCAGGACACCCTCGCTCACCAGAAACCCCGCCGCCAGCGCGAAGTCGTCGCCGGGCGTGCGCATGGTGATGGCGAGCGGTTTTCCGTTCAGCCGGATCTCCAGGGGTTCCTCGGCGACGAGTGTGTCCGGTCGGGAGGAGAGCACCCCGCCCCGGACACGGAGGACCTTGCGTCGTTCCGTGACTCGTCCCATGTCCTGATCAGCCCCGGTTCTGTACGTGCTGGTAGCCGAAACGGCCCTTGATGCAGAGATTCGCCGTGGGTCACCGGCTCGTCGTGCGGTGAGGTGACCTTCACGATCTCATTGTCCTGCACATGGAGCGTGAGAGTGCAGCCCACACCGCAGTACGCGCACACCGTCGACGTCCGCGTCTGCCGTGACTCCTCCCAGGTGCCCGCCGCCCGCATGTCGTACTCCGTCTTCGGCGCGAGCGCATCCGTCGGGCACACCTCGACGCAGTTACCGCAGTACACGCAGGCCGAGTCGGGCAGCGGGGCGTCGTGCTCGACGGCGATCCGGGCGTCGAAACCGCGCCCGGCCACCGAGATCGCGAAGGTGTTCTGCCACTGGTCGCCGCAGGCGTCGACGCACTTGTAGACAGGATGCACTTTCCGTAGTCGCACACGTACAATTCGTTGTCGATCCTCGGTTCCTCGTCCACGCGTGCCGCGTCGGGACCGCACCGGTCCGGCTTCGCCTCGTACTCCTTGATCCACTCGGTCGCTCCCGGTGTGGTCGACAAGTCGACAGAGGAGGCGAGCAGCTCCAGGACGATCTTCCGGCTGTGCCGGGCACGCCCGGTGCCGGTGCGCACCTCCATTCCCGGCTCGGCCCGGCGCGAGCAGGCCGGCACCAGCGTCCGGGAGCCCTCCACCTCCACCACGCACACCCGGCAGGCGTTCTTCGGGCGCAGCGTGTCGCCCCAGTGACCGCAGGCATCGGCATCCTGGAGAAGGCCGCGCCGGTGATCACGGACTTCTTCGCGAACAGCTCCACGCCGGTGTCGGCCTCCGCGGCCGCCGGATTCGTGGCACTGCTGTCGGCGGCCGACATGGCCGACCGGACCGGCTGGTCGTCCGCCTCCGACCGGATCGGCCGCAAGAACATCTACCGCTGCTACCTCGGTGTCGGCGCGCCGATGTACCTGCTCCTCGCGCTGTTCGGGGACTCGGCGAAGCCGCTGTTCGTCCCGTGCGCCCTCGTGATCCTCTCCTTCTACGGCGGCGGCTTCGCGACGGTCCCCGCCTATCTGAAGGACCTCTTCGGCACCTATGAGGTCGGCGCCATCCACGGCCGGCTGCTCACCGCCCGGTCCACCGCGGGCGTACTCGGGCCGCTGATCGTCAACTGGATCGCGGACCGGCAGAAGGAGGCCGGCAAGCACGGCGCGGCGCTGACGGGCTGTCGTTCGGCATCATGATCGGCCTGCTCGTCGTCGGCTTCGTCGCCAACGAACTTGTCCGTCCCGTCCACACCCGCCACCACCACCTCCCCGCAGAGGGAGGTCGCAGATGCCCAGCGACAGCAGCCCGCCCAGCCGGCGGGGCCTGATCACCCTCGCCTGGCTGTGGGTGGGAGCACCCCTCGGCTACGGGGTGTACGAACTCGTGCAGAAGGCGACCCAGCTGTTCACGGGATGAATGCTCGGGCGTCCGAGGGTCTGAGGGAAGCCGACAACTCGGGCGCCCGATTCCTGTGGCTTCACCTGCCGTCGTACCCGCGGGTCACTGATCAGACTGGTGGATCCCGCTACCCACGGCAACGAGGGGACTTCCCGCCATGCACGGCTCGCGCATCGCCGCCATCGGTCACCATCAGCCCGCCCGAGTGCTCACCAACGAGGACCTGGCCGGCCTGGTCGACACCAGCGACGAGTGGATCCGCGGCCGCGTCGGCATCCGGACCCGGCACATCGCGGGCCCCGACGAGCCCGTCGACGAACTGGCCGCCTGCGCCGCGGCCAAGGCCCTGGCCGGCGCCGGTCTGGCCCCCGGCGACATCGACCTGGTCCTCGTCGCCACCTCCACGGCGATCGACCGCTCCCCGAACACGGCCGCCCGTGTCGCGGCCCGGCTCGGCATCCCGCGGCCCGCCGCGATGGACGTCAACGTGGTCTGCGCGGGGTTCACGCACGCGCTGGCCACCGCGGACCACACCGTCCGGGCCGGCGCGGCACGGCGCGCCCTGGTCATCGGCGCCGACAAGATGTCCGACGTCACCGACTGGAGCGACCGCAGCACGTGTGTCCTGGTCGGCGACGGGGCGGGCGCCGCCGTCGTCGAGGCCTGCGCGCCGGGGGAGGAGCCGGGGATCGGGCCGGTCCTGTGGGGGTCGGTGCCTCAGATGGGGCACGCGGTGCGGATCGAGGGCACCCCGCCGCGGTTCGTCCAGGAGGGGCAGAGCGTCTACCGCTGGGCCACCACCCAGTTGCCCGCCATCGCCCGCGGCGCCTGCGACAGGGCCGGCGTGGCGCCAGGGGAACTCGCCGGGGTCGTCCTGCACCAGGCCAACCTGCGCATCATCGAACCCCTCGCCGAGAAGCTCGGCGCCGTCAACGCGGTGATCGCCCGCGATGTCACCGAATCCGGCAACACCTCGGCCGCCAGCATCCCGCTCGCCTTCTCCAAGCTGGTCGAACAGGGAGCGCTCAGCGCCGGCGACCCGGTGCTGCTGTTCGGCTTCGGCGGCAACCTGTCGTACGCCGGGCAGGTCGTACGCTGCCCGTGAGGCGGCCGGCGTGAGCGGGTGAAGCCGGCGCGAACAGGGCTGGATCTTGTGCACAGTAGTCTGTAGACAAAAGACAATCGATACTGAGCTTCAGCGTGAACGCACCGGACCTGCCCAGGAGGGGGACCGCGATGTTGTCGACCGGACTGCCGCAGGGGGCCGTGCCCAAGCTGGAACGCCCCGGACCGCTGCGCGAGCGCGTCTACGAGGCGCTGCTGGAGCTCATCACCACCCGCGCGCTGCAGCCCGGCCAGCACCTGGTCGAGAGCGAACTGGCCGGGCACCTGGGCGTCTCCCGGCAGCCGGTGCGCGAGGCACTGCAGCGACTCAACACCGAGGGCTGGGTCGATCTGCGGCCCGCGCAGGGCGCGTTCGTGCACGAACCGACGGCCCAGGAGGCCGACCAGCTGCTCACCGTCCGCACCCTGCTGGAGGCGGAGGCCGCCCGGCTGGCCGCCGTCGACGCCACCGCCGAGAAGGTCGGCGCGCTGGTGGAGCTGTGCGCCGAGGGCGAGAAGGCCGTCGCGGCCGACGACGTCGACCGCGCCGTCGCCCTCAACGCGGCCTTCCACGCCAAGATCATGGAACTCGCGGGCAACGCGGTCCTCGCCGAACTCGCCGCCCAGGTCGACCGCCGGGTCCGCTGGTACTACACCCCGGTGGCCCGGCAGCGCGGGCGCCAGTCGTGGATCGAGCACCGGGAGCTGATCTCCGCGATCGCCGACCGCGACGACGCGCGGGCCGCCGCGCTGATGCGCATCCACACCGAGCACACCCGCCGCTCCTACCACCAGCGGGGCGGCGCCTGACCGCCCCGCTCGCCGGGCACGGGTGTTCGCCTTCCGGCGAACCGTTCGCGGTTTCGGAGGCCACGACCCCGCGCTCGAACAGGTACTGGCAGGCCTCCTCCACCTCCACGTCGCCCGCCAGGGAAGCCACCACCGGCTTCTCGATCCCGCGCGCACGGAACTCGGCGACCACGCGCGCCGTCAGCTCCGCGAAGACCATCGGCAGGGTGACGATGGTGTGCCAGTAGCCGAGCACCAGCGCGTGGATCCGAGGGTCCTCCAGACCCAGCCGGACCGTCGCCTCGTACGTCGACGGCGGCTCGCCCCCGGTGATGTCGACCGGGTTGCCGGCCGCGCCGAACGGCGGGATGAACCGGCGGAACGCCTCGTCGAGGTCCGGCGGAATCTCCATCAGCGACAACCCGTTGTCGGTCACCGCGTCCGACAGCAGCACCCCGCTGCCGCCCGCACCGGTGGTGATCACCACGTTGTCGCCCCTCGGAGCGGGCAGGACGGGCAGGGCGCGGGCGTACTCCAGCATGTCGTTCAGGCCCGGCGCCCGGATGACACCCGCCTGCTTCAGGACGTCGTCGTACACCGCGTCGTCGCCCGCGAGCGCGCCCGTGTGCGAGCCGACCGCCCTGGCGCCCGCCGCCGTACGGCCCGCCTTCAGCACCACCACCGGCTTCTTCGGCACGGTGGCCCGCGCCGCCGCCACGAACGCCCGCCCGTCCTTCAGGTCCTCGAGGTGCATGGCGATGCACTCGGTGTGCGGGTCCTCGCCGAACCAGGTCAGCAGGTCGTCCTCCTCCAGGTCCGACTTGTTGCCGAGGCCGACGATCGCCGACACACCCGTCTTCGTGGTGCGGGCGAAGCCGAGGATCGCCATGCCGATGCCACCGGACTGCGAGGTCAGCGCCACGCCACCCTTGACGTCGTACGGCGTGCAGAACGTGGCGCACAGGTCCTGCCACGTGGAGTAGTAGCCGTAGATGTTGGGGCCGAGCAGGCGGACGCCGTACCGCTCGGCGATCTCCACGATCTCCGCCTGGAGCGTGTGTTCGCCAGTCTCCGCGAATCCGGAGGGAATGAGGACGGCATTGGGGATCCCCTTGCGGCCCACCTCCTCCAGCGCGGCTGCCACGAACCGGGCGGGAATGGCGAAGACGGCCACATCCACCTCACCGGGAACGTCCGTGACCCTCTTGTGCGCCTTGCGGCCCAGAATGTCATCGGCCTTGGGGTTCAGGGGATGGATCTCTCCGGGGAACCCGCCGTCGACGAGGTTGCGCATGACCGAGTTGCCGATCTTGCCGGGCTCGTTGGAAGCGCCGACGACGGCGACCGAGGACGGCTGCATCAGCCGGCGCATGGAGGCGAGGATCTCCTCGCGTGTGTACGCCTTCCTCGGCACCGGCTGATGCTCGGCGAGGATCACCCGGACGTCGGCGGCGACCGCGCCCTCGGGCGTCGCGATCACCGGGTTCAGGTCCACCTCGGCGATCTCCGGGAACTCCGCGACCAGTTGGGAGACCCGCCGGATCTGCTCGGCGGCCGCCGCCCACCGGTCGATGCCGGTCTGCCCGCGCACCCCGCGCAGGAGCTCCGCCGAGCGGATGGAGTCCAGCATCGACAGCGCCTCGTCGGCCGTGACCGGCGCGCCAGCCGGAACGTCACGTCCTTCAGCACCTCGACCAGCACACCGCCGAGCCCGAACGCCACCACCTTCCCGAACGTCGGGTCGGTGACCGCGCCGACGATGACCTCCTGGCCCCTGGGCAGCAGCTCCTGCACCTGCACGCCCTCGATCCGGGCCCCCGCGTCGTGGGCGCGGGCGTTCTCGATGATGCGGCAGAACGCCGACCGTACCGCCGCGGCGCCCTCCACACCCACGACGACACCGCCGTGCACCGAGAGCGGATCCGACGCATGCCACCCATCTCACCCCGAACCCCTCGCCGCCGAACCACCGGCCCGACGCCCCCCGGCCCCCCTCCTGAAACCCGGCACGGCCTACCCCGACGCCTGGCGGCGCTGTCTCGCCGCCACACCCGCGGCCGGGGCTCCTCCTGGCGCGGCGCCTTCGTCGGCGGCGACCTCCTCGTACGCTCCGTGACCCAGGGCCCCGCGGGGGAGCGGCTGCCCGGCAACTTCCCGGACTACCAGCTCATGCCGTGACCTCACGGCACGCACACGCGATGTCGCGTTCCGTGCACGCCGCAAGGGGGCCGGCCCGCCTCCCCGGGCCCCCGCCCACAGGACGGATACGCAGGTGAAACGTACTCCGAAACCTTGGTATTGTTGTCCCTGTCGCCACGGGGACCACCCCCGCAAGGCGGCACACACCTGGTCCGGGTGGCGGAATGGCAGACGCGCTAGCTTGAGGTGCTAGTGCCCTTTATCGGGCGTGGGGGTTCAAGTCCCCCCTCGGACACAACGATTGAGGATACGGTGACGAGGGCCTCGACCTTACGGTCGCGGTCCTCGTTGCGTGTTCGTAGCTGATCGTGATGCCCAGGGCCTCGTAGAGCGGATATTTCTTCTCGACGGCAGCAGTCTGGATGCGCTGTGCAATCTCTCCAAGACTCTCAGTGATCCCCCGGATCTGTCGCGCGTCGAGCGGGGATTGCTTCTTCCGGGGGACGGCGGGTTGCGCGTCGAGCTTCGCTGGCGGCAACGCCAGCACCGCGCTCCAGGCCGACTCAACCGCGCACACGCCGAGAAAGCGATCGAGGCGTTCGCCAAGACCTACGGCGCCAAGTTCCCCAAGGCCGTCGCGAAGATCACCGACGACGCCGAGGAACTGCCGGCGTTCTACGACTTCCCCGCCGAGCACTGGATCCACCTGCGGACCACGAACCCCATCGAGTCGACCTTCTCCACGGTCAAGCTCCGCACCAAGGTCACCCGCGGCGCCGGCAGCCCGGCCGCGGCCCTCGCGATGGTGTTCAAGCTCGTCGAGTCCGCCCAGGCCCGCTGGCGCGCAATCCGAGGAGCCCACCTCGTCGCCCTGGTCCGCGCGGGCGCCACGTTCGAAAACGGCGTCCTGGTCGAGCGCACAGAAGCCGACGCTGCTTGATCACGCGTCACCCGAACCACAACTCTTGACAATTGCTCCTCAGCCACTCACCCCTTCCTGCTTGGTACGAGGGGACGGAATGCGGCTAGGGCAGCTTCCCAGTCGGATGCGACCGGGTCTTCCGGGGGGAGGGCGGGATCCAGGTCTTCTGCCGCGCGCAGCACGGCTGAGGCGAGCTCCGGCGCCGTCGTCCGTGCGACGACGCCGCTCTTGCCAGCGACCGACAGGCCGTCTTTGGTCCGTCGCACGACAAGACCGAAGGAGGTGTCGGCACCGGTGAAGCTCAGCACACGGGCGTTGCCCCGGAGAAAGGCACCCAGGCTGTCCAGCAACTGGACGACCGAAAGGTAGATCATCATGCCCTGATCGGGAACGTGGCCAGCCGAGTCGGCCGTGCCGAGGTCCCCGGCGACGGCCATGTCCCCCAGCTCGAAACCGCTGGCCTCGCCCTGGCCGGGCCGTACGGTGAACTGCACAGTAATCACGGTGTGTAGCTCTTTCCTACCGGGAAGAAGGTGATGACGCGGTTTCCGTCCTCGGAGTCGACGATGAGCCGATACCGGGCTGACATACCGTTCACGGTCATCCTCTTCTCGAAGGTCTGGATCCGGCGCGCGGGATCCGATACCCGCTGGCCTCGCTGGATCATTGTCTTCACGGCTTTCTCCACCTGCTCACGGTGGTCGACGGAGGCATCAGTTCACCGTGGCCGCCTTGGGCGGTGCCCGAGATATGACGCTCGTCGATGTGCTGCGAGCCCTCCTTGGGGTTGCCGTTCTCCAGCCTCGGAGTGGTGCGGCAGAGCGCGAGACCGTATGGGTCCATCCAGGTGAGCGGATGAGGGCCGTACCAGTACGGGTTCGAGCCGGCTTCCAGACCGAGCGGGTCCGGGGAGAGGTACGCCGCAGTCTCGGGGTCGTAGTAGCGGTGGAGGTTCTGGTTGAGGCCGGATTCCGCATCGGCGTATTGGCCGGGGAAACGCAAGGGGCAATCCACGGCCTCGGCATCGTCCACGGGTGTCGGATACCGGGTGCCCCACAGGGCGGTACGCATCTGCCAGTCGACGTCACCGTCGGAGGAGACCAGTTCGGTCGGGGTGCCGATCACGTCCGTGATGACAGCGTGGAAGCGAGTGGTGTGGTCGGCCGTGGTCTCCTCGACGAGCCGGGAGAGGAAGGACGCACCCTCGGGAACGACCACGTGCCTGCTGCTGGTCTGGGCGACGGGGCGGTGTGTACCGGGGGCGTAGTCCCACGTCGTGACCCTGCCGTCCGCGAGACTCTGCTCGGCGAGCAGAGTCTCCTCCCACGTGAAGTCCGTCCGGTCGGCCTCCGAACCGCCCGGCAGGTGCCTGAACTTGGCGATGCGTCGGCCCAGCGGGTCGTAGACGTACCGCCATCGGTCGCCCTCGGGCGTGACGACCTCGACGAGCCGGTCCTCCGCGTTCCAGGCGTACGCCCACGTCTTCGCCTGTCCGCTCAACAGCTTGCGCGTTTTGTGGGTCCGGCGGCCCTGGGAATCGTAGGTGTACGTGGTGTCGCCCGCCCGCTGGATCAGCATGCCGTCGATGTCACGACCACCGGGGGCGGCGTGGTCGGCCGCGGACACGTCGGTGAGGTTGCCTGAGCTGTCGTAGGCATAGGTCTCGCTCCAGCCGTGGGCTCGTACACCCGTCACTCGTCCCACATGGTGTCGAGGTCGAAGTGACGTGTGCCCGTTGCGAGTTCTCGGAACTCGGTCAGGTGGCCGTCGGCTCGGTAGGCGTACGCGCGGTGCTGCAACAGGTTGTGCGCACCCGCTGTGAGAGATTGGGCGGTGAGGCGATCGACCTCGTCCCAGGTCTGCGTGAGTATCACACCGTTGCCCAGGTGACGTTCATGGCACGACCTTCCCGTTACCCGCTTGAGCCGCCGCCGTGCGGTGCGCATGGTCGCCGAGGCGCGCGACGACTACCCGAACGAGACGGCCGCCTTGCAAGCGGTGACGGAGAAGCTCGGCATCGGCTCCCGCGAGACGCTGCGGAACTGGGTGAAGCAGCACGAGATCGATGCGGGGACGCGGCCGGGGACGACGACGGAGGAGTCTGCCCAGCTCAAGGCGCTGAAGAAGGAGAACGCTGAACTCAAGCGGGCCAACGAGATCCTCAAGGCCGCGGCAAGTTTCTTCGCGGCCGAGCTCGACCGGCCACACACACGCTCGTAGCGTTCATCGACGAGCACCGGGACCGCTTCGGCGGTGTCGAGCCGATCTGCAGGGCGCTCACCGAGTACGACTGCAAGGTCGCCCCTTCCCCCTACTACGCCCACAAGAAGCGAATGGCCGCCCCGTCCGCACGATCGGTGCGGTCGTTTCCCTTGTCGTGCAACGGTGTTGCACGACAAGGGACGCCATCGCAGTCGGCGTACGCGTCCAGCCCATCCGGCACCGAGTGTGCCCTCACCCCGGCACGCCTGTGGGCCGAGTATGTGAGCAGCCCCTCTCGCCCGGCAGCCAGGTGCCACGTCACGCCATCCTGCGGGTCACCCTCTCTCCCGGCACACCTCATCAGAGGTAGAGCGGCCACGCTCGACCCGGTGACTTGTGAATTCGAGCCTGCTCGGCAGTATGTCTTCATCGAATCACCGTGAATGCATATGTCTGGTCAGAGGGCGTCGACGCCGCTCACCTTCCAGCCGTCGGAGGTACGGGTGAGCGTCAATCGCACCCGGTTCAGGTCCAGCCGGGGCTCTGGGACCTGAGTGCTCTGGGTGACCTGGTTGACGAAGAGCAGGACGACGGCCTTGTCCGGTGTGGCCGACACGACCGACGCAGCAGGGGTGCCGCCGTCGGAGGGTGTGGCCACGGTCGCCTTCACCACGCCGTGGTACGTCGTCGCTGTGGGTGCGACCACCGTCCTCGTCGTCCTGCCGTACTGGTCGCGGAAGTGCCCGGTCAGCAGGGCGCGCGCCCGGGCGAAGTCCCGGTCCAGGTGCCGGTAGTCGTACGACAGCACGACCGGCGCCGCATTCCGCGCGGCCGCGAGGGCCTCGCCCCGGGCCTGCTCCGCCTGCCGCCCCTGCCGGTACTGCCGCCCTAGGACGGCGGCCACCACCAGGGCCGCCACGAGGACGAGGCCCAGCACCGCGGTGAGCACGCTCCGGCCGACCCTGCGCGAGGGCGCGCTCTCCTCCGGCTCATCCTCGAAGGGCTCGGGCTCGGACTCGGGCGCGGGCTCCGACGGGTTCTCGCGGCCGTCCGCCGGGGACTCGGCGAGCAGGGTGCGCCTGGGAATGACTTCCTCTTCCTGGCGGGCAGCGCGCTCGGGGCGCCCCGGCCGCCCGGCGCGCTTGGCCGCCGCGCGGGCGGCCGCGGTCATGGTGCGCCGGGCGGGGGAGCCGGTGCCGCGGGTGCGGGAGGTCGGGTTCGCCACGGTGTCTCTCCTCATCGATGGCCTCACAGTCGGGTCAGCCCACGAACGTGACATCGGAGGTCAGCCAGCGGCCGGCCACGCGCACGAGGTCGAGCTGGAGCCGGTAGGTGCGCGCCTGGCCCTCGGGCGCCGCGGTGTTGGTCACCTTGCTGTCGGCCACGACCAGGACCCGGGCCGAGCGCGCGTCGGAGCGCACGATGCCCGCTTCCAGGACCTGCCCCTCGGACACCGACTTGTTCTGGGCGACGAGCTTCGTCAGCTGCGCCGTCTGCGCGGCGAACTGTTTCTTGAAGTCGCCGGTGGCCCCCTGCAGCACGGTGCGGCTGTCCCGGTCGTAGTGCCGGTAGTCCAGCGAGGTGAAGTTCAGCGCCGACTGGCGGGCCGCCGCCAGGATGTCCTGACGGCGCTGCTCCGCCGCGCGCTGGTCGGCCAGCTTCAGACCCAGCCAGACACACAGCACGGTCGTCAGCACGGTCGCGGCGACGAGCCCCGCCGACAGCAGCCTAGCCCGGCCTCCTGTCACGCCATCGCTCCCACGAGCAGCCATTGCCACGACTCCTTTCCGAACACGGTCTGTTCGCCGCCCGTCGAGCCGATCTCGACGGGCGTTCCGTCCGGGCCGGTCACGGTGCCGGTCTCCGGGTCGTACGGGGCCACGAACGCGGCCTGGCCGGCGCTGTCCCGACCGGTGGTCGGGCCGGGCGCGTTCTGGGCACCGCGCACCGAGGTCTTGCTGCCGCGTGGTGCCGTGCAGCGCGCGCCGGTGTTCGCCGGGCGCGTGCTGGTGTCGGCGGGGTCGCGCCGCTGGGTGCCGTAGCCCTGGGTGCACGCGGGCGGGTCGTCGGCGTTCACGGTCAGCCCGAAGTGGGTGGTGCCGTCACCGGGGATGACCGTGTAGCTGCCCGCGACCGTGAGCGGGAGCGTGACCAGGGCCTGTTCGACGCCGGGCAGCCGGGCCAGGGTGATCTGGCCGCCGCTGACGAGGTTGGCCAGCAGGACCGGTACGTGCGGCCGGGTGGACTTCAGCAGGGAGTCCAACTGCTGGGCGGCGGGCGCGGTGTTGCCGATCAGCCTGCGCAGATCGCCGTCGCTCGACTTCAGCTGTTCGGTGAGCGTGGCCAGGTCGCGGGAGAACGACTTGATGGCCGAGCCCTGGTCGGCCTGTGTCTTGAGCACCTTTCGCGAGTGCTCGATCAGCGAGACCGTCTGGGGGAGCGACGCGGATGCCGATTCCACCAGCGAGTTGCCGGAGTCCACCAGCCGGCTCAGGTTCGGTCCGGTGCCGGCGAAGGCCTTGCCCAACTCGTCCACGGTGACCTGCAGATCGTCCTTGCCGACCGAGTTGACCAGCCGGTCGAGGCTGAGGACCAGGTCGGTGACCGGCAGCGGGGTCCGGGTGCGGCTGCGCGGGATCGGGCTGCCGTCCATGAGGTACGGGCTGCCCGACCGCCGCGGCTGGAGGTCGACGTACTGCTCGCCCACCGCCGAACGGTCGGCGACCACCGCGAGCGTGTCGGCCGGGATCCTCGGGGCGCCGTCCTCGATCTTCAGCGCCACCGAGACCCCGGACCCGGTCAGCCGCAGATCGCCCACGCGGCCCACCGGCACGCCCCGGTAGGTGACCTCGGCGCCGGGGAAGACGCCCCCGGACTCGGCGAAGTCGGCGCGCACGGTGTACCCGCGGTGCAGGACGTCGTCCACGAGGCCCGTGTAGCGGGCGCCGACGTACGACACCCCGAGGGCGGTGACGGTCGCGAAGGCGAGCAGCTGGGCCCTGACCGTACGTGTGATCACGGCATTATCCCCTTCAGCATCAGCTCGGCGAGGCCGGGATCGATCCCGGGCGGGAGGCGACGTGAGCCGTCCCCGGTGCCGTAGGCCGCCGTGCACACGGGCGGGCACAGCAGGGTGCTGCCGTCGGAGGGCTTCGAGGGCACGGCGGGTGCGGAGGGCACGGGGGGCACGGACGGGGTGCCCGGCAGGGACGGGACGGACGGGAGGGGGGTGGGAGTGGGGAGGCCGGGAAGGTGCGGGGTACTCGGGGCCGGGGGCTTCCCGCTCTTGCCCGGCTTGCCGGTGACGTTGCCGTACAGGTCCGCCAGGTCGAGGTCGGCGGTTATCTTCAGGTTGACGTAGTCGCCCTTGACGGCGTCCGTCGCGTTGCGCGGGAACGGGTAAGTGGTGAGGATCTCAAGGGAGTTGGGCAGGTCGTCGCCCGACTTGTTCAGCTCCTGCAGGATGGGCTGGAGCTCCTTCAGGCTGGCGACGGTGTCGTCGTGGGAGGCGTTCACCACCCTGGTGCCGGTCTTGCCGAGTGTGGACAGGGCGGTGAGCATCTTCGTCAGGTCCTTGCGCTGGTCGGCGAGTGCCTTCAGAGCGGGCGGCATGGTGTCGACGGCCAGGGCGATCGTCTTCTTCTCGTTCTTCAGCCGCTTCGCCAGCCGGTCGACGCCCTTGAGCGCGCGCACGATCTCCGCCCGCTGGCCGTCGAGGCCGCCGAGGAAGGTGTCGAGCTGCTTCAGCAGGGACCTGACCCGGTCCTCGCGGCCGCTGAGGGCCTTGTTCAGCTCGACGGTGATCGTCTTCAGCTGCGCCACCCCCCCGCCGTTGAGCAGGGCGGACAGGGCCGACAGCACCTCCTCGACCTCCGGGTTGCGGCCGCTGCGGGACAGCGGGATGAGGTCGCCGTCGTGGAGCCGTCCGACGGGCGCGGTGCCGGCCGGCGCGGACAGCGCGACGTACTTCTCGCCGAGCATGCTCGTCTGCCTCAGGTCGGCGACCGCGTTGCCGGGCAGCCTCACCGAGTCGGCGATGCGCAGCCGTACCCGCGCGTGCCAGCCGTCCAGCTCCACCTTCTCGACCGTGCCCACGGTGACGTCGTTGACCTTGACCGCCGACTGCGGCACCAGGTCCAAAACGTCCCGGAACTCGACGGTGACGTGGTAGGCGTGGCCGTCCGAGGCGGCGCCGCCGGGGAGCGGGACGTCGTACCAGCCGTTGAACTCGCAGCCGGTCAGCAGCAGCGAGCCGATCGCCGTCCAGGCGGCCACCCGCCCCAAGCGCTTCACGTTCATGCCGGTGCCCCCAGGATTCCGCCGAGGGTCTTGTCGACCGTGCCCGTCGACGCCGGGGCCGACGGCACCTTGGGCAGGGAGTCGAAGAGCTTCTTCAGCCCGGCGCAGTTGCCGTGGTCGTCGCCGGTCGTCTTCAGGATGGAGCAGAGCAGCGATGACGGATCCTGAGGGGCCCCCGCGTTGTTGCGGGTGTCGAGGGTGCCGGCGGCGGGGTTGTAGGCGTTCTGCAGGTTCGACAGGCCCGTGGGGGCGACGGTCAACAGCTCCTGAAGTGCGGCCCGTTGGGTGACGAGGACCTTGGTGACCCCGGCCAGGCCCCGCACGTCCGAGGTCAGCGCCTTCTTGTTGCCCTTGACGAAGCCGGCCACGTCACCGAGCGCGGCGGCCAGGTACTTCAGCGCGGCGGCGAGATCCTTGCGCTCCCCGGCCAGTTGCCCGGCCACGGCGGCGAGGTCGGTGTCGAACGACCGCACGCTGGTGTCGTCCGCCGCCAGCGCGGCCGTGAACACCTGAAGGTTCCGTACGGTCCCGAACAGGTCGCCACGCCCGTCGGACAGCGTGGTGACCGCCTGGGACAGGTCGTCCACCGTCTGGTTGAGGTTCTGGCCCTGCCCGCGGAGGTTGTCCGCGCTCACCCCGAGCAGCCGGGACAGCGAGCCCTGCTTGTTGGCGCCGTTCGGGCCGAGCGCCTCGGCGGTGGTGTGCAGGCTGTCGAAGATCCGGTCCAGCTCGACGGGGACGGCCGTACGGGACTCGGGGATGACGTCTCCGTCCCGCATCACCGCGCCGTTGCGGTACACCGGCAACAGCTGCACGTAACGGTCGCTGACCACCGAGGAGTTGACGATGGCTGCCTGCGCGCCGGCTGGGACCTTGCGTCCCCGGTCGTACTCCAGCTCCACCCGGACCCGGTCGCCCTCCGGCGTGATCTTCCTGACCTCGCCGATGCGGACGCCGAGGACGCGGACGTCGGAGCCGGGGTAGATGCCGACGGTGCGCGGGAAGTACGCCGTGACGCGGACGGGGGCCGGGCCTGGCCAGAGGACGACGGCGAGGCCGGCGACGACCGCGAGCGTGGTGAACAGGGCCAGGAGTCTGCGGGTCATCGGGTGCCTCCCGTCCGTGGCGTGACCGGGGCGGCGGCCAGGTTCTGGACGTAGGAGTCGAACCAGCGGCCGTTTCCGAGGGTGTTGGAGAAGAGCCGCACATAGGGGGCGAGGAGCTGGACGCTGCGGTCGAGGCTCGCCTGGTTGCGTTCGAGCATCTTCAGGAAGGTGTCGAGGTTCTTCAGCGCCGGCCCGATCGCCTTGCGGTTGTCGTCCACCAGGCCGGACAGCTCGATGCCCAGCAGCGCGGAACTCTTGAGCAGGGTGTGGATCGCCGCGCGCCGGTCGTCGACCTCCTTGAACAGCGCGTCACCGTCCTTCAGCAGCGCGGAGAAGTCCTTTGTGTGACCGGCCAGCACCTTGGTGACCCCGTTCGCGTGGTCGAGGAGCCCGCGCAGCGCCTGGTCACGGGAGGCGACGGTCCGCGAGATCCGTGACAGTCCCTTGATCGACGCCCGCACCTCCGCGGGGGAGTCCTGGAAGGTGAGGGAGATGGTGTCCAGCGCCTTCGCGAGCCGGTCGGTGTCGACCGCCTCGGTGGTGGTCGTCAGGTCGCTGAAGGCCTGGACGACGTCGTACGCCGACACGGTCCGGCCGAGCGGGATCTCGCTGCCCGGCTTCAACTGGCCGGGCCCCTTCGGGTACAGGGCCAGGTACTTCGCGCCGAGGATCGTCTTGACGCGGATCGCCGCGCCCGTGTCGGTACCGAACCCGGGATGGCCCTTCACCTTGAAGGTGACCTTGACGTGGTCGCCGTCCAGGTCGACGCCGTCGACCTTGCCGACCTTGACCCCGGCGATCCGTACCTCGTCGCCCGGCTTGATCCCGCCGGCCTCGGAGAAGGCCGCGCTGTAGGCGTCGCCGCCGCCGATCAGCGGCAGGCTGTCGGCGTTGAAGGCGGCAAACGTGAGCAGCGCGAGGACAGTGAGGCCGACGGCGCCCACGACGACCGGGTTGCGCTCACGAAAGGGCTTCAGGCGTGGGCGCCTCAGCCGGAGCCTGGGCAGCTTCGGCGGTAGGACGCGCACCTTGACCAGCGGCTGGGGGCGGGGTTTGCGTTTCGGCAGCAGCCGGGGGAGTTTCGGCAGCTTCGGTGGTAGGACGCGCACCTTGACCAGCGGCTGGGGGCGGGGTTTGCGTTTCGGCAGCAGCCGGGGGAGTTTCGGCAGCTTCGGTGGTAGGACCCGTACCTTCACCAGCGGCTCAGGACGGCGCTTCCGTAGGACACGCAGTCTCATCCGCCGCACCTCGCCCGCGCCACGTGCAGCTCCGGGGTGATCACCTGCTTGGTCTTCGGCAGCACGATCCGGCCGTCGAAGTCGCAGAGGTAGAAGTTGAACCAGGAGCCGTACGACGCAGTCCCGGTCAGCGCGTTGAGCTTGTTCGGCAGCCGCTTCAGGACGCCCTCCACGGTGTTCTCGTTCTTGTTCAGCGTTCCGGTGAGATCGCCGAGTCCGGCGATGTCGTCCTTCAGTGGTGGACGCGCGTCCTTCAGCAGCCCCGACGTGACGTCCGTGAGGTCGCCGATACGCACCAGCGACTCTCCGATGGGCCCCCGGTCGGCGGACAGCCCCGAGACCACCCGGCGCAGCTGTGTGAGTAGCTCGGAGAAGCGGGAGCCGCGCTTGTCGAGCGTGTCCAGGACGGTGTTGAGGTTGTCGATCACCGATCCGATCAGCGTGTCGCGGTCGGCGAGGGTGCTGGTGAGTGAGGCCGTGTGCGCGAGGAGGCTGTTCACCGTGCCGTCCTCGCCCTGGAGGGTCTGGACGATCTCGGTGGCGAGCTGGTTGACGTCGCTCGGGCTGAGCGCGGCGAACAGCGGCTTGAAGCCGTTCAGCAGGGCGTTGAGGTCCAGGGCCGGCTGGGTCCGGGACAGCGGGATGGTGCCGCCCGGCCGCAGCCGGGCGGTGACGTCGCCGGGGCCCTCGGTGAGCGCGATGTACCGCTGCCCGACCAGGTTGCGGTAGCGGACGACCGCGTGGGTCCCCGCCAGCAGCGGCCGGTCCGCGCTGACGGTGAACGTGACCTCCGCCAGGGTCCGGTCCTTGACCCGGATGCCCTCGACCTCCCCCACCCGCACACCGGCCACGCGGATGTCGTCGCCGGTCTCCAGCCCGGTGACGTCGGTGAACACGGCGTGGTAGGTGTCCTTGGGGGTGAAGGAGACATTGACGATGGTGGCGGCGAGCAGCGCCGTCGCCGCGATCGTGACCAGGGCGAAGAGGCTGAACTTGACCAGCGGGGCGGCGGTCTGCCGGGCTCCTGACCTGTTCATACGACACTCACCGCCGTTCCGCGCGCGAGCGGACCGAACAGCAGGGTCGCTACGGGCGGCACCTGGTTGGCGGGGACGCCCATGACAGGGGCCACGAGCGAGCCGACGGCCTGCTGCTCACCCCGGGTGGCGGACACGTTGACACCTCCGGGGAGTGCGCCGCCGGAATCTCCGGCCGACGTACCGTCATCGAGATGGGGTTTCGGGCCGGGCACCTGAGGATGCGGCAGGCCACGGCAGTTCGGGCCGGACCGCTCGCCGTACACCGGCTCCTCACCGGGCTGGTACGCCCCCTGCGGCCGGACGACTTCGAGGGTGATCCGCATCTCGCCGCCCCGGAACGCGTCCTCCGAGGCCTTCTCCTGCCGGACCAGTCCCTGGAACAGGCACGGGTACTCGGGGGAGTAGCGGGCGAACAACTCCAGCGTGGGGCGGGAGACCCGGCCCAGGGTGATCAGTCGGTCGCCGTTCTCGGACAGGAAGCCGTTCGCCGTGTCCGCCACGGAAGCGGTCGAGCGGAGCGCGGCGGCCAGCTGGTCCTTCTTGTCGACGATCGTGCGGCTGGTGGTGACTGCATTGCGCAAGATCCGCATCAGGTCGGGCGCGGCGTCGCCGTACACCTCGGCGACGTCCGCGAACCGCGAGATGTCCTCCTTGAGGGAGGGCATGTGCGGGTTGAGGCGGCGCAGATATCCCTCGACCCGGGTGAGGTTGTCACCGATCCGGTCGCCGCGGCCATCCAGCGCTGTGGCGAACGCCGAGAGCGTGGCGTTGAGCTCACCCGGCCGGACCGTGCGCAACAGCGGTAGCAGGTCGTTCATCAGCTGCTGCACCTCGATGCCGACCTTCGTGCGGTCCTGGGTGATGACGTCTCCGGCGCGGATCGGCCGGGGCGACGACGCGGAGCGCGGGGGCGGGACCAGGTCGACGTACTTCTCGCCGAACAGCGTCTTGGGCAGCAGGCGGGCGTGCACGTCCGAGGGGATGGACGGGACGTACCGGGGATCGAGCGCGATGTCCAGCGTGGCCTTCGTACCGTCCGCGTGCACCTCGCGCACCTCGCCGACCAGCAGCCCGCGCAGCTTGACGTCGGCCCGTGGATCGAGCTGGTTGCCGAGGGTGCCGGCCTGAAGGGTGACGGACACGACGGACGTGAACGTCTGCTGGTAGACGGCCACCGCGAGCGACAGCAGCAGCGCGAGCACGGCGAGGAACGCGATGCCGTACAGCCTGAGTCTCATTCTGTGCATGTGCATCGCTGTCACCCCGCTATCCGTACGGTCGTGGTGGCTCCCCAGATCGCGAGGCTCAGGAAGAAGTCCAGGACGTTGATGGCGACGATCGAGGTCCGCACCGCACGCCCCACCGCGACGCCGACACCCGCCGGGCCGCCGCTCGCGTGGTAGCCGTAGTAGCAGTGCACCAGGATGATCAGCACGGCGAAGACGATCACCTTGCCGAAGGACCAGAACACGTCGACGGGCGGCAGGTACTGGTGGAAGTAGTGGTCGTACGTGCCCGTCGACTGCCCGTAGTAGCCGGTGGTGATGGTGCGGGCGGCCAGGTACGAGGAGAGCAGTCCGATCACGTACAGCGGGATCACCGCGACGAAGCCGGCGATCATCCGCGTCGTCACCAGGAACGGCAGCGACGGGACGCCCATCACCTCCAGCGCGTCGGTCTCCTCGCTGATCCGCATCGCACCGAGCTGCGCGGTGAACCCGGCGCCGACCGTCGCGGACAGGGCGAGCCCGGCCACCAGCGGAGCGATCTCCCGGGTGTTGAAGTACGCCGACAGGAACGCCACGAAGTTGGAGGTGCCGAGCTGGTTGAGGGCCGCGTAGCCCTGGAGGCCGACCTCGGTGCCGGTGAAGAAGGACAGGAACGCGATCACGCCGACCGTGCCACCGAGGACGGCGAGCGCGCCGCGCCCGAAGCTCACCTCGGCGAGCAGCCGCAGGACCTCCTTCTTGTAGCGGCGCAGGGTGCGGCCCGTCCACGCGAGCGAACGCCCGTAGAAGGACAGTTGGGTGCCCAGCTCTTCGAGTGAGCGCAAGGGGCGATCGAGGAGATTCCGTGGTCTCATCGGCTAACCCCTCTGCGGGACGACCTGGAAGTACACCGCGGTCATCACGAAGTTGGTCACGAACAGCAGCATGAAGGTGATCACCACGGACTGGTTGACGGCATCGCCCACGCCCTTGGGACCACCTTGCGCCGTCAGCCCCTTGTAGGAGGCGACGATCGCCGCGATGGCCCCGAACACGAGCGCCTTGACCTCCGCCGCCCACAGGTCGGACAGCTGGGCGAGGGTGGTGAAGGACGCCAGATAGGCGCCGGGCGTCCCGTGCTGGAGGACGACGTTGAAGAAGTAGCCGCCCGCGACACCGACGACCGAGACGAGGCCGTTGAGCAGCACGGCCACGACCATCGACGCGAGCACGCGCGGTACGACGAGCCGGTGGATCGGGTCGATGCCGAGCACCTGCATCGCGTCGATCTCGTCCCGGATCTTGCGTGCCCCGAGGTCCGCACAGATCGCCGTGCCGCCCGCGCCCGCGATCAGCAGCGCGGTGACGATGGGCGAGGCCTCGCGCAGCACCGCGAGCACGGACGCGGCACCGGAGAAGGACTGTGCGCCCAGCTGGCGGGTCAGGCTGCCGATCTGCAGCGCGATGACCGCCCCGAAGGGGATCGAGACCAGTGCCGTCGGCAGAATGGTGACGCTCGCGACGAACCACGCCTGCTGGATGAACTCCCGTGCCTGGAAGGGCCGTCGGGGCATGGTCCGGGCGACGTCCAGCGCCATCGCGAAGAGGTTGCCCGAGTGCCGGAGCGCACCTGTCGGGGAGAGTCTCACGCGCTGCTCACCCCCGTCCCGTGCAGCTCTGCCTCGCGTCTCGTGATCGCCTCCCAGCGGGGCGGGCGGGTGATGCCGGGGCCGGGCAGCAGGCGGGGAGTCAGGTCCCGGACTCGTGGACCCTCGTCGATCTGGGCCAGCTCCTGCTCGACCTGGGCCGCGTCCTTCTCCTCCGCCATGCCGATCGGCCCCTGCATACGGCCGTTCAGGAACTGCCGTACGACGGGCTCGTCACTGGTCAGCAGTTCCTCACGGGGCCCGAACATAACCAGCTCGCGCCGGAACAGCAGCCCGATGTTGTCCGGCACCTGGCGGGCCGAGGCGATGTCGTGGGTGACGATCAGGAAGGTCGCGTCGATCTGTGCGTTGAGGTCGACGATGAGCTGGTTGAGGTAGGCCACCCGGACCGGGTCCAGGCCCGAGTCCGGCTCGTCGAACAGGATGATCTCCGGGTCGAGGACCAGGGCGCGGGCGAGTCCGGCACGCTTGCGCATGCCGCCGGAGATCTCACCGGGCAGCTTCCCCTCGGCGCCGATCAGCCCGACCATGTCCATCTTCTCCAGCACGATGCGCCGGATCTCGCTCTCGGACTTGCGGGTGTGCTCGCGCAGCGGGAACGCGATGTTGTCGTACAGGTTCATCGAGCCGAACAACGCGCCGTCCTGGAACAGCACGCCGAAAAGCTTCCGCACCTCGTACAGGTCGTGCTCACGGAGATTGGTGATGTCCCGGCCCTGGATGGTGATGGAGCCGCGCTCCGGCTTCAGCAGTCCCACGAGCGTCTTGAGGAACACCGACTTGCCCGTCCCCGAGGGGCCGAGCATCACCGAGACCTCCCCGGCGGGCAGCGTCAGCGAGACGTCCTGCCAGATGACCTGGTGGCCGAAGGACTTGGTCAGCCCCTCCACACAGATCTCGACACCCATCCGGTCCCACCCTTCGCCTGTGGAGCAGCTCCGACATCTGCTCTACGGGGAGGCGCGGGGCGTCCGTCGCGGCGACCGGGATTTTTTTCGGACGCGGTTACGGCGGGCTACGGCACGGACGCGTTTACGGCGTGCTACGGCAGCTTCGGCGACGGCGGGCTCGAAGGCGTCCTCAAACCAGGGCCAAGGGAGGAGAGCGGAGCCGCCGGTATCGCCGAGGCCGGGGGAAGCGACGGGACCGACGAGGCGGCTGAGCTCGTCGGCAGGTTCGGCACCTTCGGCACGTCGGGCACCTGCGGGACCTGCGGCGCCGAAAGCCCCTGGAGCGGGGACGAGGACACGTCCGGCAGAGACGGCAGCGGCAGGGACGTTCCCCCGGTTGGTGAGGGCGTCCGGCTCCGGGCCCCGGGCGCCGGGGGCGAAGGGGCGCGCGTCCTGGGGGTACGCCCCCCGCCCGCGGTGTCGCCGCGCCGGACCTGCCCGTCGCTGGACGCGGCCGGCCGCTGCGCCGGACCGCTCCCGTTCCCGCCCGCGTTGAGCGCGTACGGGAGCACGAACCCCGCCACCGCCAGGGTCGCCGCCGTCGAGGTCACCGCGACCACCTGGGCCTTGCCGCTCCCGCGGAGCCGCCCGCGCCCGACCAGGAACAGCACCAGTCCGAGCGTCCCGGCCAGCGAGGCGCGCAGCGTCCGCCGGGCCCGGGCGAGCAGGGACTCGACGGTCCGGTAGCTGAGCCCCATCCGTACCGCGACCTGGCTCACGTCCAGGTCCTCGGACTTCAGCCGGAGGGCCTCCGCCTGCCGGGCGGGCAGCTCACCGCTGCGCACGGCGAGCCACTTGGCCTCGGCCCGGTCGCACACCGCCTCCTCGACGGGTACCGGACCCGGCACGACGAGCGTGGGGCGGCTGCCCACCTCGGCCTCGCGGTTGACCTGACGGTACCGGTCGACGCACAGCCGCATCGTCACCGTCGTCAGCCAGGCGCCGAGCCGCTCGTCGTCGAGGTCCGGGCGCTCCGCGGCCCGCAACATCGCCTCGTGCACGGCGTCCTCGGCGTCCTCCTGGCTCATGGAGCGTCGCCGGGCCACCTTGAGCAGCTGCTCACGATGGCTCCACATGCGCTGCCAACGCTCCTCGGCGGCCGTTGTGGGCGTGTCCGTCGCCATGAGGGCCCCTTCGCACTCACCTGCCGGTCCTGTGCTTCCGGCGGGTGGCGACATTACCGCCGAGTAGTCGTGGTTGTGGAGGGGGAGACGCCCATCGTGTTCTAGCTGTTGCCGATGGTCAGCGGCTTCACGTCGGGCAGCACGCCGCCGGGCGGCGTGAGACTCAGCTCGGGAGCGGGGACCGGCGCCGTCCCGGACTCCTTGGGGACGCCGGCCGTACCGGACGGGCCGGGGGAGGGTGAGGCGGGCGGCGCCGACGCCGTGCGCGAGGGCCCGGGGGTCGGCTTCCGGTCGTCCGAGGGCTTCGGCTGCGAGGGCTTCGGCCTCTTCGGGTGGGACGGCTTCGGCCGGTACGGCCGGGATTCGGCGGGCGCGTCCGGCACTACCCGGTGTCCGGTCAGGTAGTACGCGTACCAGGCCTTGACGGTGCGCAGATAAGCGTCCGAGTGGTTGTAGCCCAGGATCGCCCGGTTCAGGTCGGCGGGAAGCGAAAGGTCCCGGCCGCCCGCGCACAGATAGCGGCCGGCGGCGAGCGCCGCGTCGTAGACGTTGTTCGGATCCGACCGTCCGTCGCCGTTGCCGTCCGTCCCCCAGCGGGCCCAGGTGGACGGGATGAACTGCATCGGGCCGACCGCGCGGTCGTACACTGCGTCCCCGTCGTACGCGCCGCCGTCGGTGTCCGGCACGACGGCGAACGCGCCGCCGGTCAGCCGCGGGCCGAGGATGGGCGTCACGGTCGTACCGTCCGGGGTCACCCGGCCGCCCCATGCCTGCCCGGACTCCACCTGGCCGATCGCGGCCAGCAGTTGCCAGCGCAGCCGGCAGCCGGGCGCGCTGCGCGCCAGCTTCTCCTCGGCACGCCGGTACGCGGTGAACACGCTCGCGGGTAGGGCGGCGCCGCCCGTCGCTCCCGGTGCCGAGCCGTTCTCCCGTGTCCGCAGCGGGGGAAGGCCGGTGCGGTACGGGGTGTCGCCGGACACGCTGGGGCCGTGCTCGGCGGGCGCCGCCTTCCGCGCGGGCTCCGCGGCCTCGGTCGAGACCGCCCCGGGCGCCTGCGACGCGGCCAGGACGGCCATCGCCGCCGCCGCGGTCGCCGTACCCCTGGCACCCCTCAGTGCCCCCTTGAGTGCACGCGATGTCACTGTGCAGTCCCCTCCGTGGGTGAATCCGTCGTCTGCTCTACGCGGCTGGAGGGCGGGTCCGTCGCGCGGAACCGGGCGGATGGGGCGGGCACCTTTTCGGGAGCGGGGGACCCACGCGTGTCCGTCGAGGTCTCACCAAGCGGTCGGGGCGGTCACCGACCCCGATCGCCGGCCCGCCCGACCACGCGCGTCGGTGCGGGCTGCGGAACACGATGCAACCCCCGCGTCCCGCAGCCGATGGACAACGCGGGACGCCGCCATCCGGCTCGCCCGGTGGCTGGGCGTCACCGGCCCCCTCGGTCCGGCGCCCGAAACGGGAGCGTGTCAGCTCGCCGCCCGCGCGAGTCGTGCCGACCTGGATGCGGGGACGTCAACCGGATTGCGCCGCAAGGGAGGTTGGAGTACGCAAGGACCAGTCTCAGGCACAGAGCTTTCCTTGTGCCACCGGAACCGTATCGTCAGCCGTCAACTCGCCCCTCGGACACACAACGATTGACGATACGGTGACGAGGGCCTCGACCTTACGGTCGCGGTCCTCATTGCGTGTTCGTACCTGATGGTGATGCCCAGGGCGTCGTAGAGCGGTGCGGCTGCCGAATATGTCATCCGGCCAGGTCAGGCGGCGTGGCGGTATTCGTGGATCACTCCGGCGAGCCGGTCTCGGCGGCGTATGGCCAGACGGGAGATGCGCCCGGGATCGGTGATTGGTTCGGGTACCGCACGCAGTGGCGCGGCCTGGTTCATCGCTTGATGGGGCCGGTGGCTGTCGTGATGCTCTTCGAACTGGCGGAGTACGTGGCGCAGGTGGCGCTCGTTCCAGACGAGAGTGCGGTCCAGGAGTTCGTGGCGGCAGGTCTGGACCCAGCGCTCCATGATGGCATTCATGCGCGGCATCCGAACGCCGGTGAGCACGACCTGGATGTCGGCCTCGCCCAGGATCTGGTCGAAGAGTGTCGGGAACTTCGCGTCCCGGTCCCGGATCAGATACTTGACGCTGGTCCGGGCGTCCTCCAGGTCCATCACCAGGTTTCGTGCGGCCTGGCTTACCCGTTGCGCGGTGGGGTGTGCCGTGGTGCCGAGGATCCGGATGCGGCGGGTGGCGTGCTCGATGACCGCGAGGATGTACTGGCGCTGGCCGGTCAGGGTGACGATCTCGATGAAGTCGCAGGCCAGGACCGCGTCGGCTTGGGAGCGCAGGAAGCCGGCCCAGGTCGTGGCGGCCCGGTCGGGTGCGGGGTCGATGCCCTCGATCTTGAGGATCTCCCATACGGTGGAGGCGGCGATGCTGACGCCGAGCGTGGCGAGTTCGCCGTGCACCCTGCGGTAGCCCCACGACGGGTTCTCCCGGACCAGGCGCAGGATCAGGATGCGGATCGAGCGAACGGTGGGCGGGCGGCCCGGCCTATTGGGTCGGCAGGTGCGGGCGTGGCGCTGCTCGATCAGGTCGCGGTGCCATCGCAGTACGGTGTCGGGTTGGACCAGCAACCGCAGCAGACGCAGAACCTGACGCGGCAGCGGCACCAGCAGAGCGGCGAGGAAGGCTCGGTCTTCCAAGGCGAACTTCACCCGGCCCTCCCCGAGCTGCCGCTCGAGGACCATGATCTGGTGGCGCAGGACGAGAAACTCAGCGTCCTTGTCGCGCTCACTCATCGGTAACAGCCGCAGCACGGGGAAAGCGTTGGTGATGGTCAGGTGGGCGAGACGAAGCAACACGAGTGCTAATCCTGCCTCAGCGCCGAGCAAGTCCCTGAGCTGCATGGATGACATTCTCGGCAGCTGCACTGTCCCGCACGGACGCGGACCGCGCCCACTTCGGCGTCGCCCTCTACGTGGACTTCGCCGCGACGGCGGCGGACTGGGCGGCGTACCGCGACGACTGGGTGCGTCGACTCGACGGCTGATCGTAGAGGGAATTTGATTGTCGATTGAGGCTCTGGCCGTGATCAGGTTGGGATCGACACGTGGAGCGGCCCCTGTGTCACCACGACTGTATCGTCCGCCGTCAACTCCCCCTGGGGCACTCCTTGTAGGGATACGGAACAAGGCGCACCTCACCCGTCCTCGCAGGACATGGGAACGCCGTTCGCTTCGCGGTGCGGGCTCTCGCCGCTGATCGGTCGTCCAGGTTCGTCTTCACGCACTGACCAACGGGCGCCCTTCGTCATGGTTGCGATCAACACCCACATCGGACACATTCATCCAGGCCCGCTCTGAGCTGGCAGACGGCGATTGAGGGAGCAGGATCGTTGATCGGTGCGGCTACCTCGTTCAGCACGAGGTCCTGGCCCGGTAGCGGTACCGATGCGGACGCGGGACGGCAGTGGACACACAGGAGAGCCGGTGCCGCCGACATCGCCGACCAACTCACCTCGCCCTCGGCAGCGGCCAGAACGCACTCGAAAAACTCCGCCGCGCCGTAAGGCGCGTACCGCGCGCGGCGACCGTAATGCGGCGGCAGAAAAGAGGCAGTTGGCGGAGTGAAAGTGCCCCCTGATATGTCTCTTCTTTCCTTGTGATGCCCAGTGGCAGAGTGCGAGACTGACCAGAGGACATTGGGTGCGGAAAGAATCCCCGCACCCGCCACCGGGTCAGGTATTGCCGGGAATATGGCCACCGGGTCGATAGGACAGGTCCCGGCAATGCCGTGCTGCACCGCAACGGCAAGATCTGGCTTCGCCCTGGCCCGGTGGGGCGAGCACGTGCCCGCCATGGCCCCGGACGGCCGCCCGGCTCAGGCGCGGTCCGCCCAGCATGTCGTCTCCGAAAGGAACCACAGTGCCGCACGCCGAGACCTCGGGCGGGGTCCGCATCGCCTACCGGATCCGCGGGGACGGGCCCCCGGCTCGTGCTGCTCGCCGGCCAGGCGAACGACCACCGCTGGTGGGACGGCGTGCGCGACGACTTCGCCGACCCGCGGAGCACGGTCACGGTCGGCCACCGGGGTACGGGTGAGAGCGCCAAGCCTCATCCGCACTGCTCCACCGGGGGATTCGCCCACGAGGTGGCCACGGTCTCGACGAACTGGACGTGGACTGTGCGGACGCCCACGGCATGTCCATGAGCGGGCGCGTCGCCCAGTGCCTGGCCGCCGCCGCTGCCGGCAGGTGCGTGCCCTCGTGCTCGGCTGCACCTCAGCCGGCGACCGGCACGCCGTCCACCGCGGCGCGGACGTCCGCGGATCCCTGACCAAGTCCGATCCGGCCCCGGGCGCGACGCGCTGCCGGAGCTGATGTACACCCCGCGCCCGTCACTCCTGCTTCGAGGAGTGCGGTGACCTCGCCAGGCCCGCTCGTCCTCGAATTCCTCGACCAGAAAGTGCCCCCGGTGACCCGCATCGACGATCTGCCCGTCCGCGACGAGCTGCGCGGACAGACCCCTTACGGCGCGCCCGAACTGGATGTCCCGGTACGCCTGAACGTCAACGAGAACCCCTACCCGCTGCCGGAGCCGCTGGTGCGGGCGATGGCGGAACGGGTGCGCGAGGTCGCGGGCGGGCTCAACCGTTATCCGGACCGGAACGCCCTGGAGCTGAGGGCCGGGCTGGCCGGGTACGTGACACGCGTCACCGGTCACTCGGTGGACGCCCGGCGGGTGTGGGCTGCCAACGGGTCCAACGAGGTGCTCCAGCAGTTGTTCCAGGCGTTCGGCGGGCCGGGCCGCCGCGCCCTCGGCTTCGAGCCGTCGTACACGATGCACGCGCTGATCGCTCGCAACAGCGGTACGGCGTGGGTCTCCTGCACGCGGGACCGGGACTTCGGCATCGATCTGCGCGCCGCACGCGAGGCTCTCGCCGGGCAACGGCCCCACCTCGTCCTCATCACCTCCCCGAACAATCCGACCGGTGCCGCCGTGCCCGCGGAAACCGTGCTCGAGGTGTACGACACGGCGCAGCAAGCCCGTCCGTGCATGGTCATCGTGGACGAGGCGTACGGGGAGTTCTCCGACCGACCGTCCCTGGTGCCGCTGATCGAGGGCCGGCCCCACCTCGTGGTCACCCGCACGATGTCCAAGGCCTTCGGTGCCGCGGGGCTGCGAGTGGGCTATCTGGTCGCCGCACCCGCCGTGGTCGACGCGGTGCAACTCGTACGCCTTCCCTACCACTTGTCGTCCGTGACCCAGGCGCTCGCCATGGCGGCGCTCGAGCACTCCGACACGCTGTTGGCCTACGTGGAACAGCTCAAGGATGAACGGCGCCGCGTCGTGGACGAGTTGACCGCCATCGGCTACGAGGCCGACGAATCCGACGCACCCTTCGTACAGTTCGGCGCCTTCGACGACACCCGCCGGGCGTGGCAGGCCCTGCTCGACCACGGAGTCCTGGTCCGCGACAACGGCGTACCGAGTCGACTGCGCGCCTCTGTGGGGACACCAGCGGAGAACGACGCCTTTTTGCAGGCGGCCCGCGCGGTGTGGAAGGAGACGACGGCGGTACGCACGCCCCACTGAGCTGGTAGCGGCTGAGCGAGCACGGCCTGTAGGCGTGGATCCCCACCCCCTGCCCGCGGAGTACGGGTGCCCCGCCGGTGGGGGACGTGCAGACCGGGGGCGCGAACCATACCCGGGACCCTGCGTGTTGTCCCGTCGGCGCGGCCTCTGGCGCCGGCCCGCACCCATCCTTGCCCGAGAGTTCTGTACGGACGGACATTGTTGGCGATCCCGGTCCGAGCAAGAATCGCTGCAGGGAAATAACAGCGCGAGGCCGAAAAAGCTTCGACCCGGTATTTCCGCACAGACGGCCGGGCGCAATACGGCCCACGTGCCGAACGGATTCCGCGCAATAACTCCGCGGAACCGATCAGACCAAGGTAGGTGATGATGAACCCGGATTTCTACTCGCGGGTCGCCGACGAGTTCGGCGAATACACCAGCGGGGGGCTGCGTACCGACGTCTTTCCGGACGGTGACCCAGAGGCCGCGTTCGACGAGCTGGCGAGGGGCCTGTGCGGTTCCGACGGCCGGCTGGTCGACGTCGGCTGCGCCGACGGACGCAGTCTGCTGAGGGTCGCGCCGGCGTTCGGCAGCGTGCTCGGCATCGACCTGTCGGCGTCGATGCTGAGGTCCGCCGAGCGCAGGCGTGAGGAGGCGGGACTGGTCAACGTCAGGTTCGAGCGGCGCGATGCCTCCCGCACCGGCCTTCCTGACGGGGAGGCCGACGTGCTCACGTCCCGACGCGGACCGTTGTTCCCGGGAGAGTTCCGCAGGGTGCTCAGGACCGGCGGTCATCTGCTCTACATGGGCATCGGCGAGACGGACGCTCGCGAGCTGAAGGAGAGTTTCGGCCGGGGCCAGCTCTACGGCCGCTGGGACGGCAGGCCGGTGATGGACGAGGTGGTCGAGGAGCTCACCGGGGCGGGCTTCGTGGTGGAGCTGCAACAGTCCTTCCGGACCGAGGAGTTCTACCACTCGCCGGTCGAACTCGACAGGTTCCTGCGCCAGGTGCCGATCTTCGAGGACTACGACACGGTGGCGGACCGGGTTCCGTTCGAGCGCTATGTGGCCGCGGCCGGCAGCGACCGTGGTGTCCGGCTCGACCGGCACTGGTTCGTGGTCCAGGCACGGACGGCGACATGACGATCTTCGCCGACCTCGAGTCCGAGGTCCGCAGCTACAGCCGGCTGTGGCCGGTCGTGTTCGACCGGGCGGAGGGCAGCCGGCTGTTCTCCGAGGACGGTCGGCCCTACCTTGACTTCTTCGCCGGTGCGGGTGCGCTCAACTACGGTCACAACGACGCCTTCCTCAAGCAGGCCCTGCTGGACTACATTGCCCGGAACGGGATCTCGCACGCCCTAGACATGTGCACCGTGGCGAAACGGGACTTCCTCGAGACCTTCCGGGACGTCGTCCTGACGCCGCGCGGGCTGCCGTACAAGGTGGTATTCCCCGGTCCGGGCGGTGCGAATGCGGTCGAGGCGGCTCTGAAGCTCGCCCGTCGGGTCACCGGACGGCAGACGGTGGTGAGCTTCACCAACTCCTTCCACGGGATGACCCTGGGGACCCTCGCGGTCAGCGGCAACGCGGCGAAGCGTGCGGCCGCCGGCGTGAGTCTGACCTTGACGACCGCGATGCCCTTCGACGGCTACCCGGGCATCGGCGACGCCGGCCCCCGCTATCTCGACCGGCTGTTGTCCGACGGGGGCAGCGGCCTGGACCGGCCCGCCGCCGTCATCGTGGAGACCGTTCAGGGCGAGGGCGGATTGAGGGGCGCCGGTGCGGACTGGCTGCGCGATCTCGCCGGGGTGTGCGAACGGCACGAGGTGTTGCTCATCGTGGACGACGTCCAGATGGGCTGCGGCCGCACAGGACCGTTCTTCAGCTTCGAGGACGCCGGCATCACCCCCGACATCGTGTGTCTGTCCAAGTCCATCGGAGGGTTCGGCCTTCCTCTGGCGCTCACGCTCATCCGGCCGGAACTGGATGTCTGGAAGCCGGGCGACCACAACGGGACGTTCCGCGGTGTCAATCCGGCCTTCGTAACCGGAGCGCAGGCACTGCGGTCGTACTGGAGTGACGGGACGCTGGAGAAGTCCACCCGCGAGCGGGGGGAGCGGATCGCGGCGGCGCTGGGCGCCCTTGCCGCCGAGCACCCCGAGGCGGACCTGGAGGTCCGGGGCCGTGGGTTCGCCGCCGGGCTGCGGTTCGCGGCACCCGGCGCGGCGCGCGCGGTCTGCGTCGCGGCCTTCGAGAACGGCCTGCTGATGGAGACGTCCGGTGCGGCCGGTGACGTGGCGAAGCTGCTGCCCCCGCTGACCATCAGCGACGACGACCTGGACGAAGGTCTCGACATCATCCGTACGTGCGTGGGCTCGGTACTCGCACGGAGCAAATGAGAGGTCACGGCTGTGCCAGGCAGAATTCCCGAAGTCGACCTCGAGGCATGGCGCAGGGCGTCCGACGCCGACCGCGCCCCGATCTCCGCGGAGCTGGACGCCGCGCTGCGCAGCACCGGAATGTTCCTCGTGTCCGGGCACGGTGTCCCGCAGGCCGTGACCGACGCGTTCCGGATCGCCGCCAAGCGGTTCTTCGTTCTGCGCAAGGAGGTCAAGGACCAGTACGCCATCGAGGCCGCATACGAGGGCGGGTGGCTCGAGATGCATCCCCCCGGCGGAGTCGGGGTGCCGGTGCGCGAGGGCGAGGAGGCCCCGAGCGCGCCGGATCTGCACGAGTCGTTCTACGTGGGGCCGGGTCACCGTACCGGCGACGAGCAGCGGGACCGGTACAACTATCCGGCGAACCGCTGGCCGGTCGAGCTGCCGGAGTTGCGGACGGCCGCGGAGGCGTACACCACGCACATGGTGCGGGTGGTGCAGGCGGTCAACGAGGTGCTCGCTGTCACACTGGGGCTGCCGGAGGACTTCTTCACCTCGCGCGCGCAGAGGGCGACGTGGACGCAGAACGCCAGCTGGTACCCGTCCTATGCGAGCATCGAGAAGGTCGCTCGCGGCCAGTTCCGCAACGGGCCGCACACCGACCTCGGCACCGTCACGTTGCTGAGCCGTCAGCCCGGTGTCGGCGGGTTGCAGGCGTGGAACGAGGAGGACGGCTGGTTCTCACCGTCGTACAGCCCGGACTCGCTCGTCGTCAATCTCGGTGACCTGATGGAGCAGTGGACCGATGGGCGCTGGCGGGCGCTGAAGCACCGTGTGCTGCCGCCCAGCCCGGCGGCTCCGGATGAGGAACTCCTGTCGCTGGTCTTCTTCTTCGAGACCGACCCCGACACTCTGATCGAGCCGTTGGCCGCTCCGGTCGGTGGGGGCCGGGGACTGCCGCCGGCGTACGCGCGGCGGACGGTCCTCGAGAAGCTCGGCGTCTCGCCCGACTCCGTCCCGGTGGGGTGAGCCATGAGCAGAATCGTTACGGTGGTGTCCGGCGGGATCGACTCGGTCACCATGGCGCACCACCTCGCCGCCGAGGGCCACGACCTTCACGTTCTGGCCGTCGACTACGGCCAACGCCACCGCAGGGAACTGGAGTTCGCTGCCGCTGCCGCGGAACGGCTCGGTGCCCCGTACGAGCAGGTCGATCTGCGCTCGCTGCGGAGCGTCATGCGCGGATCGTCGCTGACGGATCCGTCCGTGGCCGTCCCCCGCCCGGACCGGCCGGTCGGCGGGAATCCGAACATCGTGCCGAACCGGAACGCCGTGCTGCTGTCGGTGGCCTTCGCCCTGGCGGTCACCGTGCAGGCGGATGCCGTTGCGTTCGGCGTCATGGCCGAGGACGTCGGCCCGTCCGACACTTCCTTGGAGTTCCTGCGGCTGTTCCTCGCGATGGAGCGGGTGGCGACCAAGGGTTCGCTCGCGCCCGAGGTGGACCTGCTCGCTCCGCTGATCGAACTGCCGAAGACGGGAGTCGTCCTGCTCGGCGAGAAGCTCGGCGTGCCCTGGGACCGGACGTGGACGTGCTTCCGTGGCGAGGACATGCACTGCGGTGCGTGTGCGGCGTGTGTGGAGCGACGCGGGGCGTTCGCGGATCTGGGCATCACGGACCCGACGGTCTACCGCGAAGCGTGGACCCCGCGGTGACCGGTGCCGGCCGCCTCACCGGTGGACTCGATAGGGAAGGAGGCGGTGCCGTGTGGAACCGGAGCTGGTAGTCAACGAGATCTTCGGCCCCACCGTCCAGGGTGAGGGCCGGTCCATGGGGCGCCGGTGCGCGTTCCTGCGACTCGGCGGCTGCAACCTGTCGTGTACGTGGTGCGACACGCCCTACACGTGGGACTGGACCGGGGCGGGCGACTCCGGGGTCGCGTACGACCCTCGCAAGGAGTTGCACCGCCGTCCGGTCAGCGAGGTGGCCGAGGAACTCCTCGCGTTCGGTGTCGGGCTGATCGTCGTCTCCGGCGGCGAGCCGCTCGGGCAGCAGAACCGGCTGGTACCGCTGGTCGAGTTGCTCACGGCACGTGGTCTGGAGATCGAGATCGAGACCAACGGCACGCACGCCGCGGACCCGGCCCTGGTAGCCGCCGGAGTGCGCTTCAACGTCTCGCCGAAACTCGCTCACTCGGGCGATCCGGCCGATCGGCGGATCGTTCCGCACGCGTTGAAGAGCCTGGCGGTGACGGAAGGCACCACGTTCAAGTTCGTCTGCCGTAACACCGCCGACCTGGACGAGGTGGCCGGACTGGTCGAGGAGTTCGGTCTGGGCTCGGTCTGGATCATGCCGAAGGGGCAGACAGGTGCCGAGGTGGGCCGGCACCTGGCCGAACTGGCCGACGCGGTGATCGCACGAGGCTGGAATCTCACAACACGCCTGCACACGTTGGTGTGGGGCGACACGCGAGGTGTCTGAACGCGTGGCCGAACCAAACGATAAGGACGAATCGGAGACATGACGCTGCGGATCACGAAAAGGTTCGAGTTCTCGGCCAGCCATCAACTTTCCGGCCTGGCCGAGGGACACCAGTGTGCCCGGCTGCACGGCCACAACTACGTCGTTGAGCTGGAGTTGAGCGCCGACCTGACGGCGCTGACACCGACGGGGTTCGTCCGTGACTACGGCGAGTTGGTCCCCTTCAAGTCGTGGCTCGACCAGACGCTCGACCACCGCCACCTCAACGAGGTGGTGGACACCAACCCCACCGCCGAGAACCTGGCGGTGTGGCTCTACGAGCGCTGGTCGAAGGAGTTCCCGGAGCTGACATCCGTGCGGATCTCCGAAACCCCCAAGACGTGGGCTGAGTACCGGCCCTGAAACGCAGGCCGGCCGGGCAGACCGGCCGCCCGTTCATCGCAATCGAGCAACGGCCGTGCCGGTCGGACTGGAAAGGTGCCTGAATGTCTGTGACGACGTGGGTGCAGGAGGGCGACGTCGACTCGGAGGAGCCGCGTGAGGAGGATCCACTGGTCGCACTCGCCCGGCAACTCCTGAAAGAGATCGGGGAGGATCCCGACCGCGATGGGCTGCGCGATACGCCGACGCGCTTCGCCCGCTGGTGGCGCGAATTCATCAACTACGAACCGGGTTCGATCGGCACCCTGTTCGAGTCGATCGGGACCCAGCAGTTGGTGGTCGTCTCGGACATCCAGGTCTGGTCCCTCTGCGAGCACCACCTGTTGCCGTTCAACTGCTCGGTGATGATCGCCTACCGGCCGGCCGAGCAGCTGCTGGGCCTGTCGAAGTTCGCCCGGATCGCCCATCGGCACGCGCACAAGCTCCAGGTGCAGGAGCGGCTGGTGTCCGAGATCGCCGAGGACGTCGCCGTGCTCAGCGGCTCGAAGGACGTGGCCGTCATCGCCAAGGGCGAGCACTTGTGCATGACGATGCGCGGCATCAAGGCGGCCGCCCAGATGACCTCGACCGCCTACCGCGGGGCCTTCGGCGAGGACGCCGCGCTCCGGGCCGAGATGTTCAACCTGCTGCGCCCCTGAAACCGATCCGCACCACTGAGACCTGTACGGGGCCGCGCCAGCGGCCCCGTACACCGATCCGGGGCCGCTGGCGCGGCCCCCGAGGAGCATGTGCCATGGAAACACCATCGGTGTCGGGAATCGGCCGGATCTCCACTCGGCCTTCGGGGCGGGAGACGCCGATGACCCTGCGCCGCGAACCGAGCGCCGCCGGCGAGTCGATCAAGCGGAATATCCCGATCGGATTCCGTGAGGGCTGGGCCGACGGCGGCGGGGCGGGGGCCGCGCCCTTCGGCCGGCGACTCCGCGACCTGCGGCTCCAGGTAGGACTGTCCCAGGAGCAGCTGGCGCGCTCCAGCACCCTCAGCATTCGAGCGATACGCGACCTGGAGAACGGCAGGGTACGGCAACCCAGGGCGGACTCCCTGCGTCTTCTCGCCGACGCCCTCGGCCTCAGCGCCTTCCAGATGAACCGGCTGGCACACGACCATTCGCCCGGCTTCCTGGCGAGGGCGGCCGAGCCGGCCGTGAGCGGCCCGTTCATCGGGCGGGAGCAGGAGCTGGCGGCGCTGACGACGATGCTCGGCGCCGGGCACCACCGCCTGATCACGATCACCGGGATCGAGGGCGTCGGCAAGACACGGCTCGCGCTGGAGGTGGCGCACGCACTGGAGGCAGCCGAGCACTCGACGATCTTCTGGCTTCCCCTCGACGGCGACCCGCTCCGAAGCGGAAGGGTGCCGGTGGGGCGTCCGGAGCAACCCACATGGCTGCGCGAGTTGGTGCACTCCGGATCCGACAGCCGCCGGCGCCTCGCCGACACCATCGGGGAGTCGAACGGCCTCCTCGTCCTCGACGGTGCCCGACCGGAGGACGAGCCGGCGGACATCACAGCCGATCTCGTGGCCGCATGCCCCCGTTTGCGGATCCTGGTCACGACGAGGAACCCCGCCGGCATGCCCTTCGACACCCTCTTCCCCCTCGCGCCGCTTCCGGTGCCCCCGTCCCACACCGAACCTGCGGACCTGGAGGAAGTGGCTTCTGTGGCGCTGTTGCTCGCCCAGTTGAAACGAATCCAGCCGGCCTTCCGTCCCGACGCCCATATCCTCGCGGACGTCGCCCGGATCTGCCGCGCACTCGACGGCCTTCCCGCTGCTCTCGAATCCGCTGCCCACTGGAGCTTGGTCTACTCCCTGCGGCAGCTCGCCCACCAACTCACCACTGAGCCGCTCACCGTGGCGCGACGCCCCCCCGCCGGCCGCCGGCAGCCGGAGGCCTACGCCTCGGTCCACCACATCATCGCCACCCTGAGCACCCGGCAGCGTGACCTGCTGTCGACCATGTCGCACAGGACGTCTCCCGAGGCGGACGGTTACTGGTCGATACCCGAGGTGGCGGACAAGACAGGTCTGACGGCTGCGGAATGCGCCGACGACATCTACCACCTTCTCATCCTCGGTGTCCTGCGCCGCGTCGACCACCACGACGTGGCGATGTTCAGGGCACTCAACATCGTCAGCATCGCCGGGGAGAAGGCGATGGCCGAGCAGAACGCAGCCGCGTGATCTGCGCACGACCAGGAAGGACGTAACAGTGCGACTCTGCACTCTCCAGACCGAGACCGGTGAGGACGTCGGCCTATCGGTGCCCGGCGGTGTCGCCGCGCTGAGCCTCATCAACGCGACCGCAGGAACCAGCTACGGCCCCACCATGCTGGACATCATCCAGAAGGGCGAGGCCGTCGCGCTCGCGGCCACCGTCGCCCCCCTTTCCGGCCCCAGCGTGCCGGTCATGGAGGCCGAGCCGGTATTCGGGCCGCTGTACCGGTGTCCGCCCAAGCTGTGGGGTGTGGGCCTGAACTACCTGCGCCACGCCGACGACCTAGGCGTACGGCAGCCGACCGACGCTCCCGGCTCCTATCTGCGCCCGTCCTCCACGGTGATCGGGTACGGCGACGACATCCTGCTCCCCGGCCAGTCGCAGCGCGTCACCGCCGAGGCCGAGCTCGGCGTGGTCATCGGAACCACCTGCCGCGACGTCGCGCCGGAGAACGCCTCGTCCGTCATCTTCGGCTACACCACGGTCCTGGACATGACCGCCGAGGACGCGATCCGGGTCAACGCCCGCCACATCCCCTGGGCGAAGGCCTTCGACACCTTCTGCAGCCTCGGCCCCTGGGTCGTCACCCCGGACGAGATCCCCGACCTCTCCGCCGTGCGGATCTCCACCGTCGTCAACGGGAGGACGATCGCGTCCAACCAGGTGTCCGCGATGATGTACGACCCCTATTGGCAGGTCGGCTACTTCTCCGGCAGCATGGTCCTCGAAGCCGGAAGCGTGATCGCCACGGGAACCCCCGGCGCCGGCGTCATCCACGACGGCGACACGGTGGAAGCCCGTGTCGAAGGCGTCGGTGACCTCCGCAACACCGTCAGGCTCAGGTCCGCCGAGTAACACCTGGCCGAGCGGGTCCGAACCGCCGCTGCCCGCCGCCGGCCGGTCGGCGGCGGCATGCAGCTCCATGGGTGTCGACGCCGCCGGCATCCGCCACCGTGCGGGGTGCCGGCGCTCAACGCCCGGCCAGCGCACCGGGGTCCGATCCCGAGGCCGAGCCCCAGCTTGTCCTTCCGATCGGCCCGGTGAGAGCACGAGCGGCGGTTTCCGCAGGCCCCGCCCGGGCCACGGTCCGGCGGACCGCCACTCGTCGAGCCGGGCCGACGTCGCTCCGGCCGGGACCAACCCTGTGCACGGGCTCGGCAAGCGATCCGGGTCCCTGCGCCGACCCACGCGCCCGGACGCCCTCAGCCCGCGGCGACGGTGCCCGGTGCCGCCGTGGTCAGGCCGGCGGGGTCGGGTGCGATCTCCAGCCTGACCGTCTGCCGCGCGACGGCCATGGTGCGCAGCACGGTCTCCCGGTCCGGGCCGTGGACCGAGGCGCTGACCGGAATGCACATGCTGTGGTGAGTGACCGGCACGTGGTCCCCCGGCCGGAACTCCACGAGCACGTCGGCGACGCCGGGCAGGGCGTTCAGCTCGTCCAGCCCATGCACGGCCACCAGCGTGCCGGGCGCGTCGTCGTTGCGAAGGACGACCGAGCCCAGCACGGCCCTGAACCCGTGATCCCCGTCGATCATCTTCGGACGGCGGCCGAGGAAGCATTCCACGGCGTCGCGGAACGGCCGGAGGTCGGAGTGTCTCGCCCACATCGGAACCGCGGGGCCGCCCGAGAACCGGGCCGCGAGCTCGATCAGGTAGACGTCGTCCGCGTCGCACTTGACCTCGATGTGGCCAGGTCCCTGACGGATGCCGAACGCGTCGAGCACCTGCCGGCAGAACCGTTCCACCCGGCCATGGTCGGGATGTGCGCCATCGATCTGGATGATGTCCCACAGGGGGAAGTCGTAGTCGCGGTCGTCGGGCCGCCGGTACTCCCAGATGTCGATCAGGCGGTGCTCGCCGTCAGCGCTGAGGAAGTTCACCGCGTACTCGCGCCCGCGTATGTAGCGCTCCACCAGCCATTCGGTGACCGGCTGACCGAGCCGGTCCACCGTCCACACCTTGTCCGCCTCGCCCAGCGCCGCAGCGTCACTGACCACCGAAACGCCGTAGGAACCCGTTCCCATCGTCTGCTTCACGATGACGGGAAATCCGATGTCCCCTGCTGCCTGTGCCACTTCTCGGGGCGAGTGGACCAGCCGGAACTCCGGCACGCGCAGTCCCGTCTGCGCGGCCCTGACCCGCATTTCCGCCTTGTTGCGCCGGGCCCAGCCCAGAGCGGGGTCGTTTCCGGGCAACCCGAGCCGCGCCGCGATCTCGTCGGCCACGTGGAGGCTCGAACCATTGGCGGGGACGACGGCACGCACGTCGAACCCGGCCGAACGAATCTGCCGGACGGCGTCGTCCGCGTCGCTGACCCGGAGCGACATCTCGTCGTCGAGATCGGCCTGCCGGCTCGCGACTGCGGAGAGACCCGTGAACAGCGAGAGCACCTCGAAACCGAGCTCGCGTACGGCGGTCTCGTACTCCCGTCCGTTGCCGGTCCTGGTGGGGTCGATCAGCAGGATCACTTGGTCTTTGGGTTCCACGGAAGCTCTTCTCGGGCCATGCGTACGAATGGTCAGGGGGCGGTGTCGCCGACGCCCGCGGCGACGGCGGCTAGCGCGCGGCCATGGCGTTGGCGGCTTTCAGCACCATGTCTTCCGCGGGGCGGACCCGGTCGATGTCGGCGACCGCGGCCATCAGCTCGAAGACGTCGACGTTCGCGGTCTTCGCGCACCTGCTGATCAGCGGGAAGAAGCTGGAGTGTGTGCGAGTGATCCCGCCGACGAGCTGGTACGTGCGGTCGTCGTGCAGTCGCTCCAGCGGGCGGATGACGGACTCGCTCAGCTCCGCCAGAGCCCGGAAGTCGTAGGTGCCGCGCCGGCCCTGGGCATGCAGGGTCGCTGCGAACGTCTCCGTGACGGTGTTGCCGGCTCCGCGGCCGATGCCGTCGAGCGTCGTGTCGACGAACTGCGCCCCGCTCATCGCTGCGGCGAGCGAGTTGGCGTTGGCCAGGCTCAGGTTGTCGTGCCCGTGGAAGCCCAGCGGAATCGCCACCGACCGGCCGACCTTCTCGAACAGCTCGGTGACGTCCGACGGCAGGTAACCACCCACCGAGTCGACGAGGTAGACGGTGTCAGCGCCGTACTCCGCGCACTGCCGGACCGCGTCCGTGACACCGTCGGTGCCGAGCACGTTCGTCTTCATGAGGTTGGCGAACGTCGTGATGCCGAGGTCCTTGGCGAGGGCGATGAAAGCCTCGGCCGGTGCGACGTCGGTGATGTCCACTCCGACCCGGACGAACCGCATGCCGGCGGCCACGGCCTGTCTGAGGTGATCCAGCTCGGCGATTCCCGGGATGCAGAACATTCCCCAACTCGCGTGCGTCAGCGTCTCGGACGCGATGGCGAAGCACCGTGCGTCGGAGACACGGGTGGGATGAGGCGTGCACACGGCGGCGTTGAGGCCCATTCCATGACCCAGCTCGACGAACCGGACACCCGATCCCTCAAGACCGGCCAGGACGCTCCTGATCGTACCCTCGGTGAAATTGAAGTCCACGGCGTAGCTGCCGTCGCGGAGCGTGCAGTCCAGAACTTCGACTGTGGACGACTGCCCGTCCTCGGCGGCCATCGGCGATGTCTCTGACATTGAACACCTCAAGCAGAGAAGTATGGAAAATGCGCTGCGTCGACACTAGCCGAGAACCGCACGTCTGACAGCGGCAGAAACCCGGCAGAAAGAAGCACATTGAGGGGCTCAACTGCCTCTCCGGGCAGTGAGGAATTCCTTGCGGCAAGGGACTCTGCCGTGTACCAATTGGCAGGGTAAGGGGCCAAGCGGCACCGAGTCCTCAAACCATCTCCCAGCCTTTTGCCTCATGCTCGTTACAGGTGGGCCAAGGCGGATGTGCGCTCGGGAAGGGGAATGCGAGATGACGATTTTCACCACGCTGGAGTCCGAGGTGCGCAGGTACAGCCGCCTGTGGCCGGTCGTGTTCGACCGGGCCGAAGGCAGTCGGCTGTACGCCGAGGACGGCACCGCCTACCTCGACTTCTTCGCCGGTGCGGGCGCCCTCAACTACGGGCACAACAACCCGGTGCTCAAACAGGTGTTGCTGGACTACATCCAGCGGAACGGTGTATCGCACGCGCTGGACATGTTCACCGTGGCGAAGCGTGACTTCCTGCAAGCGCTGCAGGACCTGGTGCTCGTCCCGCGGGGACTGGAATACAAGGTGGTGTTCCCCGGGCCCGGCGGTGCCAACGCGGTGGAGGCGGCACTGAAGCTGGCCCGCCGGGTGACCGGTCGGCAGACGGTGGTGAGCTTCACCAACTCCTTTCACGGGATGACCCTGGGAGCGCTGGCGATCAGCGGCAACGCGACCAAGCGTGCCGCGGCCGGAGTGCCGCTGACCCATGTGAATCCGCTGCCGTACGCGGGATATCTGGACGACGTCGAGTCGGGACCGCGCTACCTGGACCGGCTGTTGTCCGACGCGGGCAGCGGGTTCGACCGGCCCGCCGCCGTGGTCGTGGAGACCGTGCAGGGCGAGGGGGGGCTCAACACGGCCGGCACGCAGTGGCTGCGCGATCTCGCCGAGGTCTGCCGCCGGCACGACGTACTGCTCATCGCGGACGACGTGCAGATGGGTTGCGGCCGGACCGGGCCCTTCTTCAGCTTCGAGGACGCGCAGATCGTGCCGGACATGGTCTGCCTGTCCAAGTCCATCGGCGGTTACGGTCTGGCGCTGGCGCTGACGCTCGTCCGGCCGGATCTGGACGTGTGGAAGCCGGGTGACCACAGCGGAACGTTCCGCGGTGTGAGCTCTTCGTTCGTGACCGGGGCGCAGGCACTGCACTCGTACTGGAGCGACGCGGCACTGGAGGATTCCACTCGGGTCCGGGGCAGCCGAGTCCTCGAAGCTTTGACCGAACTGGCCGGGGCCGACCCGGATCTCGACGTCCGCGGCCGCGGTCTCGCGATCGGGCTGCGGTTGCGCGTCCCGGGACTGGCGCACCAGGTCTGTGCGGAGGCGTTCGAACGCGGGCTCCTTGTGGAGACCTCCGGCGCACGGGGCGACGTGGTGAAGCTGATGCCTGCGCTGACCATCGGCGACGACGACCTGGACGAGGGCCTGGACATCATTCGGACCTGCGTGAGTGCCGTGCGTGCGCAGGCCGCATGAGCAGACGGCGTGCACGGGGTCCGGAACGAAAGGCCGGGTGCGGTCAGCCGCACCCGGCTACAGCCGGTGACGCCCTCGGCCCCAGGACCGGTTGCCCCGCGAGCGACCGGCCGGACCCGCCCGTCAGCCCAGCACGGCCAGCACCCGGGCCGGCGCGCCGTCGCCGCCGTGGAGGTTGAGCACGCCGAGGAACAGCGTGCACCAGCGGTCGGAGATCTCGCGCAGCACGAGGTTCTCCGCGATCAGCGTGCCGGCCGCCAGCAGCGTGCGGTGCACGTCGTAGGGGAAGTTCGGCGGGCGCATGCTCATCGGCAGGTCAGGACTGATCGTGTCCATGCCGATCAATCGGAGTCCCTTGGCCACGACCCACTCGGCCGCGTCGACCGCGAGGTACGGATGCCTGTCCACGTAGGCCGGTTCGGCGTAGCGGTCGTCCCAGCCGGTGCGGATCAGCAGGGCGTCACCGGGTTCGAGGTCATCGGCGGCCTTCAGGTCGGCCGCCGTGATCGGAGTGGGGCCGTCCCGCAGTATCTCGAGGCAGTACGCCCGGCCGACCAGCGCCGAGGGCGGCACCTGGTCGAGCGTGGCGCCGTCCTCGACGAAGTGCGACGGGGCGTCCACGTGGGTGCCAATGTGGGTCGGCATGTTGAGTCGCATGACCCGCATCCGGTGTTCCGCCCATGTGCTGGCGGGCGTGAACTCGGGCGGCGGGACCGTGCGCGCGTGCGGCATGCCCGGTTCCAGCGCGTGCGAGAGGTCGACTGTACGTGACATGGGGTGCTTTCTCCTTCGACGTGACGGCGCGATGGGGGCTCGTGCGGCGCGTGAACCTGCCGCGGCCTAACTGGCCCGCCCCTCGTCCTGTACGCCGTAGATGCGGCGCAACCTGCGGCTGGAGGTGGCTTCTTCGAACGGCCGGCGGCCGTGCAGCATCCGCCGGTTGTCCCACAGCAGGCCGACGCCACGTTCGAGCAGCACGGCCTGCGCGTCCGCCGCCGCAGCGGACGAGACCTTGTCGAATGCGTCCATGGCCGCGACGAGCTCCGGCGGCACTGGTGCGCCCTCGGTCGCGAAGGCCTGCTCGATGTACATGCGGACGTAACGCAGCTCGTAGCCGTTGGCTGTGGGCGTCAGCACGGGCTGCCGTTTGATCTTGATGCCCGCCATCTGGTCCTTGACATCGAAGGGCACGGGCCGGCTCAGTTCGGCGACGTGTTCCGGGTCGATCCGGGTCAGCTGCTCGACCAGGCCGTCGACGTCCATCAGCAGCGTCTCCCCACCCGTCGCCGCGGACAGACCGAACAGGAAGGCGACGTCGGGCAGCTGCGGCAGCAAGGTGCCGTCGGTGTGATAGTTGCCCGCTTTGTTGGAATTGGAGTAGTGGCTGGTCTCCGCGGCTCCGGCCTTCACCTCGACGGGGTAGATGAGTTCGCCGGAACTGTACTGCGGGACCGGCCGGAAGATCGCTGTGAAGAAGTTCCAGTAAAGGGTGCAGATGTCGTGGTCGCTCAGTCCTTCCGGGGCGATCCGCACGACGGCACCGCCCGCGTCCCCGCGAATCGCTGCCAGGATCTGGTCACCCAGCGCCCGGATCTCCGCGCTGCTCGTCCGGAACGCCTCCGTCGGCCAGCCGTCCAGGGGAGTGTCCACGGCTATATCCCGCGCCAGCAGCGCCGAGGCCGCCGCGCCGGGGATCGTGAACTCCGGGATCGTGAATTCCTTCGCCATCTTGACTGTCCATTTCTGTGATGAGGTCAGGTCACGTCTGACACATACCTGCGCGAGATTTCGATCGGAAAGCAGTACCGGGTCGGTGACTGTTGCCTGGCAATGGCGTGAGTGCATGTCCCTCACGCGTCGAGCGGCCACCTTCGATAGTGTCCCGACGGCAGGCGCAGCACATCACGTTCGACGAGTTGCCAGTCGCTGCGCACCGGTGGCTGCTCGGTCCTGCGGCGTTCGCTCATCCGGCTCCGATGGAAGTCGATCACATCGGCGCTGAACCTGAGCCGGCCGGTGTTCAGATAGCGCACCGCGCCCTGGACGTCCCGAGCCGTCAGCACCTCGCCACGGTTGTGGACGCTGGGTGAGAAGGGAACGTCCAGGTAACCGAGCGCGAACGCCTTCACCACGCCCTCCGTGAGGCTGCCGTCGCCGGCCACCAGGACACTCTCCAGGATCTGGTCCACCTCTTCCCGCAGGACGGTGGCCTCCTCGCGTACCGTCCGCTCGTCCACCTCGATGCCGTCCGCCTCCACCGCGCCGAGCCGGCTCAGGTGCAGTCCCTCCTCGTTGTCGGACACCGACGGGATCGTGGTCGCTTCGACCGGCGTCTTGACGATCAGCCGGGAGGCCCCGGACAGCCGGCCGGTGGCGGCCGAGGCCACGATCAACTGCGTCGCCCGCGCCCGGTCCTGCGGAAACGCCGCCATGTGCTGGTGGAACACGGTGTTGACCTGAATTCCTGGATATCCCAGGTTGGCCAGATACTTCTGGCCCAGTTCGTGCAGGACCCTGATCGCCGCGATGTCCTGGGATCGATTGCCTTGTTCGGCGTAACCGAGTGACACCGATCCTACGCCCTGACTGGCCGCGAGCATTGCCTCGATCACGTTGACGACGATCGCCAGACTCGGCGGTATCAGGACCGCGGTGAGGGTGCCGAAAAATTCACGATCGACAACCACACCGAACTTCTCACGGTACAGGCCGACCAGCCGGTCGACGTACTGCCACCTGCGGAGCGACTGCGCCAGTGAGTAGTCCTTGAAGTAAGGAATGTTGTACGTAATCGCGCCACCCTCGAAGCCGGTGGTGCCACCGGCACACGAAATCTCGGCGAGGAGTCGTGGGTCACGTGTGCTGTGACGGGTCTGCAGCGGCGTCCGTACCTCTGCGGCCAACTGCCGGAGAACGTCGACTCCGTGGTTCACCATGGGAAAACCATTGAGCGTGGAGCTGCCGCGTTCCCGGCTCTCCGCAATCGCTTCTCCGGCCTTCTGATAGTCGTTGTTCCTGGTCAGTGAATCGATCTGGTACGACAGCACGTCTGCGCCGGCCCGCCGCAGGGCCACGAAGGCCGTGCGCTGCTCGCCGGCGAGCGCCACGCCGGAGCGTGGCTGCACCAGAAACGGTCGCTCCGCGCGGGGCCGAGGCAAGTGCGCACGCGCGAACGACGGCTGCTGCCGCAGGAGAAACGCCGCGTTGTCCGCCAGGTCCCGCGCCCGCGCACCGGTCGGCCAGGATTCCAGCACCTCGGGTCGCTGCTGTTGCAACTCGGCCGCGGTGAGCCGCTGGTCCGGCGGCGCCGTGCCCGGCTGGGCGGGCCAGGGGCGGGCGGAGGGTCTGCCGCGCACTGCGGGACGCCTGGTCAAGAGGTCCTCGTCCAGGACCGAGAGAATGGTCGGAATATCGACGTAGGTCGGGAAAACCCGCCGAAAGCCCAGGCGGTACGCTTCACCGCGTATCCGTTCGGAACTGCCCACGTCGAGGTTTCCACCGGCATACCAGATGGCATCGATGTCGGGGTACCTGAGCCTCAGGTCCGGGAACCTCTTCAGGTAGTGGCGCAGATGGCCGTCCATACACGAGATCATCACGACATCCGCGTCGGCGGCGTTCCTGAAAAAATCGTCCAGGTTGTTCTGCGTGCCCATGAAGTGGACTGCATGGCCTGCCGCGCTGATGGCGTGCTTCAGCAGGGTGAGACCGACCGAATGAGCATCGGCGCCGATCCCGCCGAGCACGATCGATCTAGGCGTCGGCAAACTCATGGTTTTTACTCCGTTACCTTCTGGCGGAGGGGAGCGGTGCAAGTGAAGACACTAACCAAGAAGTGCACAAATGCCAGCGGCAGAAGCCCGGCAGAAGCCCGGCAGAAGAGTGCACTTTGAGTGGCCCAACTGCCTCTTCGGGTGGCCGGACATGGCTTGCGGCACATGGCGGACGACGTGTACGAATTGGAGCGCAAGAATCTCCTGGAGCTACAAGGCTACGGTGCGGAGGGTTACTAGATGGGCAGCGTCCTCAGCCAAAGTCAGGTCAATTTCTACCGTGAGAACGGGTTCTGTGTCGTTGACGGGATATTCGACACCGAGCTGGTCGAGAAGGCGCGATCCGTCGTCGACGGCCTGCTCTCCTCCGCCGACCTCGCCCGTGTGGCCGAGGCAGAGCCGGAGGACTCCACCAAGGCGCGCCGCATCTGGGCCCCGACCTCGCGCGACGAGCTCTTCGCAGACATCGCGCAGGACACCCGGCTCCTCGACGCGGTTGAGCAGCTGATCGGTCCCGACATCGTGCTGCAGTACTCGAAGCTCAACGTGAAGCCGCCGCGTGTGGGCAGCGTCGTCGAGTGGCACCAGGACTTCGCGTTCTACCCCCACACGAACACCGACCTGGTCGCCACGCTGATCTATCTCGACGACGCGACCCGGGAGAACGCCTGCCTGCGGGTCGTCCCCGGTTCACACAGGCACGGCCTCCTCGACCACGAGTCGGAGGGCTACTTCGTGGGCAAGGTCTCGTCGCCGGCGGACGTGGGCCTGGATGACTCGGCGACCGTCGACTGCGAGGGGTCCGCGGGATCGGTGGTGTTCATCCACCCCCTGCTTCTGCACTCGTCGGAGAAGAACCTCTCGGACATGTACCGCCGCGTCTTCATCCCGTCGTACCGCGCGGCCGACGCCCTCCCCGTCTACTACGGTCCGCACGCCGCGCACAACGAGCCGACGGCCAAGCTCGTGCGCGGAAGTGCGTCCAGGACCGTGCGCAGCGAGGCCGGTTTGTGGCGGCTCCCCATCGCCGCGGCGGAGTTCAACTCTCTGTACCAGGTCCAGGAAGGCTCCCACATGAACGAGGGCACGAAGTCGTCCACCGGATACTTCTCCCACGAGTACGGCGCGGAGGAAGCGGTGGGCGCCTCGATGTGAGCCGGCGACACCGGCTGCCGACTGCCGCGCCCACCGCGGCGGTTGCCCCGCGGTTCCCGGCACGCCGCGGCACCGAGCCGGCCTCCCGGCCCGTCCGGTGGCCGACACCGGCCTGGCGCGGCACCGCTGCGGCCGGATGCACACACCCGGGGGGCCTGGTGATGCAGGCAGCAACCCGACCCGGCCCTGCGCGAAGGGCCTGAGCAAGCCGCCGGCCGGGACGGCCGCGGGCGGCGGGAAACCCGGTCGCGAGGGTCGCCGAGCGTCCCCGACCCTCCGCACTGCACGAGAAGCCACAAGGAGCATCATGACCAGCCCGCTGAGCGGAACACCCGCTGTCGTCCTCATGGACCCTGTAGGGCCGAGCATGGGTTACAAACCGCAGGTGGCCGAGCGCAGGATGGCCGTGATCTCTGTCTACACGATGCCCCGCGAGCACGTCCACACCCGGTGGCCCGACCACGCGGTGGGCGACACGGTCAGCCTCTACGCGACGGAGCTCGACGAGATCCGGGCGCAACTCGCCGAGCTGGGCGCCGACATCCGCGCCGTGGTGCCGGCCTCCGACGTGGCCGTGGACAAGGCGGACACACTCGCCGAAGAGCTTGGTCTGCCCGGCAACGGCGCGCGGCTCGCCCTCGCCCGCCGGGACAAGTACGTGATGCGGGAGACCGCCGCCCGGGCGGGGGTTCGCGTCCCCCGGTACGTGCTCGTCGACAACGTGGCCGACATCGCCCGTGCCGCGCAGGCCGTGGGCTTTCCCGCCTTCGTCAAGCCGACGACCGGGGGCTCGTCGCACGGCGTCCGGCTGCTGAGCCGGCCCCAGGACGCCGAGGACCTCTCGTCGCTCCCACGGATCGACCACTTCGGACGGCCGGTCAAGGGCTGGCTGGTCGAGCAGTACGTGCGCGGCCGGGAGCTGGGCGTGAACCTCTTCTCGTACGACGGCGCACACCACGTGGTGGACATCTGGGAGTACCGGCAACCCGACGACCGCGACTACTCGTTCCCCTACTGGGACTGGGCGCAGATAGCCCAGGACGACCCCGACTGGCAGACCGCCGTCGACTACGTGCGGCAGGTGCTCGACGCGTTCGGTGTGCGTATCGGCCCCAGCCACACCGAGATCAAGATGTCCGCCGGTGACGCCTACCTCATCGAACTGGGTGCCCGTCTGCCCGCATACCCCATGGTCGACGCGTGGATCGCCCGCAGCGATCTCGACCCGCACCGCCAGACTCTGGCCTGCCGGCTGGGCGAGGTGCCGAAGATCGCGACGACGCCGGTGAGGTTCGACGGCTTCAGCGGCGCCAACGCCATTCGCCACGACGGGCCGGCCGGTCGTCTGGTGGAGATCCGTGGGCTCGACCGGGTGAAGCGGCTGCCCGGCGTGGACAAGCTGGTGGTGGGCTACCAGGCGGGCGACACGCTGCCGACGACCGGCAGCATCCGGACGGTTCCGGTCAAGGTGAGTGTGTCCGCGCCGGACCACCCGGCACTGCTCCAGCGACTGGCTGCGGTCCGCGACACCGTGCAGTTGGTGACGGAACCGGTCCGCTGATCCCGATGAAGTTCTTCGCTGCGTACCGGGAACTCCTCTCTCTGCCGAAATTCGGCTCCTCTCTGCTGGCGGCTGCCGCGGGCAAGCTCAGGCCCGGGATGTCGTCGCTGGCGCTTCTGCTCGGGGTCGCGCACTACCGGGGCCTCAGTCAGGCGGCCGTGGTGGTCTCGGTGTCCGCGCTGGCCGGAGCGACCCTTCCGCTGCGGGGCAGGCTCATGGACCGCCACGGCTACACCCGGGGCATGGGGCCGGCGCTCGCGGCGTACCTGTGCGCGCTGACCGTCCTGGTTCTGAACGAACGCGCACACGGACCCTTCGCCACCACACTGTTCGCCGTGTTCGTCGCCGGGGTGTCGGCTCCCCCCATCCAGATCGTGACCCGGCTGATGTGGCGCGAGATGACCACGGGCGCGCTGCGCACCACCGTCCTGTCTCTCGACACCATGCTGGCCGACCTGGGGTTCATCGTGGGGCCGACCGCCGCAGCCTTCCTTGTGGTGGTCGTGGCGCCGTGGGCCGGTCTGGTCGCCTCCGCGCTGCTGTGCATCATCGCCACCCTTCTGCTGCTCTCGCGCGGACTGCCGCACCGGCCCAAGGCCGCACAGTCCGCGGAACACCACTGGCTGGGCCCTCTCCGCAACCATGTACTGCGCAGGATGATGGCGGCGGCGATGTCCTTCTTCCTCGCGGTCAGGGCCATCGAGTTGGCCCTTCCCGCCTGGGCCCAGCAGCACGATGCGCCGCTGATGAGCGGAGTCCTCCTCAGCTGTATGTCGTTGGGCAGCGTGACCGGCGGCCTCGTCCTGGGAGCGTTGCCGGCGAGATGGTCGGTCAAGGCCACGTTGCCGGTCACACTGGCCGTACTGTGCCTGGGGACCCTCCTGGTGGCGGCGGCCAGCCTCACCTGGACGGCGGTCCTGGTCGTGGCGGCGGCGTTCATGGGCTTCGCGCTGGGGCCCAGTTTCGTGGCCCTGTGGGCGACGGCCGGCGATCTGTCCCCGGCGCACATGTCTGCGGAAACCCTGGCGTGGATCAGTTCGTTCATGTCGTTGGGCGGAGCCGCCGGGGCAGCGGCCGGCAGTCTCGTCGCCCACACACTCGGGCCGGGTGCGCTGCTGGTCCTCGCGGCCGTGTTCCTCGCCGTCGGATCCGGGCTGGCGCACCTGGCCGTCAAGGCCGGACCGGTGGCGTCGGAACAGGCGCCGGACATCGAAGTCCATCGCGCGGTGAAGGCGGGGGAGCAGTGACTCGTCAACGGGTGGCCCTTCTGAGCCATGTCGGTTACGACACCTACCGCCACGATGACGGCAGCCCCTTCTTCCCTCCGGACGAATTCGACATCACCCTGCTTGCACGCCCCCGCGACATAGCCCGGTTGGCTCCCGGGCAGGTGAGCCGCTCCATCCCCGTGGACATCGACGCCTCTGCCGAGCTCGCGCTGTCGCTGCCCGCACTGGCCGGTGACCTCGCATGCGACTGGGTGGTGGCGACCCAGGAGCGGCTGCTGCTGCCGGCGGCGCTTCTGCGCGAGGCCATCGGCGCTGCGGGTATGGGAACGCGGCACACGCTGCTGCTCCGCGACAAGGTCGCGATGAAGCGCCACTTCTCGGCGCACGGCATCCGGGTTCCGGAGTTCACGGAGATCTCCGAACCCATCCAGGCCCGAGAGCTGCTCGACAAGTTCGGCCGCATCGTCATCAAGCCCGTCCGCGGTGCCGGGTCCTCGGACGTGCACATGGTCCATGACCAGAACGAGTTGGCCGCCCTGCAGCGGCAGGGGCTCGCGGGCACGGACCGGTACGAGGCGGAGGAGTTCATTTCGGGCCGCCAGTTCCATATCGACAGCGCCGTCGGCAACGGCGTGCCGGTCGCCGTCTCCGTCTCGCAGTACCTGGACTCGCACGAGACGTTTCCGCTGAACGGGCAGATCCGGTCGCACACCCTCGACGACGGGCCGGATCTTCAACTGCTCCTGGCGTTCAACCGCGCGGTGCTCGGGTGCATCCCCTGGTTCAGCGGCGCCGCACACCTCGAGGCCTTCCTCGACGACCGCGGCCGGCCGGTGTTCTGCGAGTTGGGCGGCCGCCCCGGGGGCGCTGGAATCGAAGCCGCGTTCCGGTATCGCCATGGCATTTCGCTGCTCTACTCCTGCGTCCTGCCGCAGATCGGCCGCAACGTCCCGGACAGCAGCGAGCACGTGCGCACGGATCAGCCGGCGACGGGCTGGTCCATGATGTACCCGCCGACGCTCGGCCGCTTCCATGGGTACGACGCGCTTCCGCAGGCCGACTGGCTGCTTCAGCTCACGACGCCGTACCGGCCGGGTGACCTCGTCGGGCGGCCCAGGCGATCGACGGACGCGATCGCGGTCGCGACCGTCTGCGGCAGAGACGCACGCGAAGTCGTCGATCGGCTCGCTGAGGTCAAGAGCGAGATCATCGTGTCCATCACGGCTGAGTGAGGGTGAACGTGACGGTGGAGAACCTGACGGCAGACCAGGTCACCAGCGAGTATCTGAGGCGATGCCGCGCCGACGAACGACTGCGGTCGGTGATGTCGACCAGCCGCATACCGGCGTCATTCCAGAAGGCGCACGATCTTCTGCCCAGACCGCTCTTTGCCGACCGGAAGGCGATGGACGCGCTGGGTGCCGACGTCAGGAACATTTTCGACATCATCGTGTCCCTGCCCGAGCGGTTGTTCGGCGGCGACCTCGGTGAGTACTGCTCCGCGATCGGGATCGATGATCGGTGCGCCGCGCTGATCAGCCGGTCGCGTCATGCCGAGCCTCCGCGGTCCGGCCGTGCTGACCTGCATCGAGAAGGGTCGAACTTCAAACTTCTCGAGTTCAACGTGAACACCGGGCTCGGCGGCGCAGACATGGTCGAGGTGCAGCGGGCTCTGATGGCGACGGAGCCGTTCGCCGGGTTCGCAAGGGAGTTCGGCCTCGATTACACCGACACCATGGCGGCGAGAGCCGAGCTCCTTCGCGATGCGGCCGCGACGGTGTCGGAAGGCCGGGAGCCCGTCATCGCCGCCGTAGAGGCGGATGGGAGAATCGCGGGCTGGGCGGACAGTTTCAGATCCATTCAGCTCTCGCTGGCGAGATACGGCATACAACTTGCCTTTGGAGAGCTCGGCCGACTGAAACACAAGAACGACCGAATATACCTCGACGGCAGGCCGGTCGATCTCATGCTGCGATATTTCATGCTCGATCACTTGATCGATGACTCTGGCGCACGGGCGGCGTACGACATGGTGTGTCGCGTGCATGAGCAAGGTAAGCTCGTCCTGCACACGCCGCCCACGAGCCATCTTTTCAACGACAAGGCCACGTTGGCCCTGTTGTCTGACCACAGGCATCGGAATTCATTCTCCGGGACAGAGCAAGAGCTGATCGATCGCATGGTTCCGTGGACGCGGCACCTGCGGGAAGGCTGGACCCGCTTCGACGGCGAACGGGTCGATATCATGAGCTTCTCGATCGAGCGTCGGCAAGAGCTGATCCTCAAACCGGGAGCAGGTTTCTCGGGTATCGGCGTCGTGGCGGGCTGGGAGACCGAAAGGCGCGAGTGGGCGGAACTGCTGCGCCGCAGCGTCGGCGGGCCGTTCATCATCCAACAACGCGTGAACCCCACGCCCGAATACGTTGTCGACCCCTACAGCGGGAGAATGCAGCGCATCCTGCCGGCGTGGGGAATTTTCTTCTCGGAGAACGGCTATGACGGAGGGTTCGTCCGGGCTGCCCCTTACGGTGACGGCGCAGTAGGTGTTTCCCCCGCCCGCCCGAGGACGTCGATCACCGGTGCGCCGGGAACGCGAAGAACTGCCTTGTTCACCTGTCAGGGCCCAGGGGGCCGTGTATAGGGGGCACGGACACGGGGCTCCCGGGGCGGAGCAGGCACCCGAAGCGGCACCACGCTCTGCCCCGGCCCGGCTCAGATGTAGCCCTCCCTGACGGCATGGGCCACGGCATGGGCACGGTTGCGCAGATGCAGCCGTGCCGTCAGCCCGTGGATGATGTTCTTGACGGTGCGTTCGGAGTACGACATCTTGCTCGCGATCTGCGCGGTGTCGAAGCCCTCGGCGACCAGCCGCAAGACATCCGCCTCGCGCGGTGTGAGCACCGAGGCGGCCGCGCCAGGGCGCCCGGAGACGCTGCGGTGCAGGGAGCCCACCTGGTTGATGAGCCGTCCGAGCAGGTCCGCGGGCAGGTCGCCGTCACCGCGGGCGGCGGCGCGCACGGCCTGCTCCAGGCGGGAGGCGACCGCCTCGTGGCGCCACACGATGGCGGCGATGCCGCACTCGATCACATCGAGGAGGTCGCTCTCGCACAGCGTGCCCACCACGAGGACGGTGCGGGCACCTGTGCGCCCCACCTTGCGCAACCGCGTGAGGGTGGCCTCGTCCAGCGTGTCACTGATGAGGAGCGCCACCGTGCCGGGGCCGGCGGCCGATTCGTCCCGCACGTCCAGCTCCGGGCAGCGGCGCAGCTGGGCAATTGCTCCCTCCCGCGAGATCGGGTCCGGGGCGTGCACCGCCACGGGTATCCGAGCCGGCGGCACGGCGGTGCCGCCTGCCGTACCGGCGTGTGTCGTCCGGATTGAGTTGAGCACCCTGACTCCTGTTCGCGAGCCCGCCACTTCTGTGGGGCCAGAGGCGGGCGGACAGCGTCCAGCCTCATGTGACGCTCGTGAACAGAGCAATCGTGGAGCACCACGGCACGGACCACGAGATCGGCCGGCCGACACCACGACAGTGGGAACGTGATGGCGTAAGCGACATTCCGGTTCCCTCGCACAGATGCGTGATCACGGTGGGGCTTCTCACGGTGCCGGTCACGGCACCGATGTCCGATGCACCTCGTCCTGGTGGATGAGGACGCTCAAGTCCACGCGAGGAGGCAGGGATGTCACGACCGGCATGCGCAGTACAGGAAGCGGCACGGCTGCTGGCCACCGCGACCGAGCGTGCTGGTGCGGGCACCGGGCGTCTGGTCCTGCTGCGCGGTGCCACCGGCACCGGACGCACCACGGTCCTGGAGGCCGCCGCCCAGGACGCCGCCGCCCACGGCATGCGGGTGCTGCGCGCTCGCTGCTCCGCCGGCGACTCCGCCATTCGCTTCGCCGTGGTCCAGCAACTGCTCGGCTCCGTACCCGCCTTCACCGATCTGGCATGGGACGGCGATGAACGGGCGATCGTCGCCGGCCTGTGGCGGGTGCTGCGCTCATGCGCCGAGCAGTCACCGCTGCTGATCACCGTGGATGATGTGCACCTGGCCGACCCGGCGTCCCGCCGCTTAATGGTGGAGTCCGCCCGGCTCGTGGACCGGCTGCCGATCGTCCTGGCGGCCACCGAGCGCAGCCAGTACGACATCGACCCGCCCGCGCAGGGCCTCGCCCACAGCCTCGCCCCCGCCCTGGTCACCACCCACAGCCTGACTCCGCTGTCCCACAACTCGGCTGCTGCAGTGATCCGCTCGGCATTCCCGGACGCCGACGACTCCTGGGTCGAGGACTGCGTACGAGCCACCGCGGGCAACCCGCTGCTGCTGCGCGCCCTGCTGGACGACCTCTCCGGCGGCGGCCACCCGGCCGTGCCGGACACCTCGGCCGCGCTGTACCCGGGAGCGTTTCCGGCGGCCGTGCAGTGGTGGCTGGATTGCGCCGGGCCGGGCACCGCGGAGGTGGCGCGGGCCCTGGCCGTCCTGGACGAGGGCTGGGACCACAGACCCGTCCCCGGTGCGGGGTTTTCCGCCCGCCACGTCCCCTCACTCCTCGCCGAGCTCTCCGGCGCCGACCCGGCCAGGGTCGCGGGCTGGATCACCGCGATGACCGGCCTGGGACTTCTGCGCCCCGACGACACGGGCCGCGCCCGCTACGCCCATCCCCTGCTGCGGGATGCGGTGCTCACCGGTGTGCTCGCGGCCCGGCGGCGCGCCGCGCACCGGAAGACCGCCGAGGCGATGCTGCACCGCGGTGTCTCCAGCGATCTCGTCGCCCGGCAGTTGCTGCTCGCCGACGCGGTGGACGCACCCTGGGCGCTGCCGGTGCTTCAGGACGCCGCCGCACTGGCGATGCGTGCGGGGCACACCGAGGACGCGGTGGCCTTCCTGCGCCGTGCTCTGGACGAACCCCTCTCCGGCGAGGGCAGGCAACGCCTGTTGACTGAACTGGGCTCCCTGGAGTACGCGATGTCCGGCTCCTCGGCCGCGATCCTCAGGCTCACCGAGGCACTGCGCCTACCGGGGCCGCCGCAGGAACGGGTGCGCGCCGCGGTCGCCCTCGGGACGGCGCTGACCGGTCGCGGCCTGGCCCGCGCGGGGGTCGAGGTGGTGCGCTCTCAGTACGACGCGCTCGCCGACCGCCCCGACCTGGTGCGCATCCTGTGCCAGGCGTCCCTGCAGCTGTCCGACAAGGATCAACTGGTGCGGCAGAAGGCGCACAAGCGGCTGGCCGAGGTCGCCGACCGCTCGCCGGAGTCGATCGGCACGGCCGGTCACGCCTTCCTGCTGAAATACGCAGTCGCGGCAGGCCGGTGCTCGGCGAGCGAGGCGATGCTGCGCCTGCGCCGTCTGCTGGCCGAACCGGCCGACCCGCTCTCCGAGCCGTACCTGCTGGGGACGGCCGCCGCGATCGCCCAGTGGGCCGATGAACTCGACGAGGCCGAACGGCTGGTGGAACGCGGTCTGGCCGGGCAGCGCCCCGACGTCCTGCACCCCATGCACGAGGCGCTGCTCAACACTCGTATGGACGTCGTCGGGGCACGGGCCGACTACGCGCGTCTCCTGGCCGACCCGCCGCCGGCCGCCGCGGCACCGACCAACGCCCATGCCCACACGCTGACGGCACTCGTGGAGACGGGCCGCGTCGCCGAGGCGGAACGCCTGGCCGATGCTTTCGACTTGCGGGCGGCACCGGAGTCCTGGGAGCTGAACCGATTTCTCTACGCCCGCGGGAAGCTGCGCGCCGCGAACGGTGACCTGGCGGGGGCCCTGCACGACTTTTTGGAGTGCGGGCGCCGCCAGTCGGCCCGGGAGGTGCTCAGCCCGGTGGTCACCCCGTGGCGCACGGCCGCCGCCGAGTGCCATCTGGCCCTGGGCGTCCCCCGGGAGGCGCTCGCCCTGGCCGAGGAGGAGCTGCGCCTGGCCCGCGTGTGGAACACGCCCCGCACGGTGGGGCGGGCACTGTGCGTCCTCGGCACCGCGACCGGCGGGCGCCGTGGTCTGGAGCTGGCCCAGGAGGCGGTGCGGCTGCTGCGCGGCGGCCCGGCGGGGCCGGAGCTGGTGGCGGCACTGGTGGCTCTGGGCCGCCGGCTGACTTCGGCGGGCGAGTCGTCCCGCGCCCGCGACATCCTGCGGGAGGCGGCCGGACTCGCCGAACACCTGGGCGCGGTACGGCTGCGGAGCCTGGCGGAGGAGGCACTGCGTGCGGGGGGCGCGCGTCGTCCGGCGACACGGACCGGTGTCGCCTCGCTCACCGACAGTGAGCGCCGCATCGCCGAACTGGCTGCGGGGGGACGCACCAACGCGGAGATCGCGGACTTGCTGCATCTGGCCCGCCGTACTGTAGAGACCCACTTGACCCACAGCTACCGCAAGTTGGGCATCCGGCGACGCAGCGCCTTGAGCACAGCACTCACGGGGCGCGAGGCTGCGAGCGGATCCCTGGGCGGCGGCCGGGAAGACACTCGGTGACCCATGCGGATACGGGCACGACAGACGGGGGCTCGGCGGCTGCGTCGGACCCCCACGCCTCGCTCGGCGAAAGACGAGGACGCGCCCCCTGGAACCGGCCTCCGGAGCCTGGACGCGCTACGGCGCAGGCCCGGGGTATCGGGTCGCGGCGCGCTGGTGCTGGGCGGAGGCGGCGTCCACGGCGGTGACGTCTGCGCCCCGGGCGGCGAGGCGGGCGGCGTGCCGGCCAAGGCCGCTGCCGAGGTCGAGAACGCGCAGCCCGGCCACGTCGCCGGAGACCTCGATGCCGCAGCCGGTGCCGGGGATGCCCCGATCCCGCCGGTCCAGCTGGGGCAGCTCAAGTCCTCGCGCGAGTCGGTGGGTTCCGTAGGTGTTCCAGGTTGCGATGGTGTCCTGGTCGGTGGTCACTGGTTCTCCATCAGGCGCGGGGCTGGGGTCAGGGGCGCAGGGCGTAGCAGCGCAGGACGTCGAGGTCGGCGGTGGGGACGGCGGACCGTCCCGCGGTGAGGAGTTCGGCCTGGGCGGGGGTGATGCCGAGGTCCTGCAAGGGGTCGGTGGCGGGGCGGCGTCCGGCGAGCTCGGTGACCACCCAGAAGGTCCCGCCGGGGGCGAGGAGGCGGCGGACGCGGTCGAGGAAGGCGGCCTTGTCGTCGATCCACCGGTAGACGAGGCGGCAGGTGATGACCGCGTACGCCGGCTCCGGCAGGGCGCTGGGGTCGTCGGTGGTGATGTCCATGCACCGCCAGGTCGGCGCGGGCCCGGGCCGGGTGTTGTGGGCGGCGGCAAGTGCGATGGCGCTCGGGGAGCAGTCGATGCGGGTCGTGCGGTAGCCGAGGTCGGCGAGGTGTCGGGTGAGCGAGCCGTCGCCGCAGCCGACGTCGAGGGCAGGGCGGTCGCGGCTGGTGCCGAGATGGCTTTCGAGCAGCCGGTTCTCGGTGTCGTCGAACTGTCGGTAGCGGCGGCCCTGGGACCAGAGCGGCTCCGAGTAGGTTGCGGCCGCGGTCGACGCGGTGGTCATGAAGGGGCTCCTTTGCGGGCGGGTGGCACGGTCGCGGGGGCGGGCATGGATCCCTCGGACTCCCGCTCTGTCGGCCTGGCATACCCGGTTGCGCACGGACGCGCGGTCGGCCTGCTTGGCCAGTTCGACGTCGAACTGGGCACCTGCGAGGAGGGCGACCCCGGCATCGGCTCCAAGCGGCACCGGTTGTTGTGGTACGAGCTGACCGAAGGGCGCGTCACACCGACCGAGAGGTGTCTACACGCACCCGTCACGCCCAGTGCGGCGATGGCTTCTCAGGTATTCACACGCTCTCCCGACAGCATGTGCTCGGGCTCCCACGGGCCTCACTGGTTGAGGGCGATACTGCCCTCGGCGTGGTTGCCGTCGAAGCACTCGGCGAGGGAGGGCAGCGGCGTCACACCCTGTTCGCCCGCGCGCTCGATCACGTGCTCAGCGGAGATCACGGCTCGCAGTCCTCGCACGGCGGGGTAAGGGCGGCCGTGTCGGACGGAGGTGCCAGACTCCCTCCATGAAGATCACCGAAGCGATCCACGAGATCTTGAAGGCCAACTACCAGCCGCCGTTCCTCTGGGGGGCCGACGAACCGGGTGCCGAGGACCGGGCGGGCTACCAGGGCGAGCTCGTCCTGGCCGGGCAGCTCCGGGTGCACGGCGACCTCGCGATGTGCGGGCTCGGGGCCTCGGAGTACTTCACTTTCGACGACATCCCGCACGGCCTGCACGACGTGTACTTGGCCTACGACTGGCACGACGAGTTGGGCGCCTTCGTCACGGCGGTCGCCCTGATCGCCGGCGGGACCACGCCGGAGGCGCTGGTGAGCGGGAGTTGGGAGGACGCGGCGGATGATGTCAACGACCTGAGCGAGGGCGCCTCGGCGATCTACTCCAGCACTCCGGACAGCTGGGGCATCGCCGGGGCCCTCAACCTGACCGCCGGAGAGCCCGGATACGCGGACGCGCTGGCGCGGGTCGGAGCCGAGTTCGCGGCGCAGCGGGCCGCCGGCTCCCGGACCCCCTTGATCGACGTGGTCGTCAACCCGACGAACGGCGCCAACACGCTGGTCTTCCCCACCATCGCCCACAACTCGAACAGCATCCTGGTCGGCCACGACGTGAGCGGGACGGGCGTCGGGATCATCTGGTCCGACTTCGAGGGTTGAACCCGGACACTGCGTCACGCGCAACCGGGCGCCGATGTCTTCGACAGTCGCCGCCTTCCGCGTGGCCGTGCCAGTCAAGTGAGCAGCTGCCCGGCACCCGGGTGCCCCATGGCACCACGAGTGCTGACGACCTCGTGCACGGTTGGCCGTCGCTCGGCGCACCGGTGGATGTGGTCGGAGAACTCATACCTGAGGTGGGGCCGTTGTGGCACGATCCGCATCACGCTCGGCTCGCGGTTGGACTGCGGCAGCGGGCGGTAGGAGCCGAAGCGAAGCACAGGTTCGCTTCGCCGTCCGCCTGTTGGCGATCCTGGTCAATCTGCGCCATGGCACCGCGATGAGGTGGGGTCGGTACTGGACCTGGCGCAGACCCCGCCGCAGGGCGCGCACCTGTGGTGTGGCTTGCTCGGACGGAGGCCGGTCAGGCAGCTTCGTAGTCGCGGCCAAGGGCCCTGGCTCACATCACGCTCGGGTCGGGGACGCTGCCTCCCGCCGGACAGGCACTCCCCTCGGTGGCTGCTCGGCGGGGACCGGGCAGCCGGATGACGCTCGCCTGCTTTGCGGCAGCGTGCCGCCGATCTGATCGCCTCACACGTTGGCCCGGGCTGCACATCGTCAAGCCGAACGGCGACCCCGTCGCCACCACCTTCAAGCTCAACCACTCCTCGGCGGCCGGGAGTCTGCTGCTGATAGCCGGCCTGATCAGCATGATGCTGATCCAGGTCAACCCGCGCCGCGCCCTGCGCGCCCACGGACGCACCCTGGACCAGCTGAAGTTCGCGGTGCTCACCGTCATGCTGGTGATAGGGCTCGGTTACATCATACGAGTCCGGTGAGACCACCACGCTGGGTCTGTGGGCGGCCGGTGCCGGCGGGGCCTTCGCCTTCCTCTCACCGATCCTCGGCTGGCTGGGCGTTGCCGTCACCGGCTCCGACACCTCCTCCAACTCACTGTTCGGCGCCCTCCAGATCACCGCTGCCCACCAGGCCGGCCTGTCGCCCACCCTCATGGCCGCCGCCAACTCCTCCGGTGGCGTGCTCGGCAAGATGATCTCCCCGCAGAATCTCGCCATCGCCGCCGCCGCGGTCGGTTTCGAGGGCCGCGAGGGCATCCTCTTCCGCCGGGTCATCGTGTGGAGCGTGGTCTTCATGCTGTTCATGTGCGTGCTGGTCTACCTGCAGAGCACCACACGTCGGCCACCCCCTGACAGGAGCGTGCACCACGGCACCGTACGCGCCGAAACATCCCGTCCACCGGGATGCCCACGCGTCCTTCCCGCGCGCCTCGGCAGGTCGCCGAGGAAGACGAGTCGCCGGCTGCCCTGGACCCAAGTACGGCATGCGGCCCGGTAGCGCCTGTGGCGCAGAACCCATGACGTCCTCTGGCGAGCAGGGGGGCGTGCGGCTCGAAAGCCGCGGCGCCGAGGCCCGGGACCGCAAGGGGCGATCCGGGACGCATCTCCCGTCTGGACATACGCCGCCGAGACCGGCTCGCCGGAGTGCTCCACGAGTACCGGCACGCCGCCTGACCCGGTCGGACGAGATATTCGGCAGCCGCACCGCCGGCTCCGGTGACCTGCGCGTGACCAGATGGATCCATGACCACCGCGTGGATCTCGATCACGCCCCGGTCCGCCACCGTCCGCAGCGAAACGTCCTGATCAGGGGCCCGAGCCCGGGTTTTCACGCGGGACAGGCGCTGGAGGGCGTGGGGTGGAACAGGCCGGTCCCCTCCCCGCCGGCCCTGTCGGCGGGGAGGGAAAGCAAGCCCGGTGGCAGCCGGACAGAGCGGTCGGCGACCGTGGGAAGCCGGCTGCGGCAGGGACGTTCTTGTAGGTGCCGGTGGACCAGAGCGCGCCCCCGCTGCTGCTGGAGATGACGAAGGTGCCGTCTCTCAGCATGGCCGGCGCCATACCGGTGCTGGACAGGCTGTGGCCGGGGATTGAGGAGCCGTCCCGGTTGCATCGGGGTGCCCGTGGCCGTCGACGGCGGCTCGTGCACGGGGTCAGGGGTGCTGCCGCCCGGCCTCGGCCGTTCACGGCACTGACCGCGGAGGCACTGGGGCCGGAAGCGACGGAAACTCCGTCGGCACACGGGCACGGCCCTGCTCCGGGCCGCCGCGATGCCGCTGACGAGTCTGCCACGGCCTGACTCGTCCGTCGCCGCTCCCCGCGACTACCGTGTCCGCCATGACGGGCATATTCCGGCACCGGCGGTGGCTGCGGCGGCACGTCGGTTTCGACGGGCGGGCGGGGCAGGCGGCCTTCGAAGCCTTGCACCGGGCCTCTCTCGCGGCGCCGGCGTTGCGCGGCGGGCTCACCGAGGCGTCGGCCGGTGCGGCCGCCCGGCATCTGCGTGAACTGCTGGGCGTCCCGGCGCTGGCCATCACGGACACCGAGCGTGTCCTCGCCTGGGACGGCGCCAGGAAGCACCACGGCACGGCGGCGGTGGATCTGGCCGCCGGCGTGCTGGCAGGCGGCGGGGCGGCCGTACTCAAGGCCGACCGGGTGTGGTGTGGCGAGACGCGCTGCGAGCTCCGGGAGGCCGTCGTGGCGCCGTTGGTGGTGGAGGACCGGGTGGAGGGCGCGCTGCTCGCCCACGCCCCCGGCGTGTCGGCGGGCCTGGTCCGCGCGACCGGTGAGGTGGCCCGCTGGACGTCCGGGCAGTTGGAACTCGCGGAGCTGCACCGCTCCCGCACCCGCCTGGTGGAGGCAGAGCTGCGGGCACTGCGCGCGCAGATCTCCCCGCACTTCGCGTGCAACGCGCTGACCGCGATCGCCTCGCTCGTGCGCACGGATCCGGAGCGCGCCCGCGAACTGCTGCTGGACTTCGCCGACTTCACGCGCTATTCCTTCCGGCGCCACGGCGAGTTCACCACGCTGGCGGAGGAGTTCCGTTCGATCGGCCAGTACCTGGTCCTGGAGCAGGCCCGCTTCGGTGACCGGCTGCGCGTCGACGTCCAGGCGGCCGTGGAGGTGCTGCCGGTCGCGGTGCCGTTCCTGTGCGTGCAGCCGCTGGTGGAGAACGCCGTCCGGCATGGCTTCGAGGGCCGGACCGGCCCCGGAAGGATCACGGTGCTCGCCTGGGACGCGGGCGCCGAGGCGCACATCACCGTGGAGGACGACGGAGTCGGCATGGATCCCGAGGACCTGCGGCGCATTCTGGCCGCGGGCGGGGCCTCCTCTGCCACCGGCTCGGGTGGCGTCGGACTGGGGAACGTCGACGCCAGGCTGCGGCAGGTGTACGGGGACGCGTACGGGCTGGTGGTGGAGACCGCGCCCGGAGCGGGCACCAAGGTACGGATCCGGGTGCCCAAGTATCGGGCGGGGGTGACGGCCGCGGCGGGAGGCGGGGAACAGCCCGGCGAAGGCCTCGGCGCGCTCAAGTGAGCGCAGCCCCGTCGTGGATGTGGCGCATGCCACAGCTGTCGGGAGATTGACCCGCTGTGCGGGAAATGGACACACTCACGCATGCTGAGCATCCTGGTGGCCGACGACGAACCCCATGCCCTGGAGGAACTCGTCTACCTGCTCGGACTGAATCCGGGCGTCGGTCCTGTGGAGTCCGCGGCGGACGGCGCCGCCGCGCTGCTGGCGCTGGACCGCGCGCTTCGGGAGAACAGGTCCGTGGACGCGATCTTCCTCGACGTGCGCATGCCTGGTCTGGACGGGCTGGAGGTGGCCAGGGTCCTGTCCCGCTTCGCCGCCCCGCCGCCGGTGGTGTTCGTCACCGCGTACGACGACTTCGCGGTGCACGCCTTCGAAGTGCGGGCCCTGGACTACCTGCTCAAGCCGGTGCGCGCCCAGCGGCTCGCCGAAACCGTCCGGCGCATAGCCGAGCGGCAGGCGGATCCGGCCCCCGCGACTCCGGAACCCGCCGCCCCGCCCCCGGCCGAGCGGCTCGCACACACCGACGACGAGACCATAGCTGTCGAACTTTCCGGTGTGACACGGTTCGTCCGGCGCTCCGAGGTGCGGCACGTGGAGGCGTGCGGCGACTACGTACGTCTGTACCTCGCATCCGGCAGCTGTCTGTTGCGGGTGCCGCTGTCCAGCCTGGAGGACCAGTGGCAGGACGCCGGATTCGTGCGGGTACACCGCCGCCACCTCGTCGCCACCGGTCACATCGAGGAACTGCTGGCGGACTCCGGACGGTTGTCGGTTCGTGTGGCCGGCGCCGTCCTGCCGGTCAGCCGCCGCAGCAGCCGCAGGTTGCGGGAGCTGCTGCTGGCCCCGTCCGGCCCGCCGAGGGGAAGAGGCGCCGCTGATGGGTGAGCCGTCCCAGCGTGTGACCGTCACCCATCCGCGCACCCGCGCCGCCCGGCCCGGCCGAGGGAACGCAGCGGTGCGCGACGTGCACGAACAGACCCCGCTCGGCGAGGTGTACGTCAAGGCGCTGATGCACACCCAACTCCGGCTGGCGCTGCTGGTGTGCGGCGCGGTCTGCCTGCCGTTGGCCTCTCTGCCGCTGCTGCTCGGACACGTGTGGGCGTCGCACGGTGCACGGCTGTGGGGTGTCGGCCTGCCCTGGCTGGTCCTGGGGCTGCCGGTCTACGTGCTGTTGGTGACCGCCGGGCTCTGCTACGTGCGCCGGGCCGAGCGGCACGAACGCGACTTCGTCGAGCACGTCCACCGCTCATGAGTTTCCTGAGTCGACCTCTATGCCGCCGGAGGCTCGTCGGCGGGCGTGTTGATCGCGCTGGTGGCTTGGTGGACGGCGGGGCCGTAGGGGGTGCCGTCGCGCCGACAGGCCCGCATCACGCGGAGCCGGGCGCGGGCCAGGACGCGGATGGCGCGGGGGTGTCGTTCTCCGCGGGCCCGGGCGTCGACGTAGATCTTGGCGGCCCAGTCGCCGCCGTGGCGGCTGTTGTCGGCGAAGGTGGGCAGGGCGACGCGAGCTCTGCGGTTGGTCGCGAAGCGGAAGGAGACCGTACGGGATTTGCCCGAGGTGCGGGTGACGGGCACGACGCCCGCTTCGCCGGTGAGCTGCTCGCAGGCCGGGGCACCTTCCAGGATCGGGCCGGTCCCGTCGGTGACACGGCCGAGGCTGACCTTGCCGATGCGCGGCACGGCGGCGAACAGCGGTGCGCAAGGACGGGTCGCGGTTGCTTCGGTGATGGCCTTGTCCAGGGTACGGATCGTGGTGCGCATGCCTTGGACCAGCTGGAGCTGGACACGCACGAGCTGTTCGACGGCCGTCTCGCTGAGGCGGGAGGCCGCCTTCGGAGCGGCGCGCAGGCGTTCGATGAGGAAGATGCCGGACTTCTTGCCGCAGCAGCCAGGGCGCTTGCAGGGCCCCAGCGCGCCCGCACGGCGTGGGAGGCGTTCGGATGCACCGGTACGACCGGGTGTCCGACGGTCAGCAGCCGACCGACGGCCGGGCCCCCGGTGGTCTCGATGGCCACGGGCAGGACGGCCGGGGCGCCGTGCATGCGGGGCCTCGCGGGGTCTTGGCGAACCCTTCCTCGGTCTCGGCCAGTTCCCACCAGTCGATGCGCTTGCCGGTCGCGTCCATGACCGTCACGTCGTGCTTTCGGTCGCCCAGCCCCATCCGATGCACACGTGCGGCGTAGTCCCACGTCGTCCGGGGAGCACCTGCCCGGTGGTGCGGCCGTGAGCAGCGACCACGTCGGTCGGCACTCTTGGGGGCGTGTCCCCGAAGCCGATCGGACGGCCTCGTCCCGGCGGGGCCGGCGGAACTCGTGCAGGCCGTCGGACGGCGCGTACTACAGGCCATGCACCCACCGGGACCGAGAGGCCACAACCCCACCCATGGGAGCTGCAGAAAGGATGGTCCTCCGATGAGCACAGCGGAGAACCTGACCGCCGTCCTGCTGGTCGTCGCCCTGACGGTGGCCGTCGGCGGCTACGGCCTGAAGTCGCGCTCCACCCCGGACTTCTACGTCGCCTCCCGCACCGTCTCGCCGCTGCGCAACGCGGCCGCGGTCAGCGGCGAATACCTCTCGGCCGCCTCCTATCTGGGCATCGCCGGACTGCTGGTGGCCTACGGCAGCACGATGCTCTGGTACGGCATCGGATACACGGCCGGCTACCTGGTGCTCCTTGTCCTGGTGGCGGCGCCGCTGCGCAGGTCGGGGGCCTACACCGTCTCCGACTTCGCCGAGGCACGCCTGGGTTCACTGGCGGTGCGGCGGACGGCCACCGCCTTCGTGGTGCTCATCGGGTGGCTCTACCAGGTGCCGCAGTTGCAGGGCGCGGGACTGGCCCTGCACGCGGCCCTCGGGGCGCCGACCTGGTCGGGAGCCGTGCTGGTGACGGCCGTGGTACTGATGAGCGTGATCGCTGGGGGCATGCGCAGCGTCACCCTAGTCCAGGCCGTCCAGTTCTGGCTGAAGCTCGCCGCGCTCGCCGTCCCGGCGATCGTCCTGCTGCTCGTCTGGCACGGTGTCTGGCAACCGTCCGGCAGCCTGCGCCCGGCACCCGCGCCGGCCGCCCGCACGGTGGCGGACCAGAGCGGCGGGCAGGCACTCTACGGCGTGTACTCCCTGATGGTGGCCACCTTCCTGGGGGCGATGGGCCTGCCACACGTCATCGCCCGCTTCTACACCAACCCCGACGGCCGCGCGGCCCGCCGTACGACGGTGGGCGTCCTCGGTCTGCTGGGCGCGTTCTACCTGCTGCCCGAGGTCTACGGCGGGCTCGGGCGGCTCTACGCGCCCAGCCTGGCCGCAGCCGACCGGGCGGACGCCGTGGTCCTGCTGCTGCCCGGACGGCTGGTGCCGGGCGCCGCGGGTCAGCTGCTGACGGCACTGGTGGTTGCCGGCGCCTTCGCGGCCTTTCTGTCGACCTGCTCGGGACTGGCCCTGTCGGTGGCCGCCGTGCTCTCGCAGGACCTTCTCGGCGGGGACGTGCGCGGCTTTCGCCGGGCCTCCACGCTGGCCGTGCTCGCTCCCTGCGCCATCGCGCTGCTGCTGTCGGAGAGTGGGGTTTCCGTGGCCCACGAGGTCGGGCTGATCTTCTCGGTGGCCGCCTCCACGTTCTGTCCGCTGCTGGTGCTGGGCATCTGGTGGCGGCGGCTGACCCCGGCCGGAGCCGTCGCCGGGATGCTGGTCGGCGGCGGACTGTCGGGGGCCGCGCTGACGCTCACTCTGCTGGGCGCGGACGGGCCGGGCTGGGCCGGCGTCCTCCTCGCCGAGCCCGCGGCCTGGAGCGTGCCGGTGGCGTTCCTGACCATGGTGGGCGTGTCCCTGGCCACGCCCGGCAGCGTGCCCGCGGGGACCTCCGTGATGCTGGCCCGACTGCATCTGCCGGAGGCGCTGGACGCGGGTACGGCCGGCCGCTCGGCGGTGGGGGGCGACCGTTCGTCCCGCACCCCCGTCCGTCCGTCGCGCGACGGACGCCACTGACCGACAAGTCCCGTATCAGGACTCCCCGACGCGGCGCGGGTGCCGCACAGTAACCGGCCAGAGCGAGACAACACGGAACGGCCGGCCGCCAAGCCGTGCTCCCGGACCGGGAGCGGCAGTCGGACGTCCCGCGGCCTCCCCCTGAGGACGCGTGCGATCTCCCGGCCCCGACCCCGGGCCGGACCGCCGCCACCCCGCACCCTGCACCGTCTGCCGTCGCCCGCGCCTGCGGACGACGCACCCTCCCGTCCCAGGACCGTGCCGAGCAGGCACCCCGACCCAAGGACCGCGCCATGACTCAGACCCCCACGCCCGCCGCTTCCCAGGAGCAGGCCCCTGCCGCGCCCGAGGCGCCCCGCCCGCAGGTCGCCGACCCCGGGCCCCTGGGGCTGGCGGCGTTCGCCCTCACCACCTTCGTGCTCTCCGTCTTCAACGCCGGCCTGATCAAGGACGCGTCGCTGGAGGCCGTGGTGCTGCCGCTCGCCCTGTGGTACGGCGGCATCGCCCAGGTCCTCGCCGGCATGTGGGAGTTCCGCAAGAACAACACCTTCGGCGCGCTGGCGTTCACCTCCTACGGTTCCTTCTGGCTGTCCTTCGCGGCCTACGTCCAGTTCGTCGCCCCGAAGCTGCCGACGGCCCACGCCTACCAGGCCACCGGCGTGTTCCTGCTCGCCTGGACGATCTTCACCGTCTACATGACGGTCGTCACCACCCGGATCAGCGGCCTGCTGCTCGCCGTGTTCGCGGTGCTGTCGGTGACCTTCGTGCTGCTCACCGCCGGAGAACTGGGGCAGCAGACGGAGCTGAGCCACGCGGGCGGCTGGGCGGGCCTGCTCACCGCGCTGCTTGCCTGGTACGGCTCGTTCGCCGGGGTGGCCAACGCCGCCTGGAAGAACCGGTCCCTGCCGACATGGCCGTTCCAGGCCTGATCCGTCACCTGCCGACCGCCCGACGACCACCGAGGGAGTCACCATGAC
>NZ_JCAJZW010000038.1:0-79277 GCF_059510455.1 Streptomyces sp. NTD91
ATGCTCGACGAATGGGCCTACGCCCGCCCCTACCGCTCAGAACAGGAACGACGCGACGCCTTCCCCGACTGGCTGCACACCCACAATCACCACCGCGGACACACCGCGCTGAAAGGCCAACCACCCGCCAGCCGCGTCCCCAACCTCACAGGGCAATACACCTAGGGCTGTCCGACCATTCGCGTCGTTGCCCGAAGGGCGGCCGCGCGGCGTCAGGTGCGTGCTCCCGGCGTGCCGGCTCCAGGCCCTCGTACCGGACGTCCCCGCTCCGGGACCGGTGCGACGAGTGGGGGCACCTCCCACGCCGCCCAGGCAGTGGGGGAGCGTGCACGGCGTCGCGCGGCAGACGGGAATGGGCAGACGGGCCCTCGGGCCGTTCGAGGGCGGCCTCCAGCCGGGCGACGTCCTCGGCGTCCTTGGCCCGGCGGGTCCGGCAGGGATCCCGGACGGGCATCATGCGCCTGATCTCGATCTGCGCGGCCCGGCGACGTGGGCGCCATCACCCGCGTCCCAGCCCCGGGGCTGCTGACAGGACCACCGGTCACGGGCCATGATCCGGTCATGGAACAGCAGCCCCTGCCCCTCGCGGGCGTCACCGTCGTCGCCGTCGAACAGGCCGTGTCCGCGCCCTTCGCGACGCGGCAGCTCGCCGATCTGGGCGCCCGGGTCATCAAGGTGGAGCGGGTCGACGGCGGCGACTTCGCGCGCGGGTACGACACGGCGGCCCGCGGTCTCGCCTCGCACTTCGTGTGGTGCAACCGCGGCAAGGAGTCCATCGCCCTGGACCTCAAGGATCCGCGCGGCCTTGAGGCCGTACGGCGGCTCGTCGCGGACGCGGACGTGTTCGTGCAGAACCTCGCGCACGGGGCGGCGGCCCGACTCGGGCTCGACGCGGCCACGCTGTGCGCGGCCCATCCGCGGCTGATCGCCGTGGACATCTCCGGATACGGCTCCTCGGGGCCGTACGCGGACAAGCGGGCGTACGACATGCTCGTGCAGTGCGAGGCGGGGCTCGTGTCGGTGACCGGGACGCCGGAGCAGCCGGTGAAGGCGGGTATCCCGGCTGCGGACATCGCGGCGGCCATGTACGCGTTCTCGGGCGTCCTGGCGGCCCTCGTGCGGCGCGGGACGACCGGGCGGGGCGGGCCGGTGGAGGTGTCGATGCTGGAGTCGCTCGCCGAGTGGCTGGGGCATCCGCTGCACCACACGATGCACGGGGGTGAGCCACCGGCGCGCACCGGCCTGGCACACGCCGTCATCGCGCCGTACGACGCCTATGCGACGGCGGACGGCGGGCGCGTGCTGGTGTCGGTGCAGAACGACCGGGAGTGGCGGCGGCTGACCGAACAGGTCATACGACGCCCGGAATTGGGGACGGACCCGGCCTGCGCGACGAACACGGCACGGGTTGCGAACCGGGAGAAGACGGATGCGCTGGTGGCGCGGGCGCTCGGCGTGCTGGGCACCGAGGAGGCGCTGGCCCGGCTGGAGAAGGCGGGCATCGCCTGCGCCCGGCTGCGGGACCTGCCCGAGCTGGCCGCGCACCCACAGCTCGCGGCCCGGGAGCGGTGGCGCGAGGTGGGTTCGCCGGTCGGGCCGCTGAAGGCGCTGCTGCCTCCCATCACGCTGCCGGGCGGGGACCAGGCGCGGATGGGTGAGGTGCCGGCGCTCGGGCAGCACACCCGGGCCCTGCTGCGTGCCGTGGGGATGACGGACGACGAGATCGCAGCGATGCGCCGGGACGGTGCGGCGGCCTGAGCGCCGGTCTTCCGGACGGGCCGGGGGACGGCCGCCTGCCAGGTCGAGGGTGGCTCGGGGCGGCCGACGAGCGGTTCGGTACCCGCTCAGTGACCGCCGAACAGCGAGCGGCGCAGCCGGCGCAGTGGTGCGAACAGGGAGACACGGCTGACCCGCCTGCCCCGGTCGCTGCGCTGGTGTGCGGTGTCACGCGCCGTCAGCTCGCGCATCAGCGAGGTCGCCTCGGCCGTCTCCCGCTGCGGTACGGCGGGGCCCGCCAGCACCGACAGATGGCGGTCGAGACGCGAACTGGTCGCGCTGCTCCCGCAGGTGATCGCAGGGACCCTGGCCCTGCTGCGCACTGTTATCTGCTCCATGTCACTCCCCACCCGTACGAGTCCACCCGGCCCGGGCAGAGTAACCCTATCGCCCCAGGGGGGCACGCGTGTATCTCGGCCACAGGATTCACCTTCCCTGCAAGGAGGTTGACCATCCGCCTTTGACTACTCTCCGAATCCGACCGGTTTCAGGGCGAGTTGGACAATGGGCTGGCCAGTGGGCCGTGCTGAGCCCCCGTCAGGCTCGACGGTCACGGCGAGTGACGTCGAGGAGGTCTCGAGACCTTTCGCGACCAAGGGCGTGTCGCCCGCGAAGAGCCCGAGGGAGCGCGGTTGCGCACGGGGGCGCATGAGCCAGAGCTGGTGGACGCGGCCGGCAGGCGGGGTGTCGTAGCCGCTGAGGGTGACGACGGCCTCGCCCTCCGCAGCGGAAGCGATCACTCCGATACCGCGGCCCCGGGCGTCCTCGCTGGTGGTCGCGCGGGCGTCGGGCGCGGCCAGAACGTGGGCGATCTCACGTGCCCGCGACCGCTCCACGTCCAGCCGGCCCTCGGTGCGCCGGGCCTGCACGGCGAAGAGCGAGGCGACGACGAGGGCCGCCGCCGCGGTCGCCGTGGCGAGCGGCACGAACAGGGGGCGCGTGCGGGGCGTACGGGTGCGTCCCGGCGGGGGCCGGGTGCCCCAGACGTACGGCGGCAGCCGGGGTGTGGGCTCCGGTGTGGGCGTCCGGCCCCGCTCCTGCGGGGTGGTGCGTACGGCGGCCAGCACCCGGTCGCGCAGCGCCGGGGGCGCGTGGGCCGCGGTGGACCAGGCGAGACGCACCGCGTCCTCGGCCAGTTCCCGCACCTCGGCCGTGCAGCGGTCGCAGCCCCGCAGGTGTTTCACGAACCGGCGCCGCTCGGCCGGTTCGAGGGCGTCGAGGGCGTAGGGCGCGGCGAGGGAGTGCGGGCCCTCGCGGCGCAGCAGCCCGCCGAGGACGCTCATACGGCACCTCCCAGGCACTCGCGGAGCCGGGTGAGCCCGTCGCGCATGCGCGTCTTGACCGTGCCGAGCGGCAGCGAGAGCCGCTCGGCGACCTCACGGTAGGTGTAGCCGTCGTAGTAGGCGAGGGTCACGGACTGGCGTTGCAGGTCCGTGAGCCGGCGCAGGCAGCGGCGCACCCACTCGCGTTCCATGCCGGCCTCGACCTCCTCGGCGACCTGGTCGAAGGGGGGCTCCCCGGCACGCAGGGCCTCCCGCTGCTCGCGTTCTCCGGCCGCGCGGGCACTGCGCACCCGGTCGACGGCGCGGCGGTGGGCGAGGGTGAGGATCCAGGACAGCGCGCTGCCCCGGCCGGGGTCGTACCGGGCGGCCTGCCGCCAGGTCTCGAGCAGGACCTCCTGGGCGACCTCCTCGGACTGGGCGGCGTCGCGCACCACCCGCCGTACGAGTCCGTACACGGGGCCGGACACCAGTGCGTACAGGTCCTCGAACGCCCGTTGGTCGCCCCCCGCGACGAGCATCAGCAGCTCGTCCGCCCGTACGCCGGCCGCCTCTCCGTGACCGCAGCCGGCCCTTCCGCGCACTCCACGCATCCGCACGAACGCACACCTCCCGCGGGTGATACGGATCCGCGGTCCGAAAACGCGGGTCGCAGGGGCCGGAAAGTTTTTCTCCGGCCGGCCAATCCGCACGGCGGCCGGCTCCGAAGACCTCTCCGCCCCACCCCGGACCGGCGCGGCCCGTACTTCCCCCTCCCCCACGGCGGGCCGCGCCTCCCACACGGCCGACGGACGCAGGAGACGGCATGGACGCGCGCAGCCAGGAAACCGAGAAGGACGGCCGGAGCGGCGGTGACACGGGGCCCGGGTCCGATCCGCGTGTCGCAGCACTGCGGCGGTTCGCCGCCGCCGTCCGGCGTCGGCGGGAGTACGACTCCTCGGCCGCGGAGCCCTCTTGACCGGCAGGGCCCGGCCCCTCGCGGTGCGCCGGCCGGTGCCGCTCACGTCGTCGTGGCCCTGGGCGCCGGATCGGGTCGCGGGGGGCCGTATCCGTGCTCGGCTGAGCTACTTTGAGGGTTCCGCGCGACTTGTCTGGGGGGCGACCGTGACCGAAGAGCCCGGCCGCGAACGTGTGGTCGCGGGCCGCTACCGTCTGCTCTCGCCGCTGGGCGAGGGCGGCATGGGCACCGTGTGGCGCGCCCGGGACGAGGTGCTGCACCGCGAGGTGGCCGTCAAGGAGGTGCGGGCCCCGGCCGGGCTGCCGGCATCCGGCGTGGAGCGGATGTACGCCCGCCTGGAGCGTGAGGCGTGGGCGGCGGCCCGGGTCGCCGACCGGAACGTGGTCACGGTGTACGACGTGGCCGTGGAGGACGGCCGGCCGTGGATCGTGATGGAGTTGGTGCGCGGGCTGTCGCTCGCCGACCTGCTGGAGGCGGAGGGCCCACTCACGCCGCAGCGGGCCGCGCACATCGGTGCCGAGGTGCTGTCCGCGCTGCGCGCCGCGCACGCCGCCGGGGTGCTGCACCGGGACGTGAAGCCGGCCAACGTGCTGCTCGCCGACGACGGCCGGGTGGTGCTGACCGACTTCGGGATCGCCTCGGTGGAGGGAAGCTCCGCGCTGACCATGACCGGCGAGGTGATCGGCTCGCCGGAATTCCTCGCGCCGGAGCGGGCGTTGGGGCGAACGCCGGGTCCCGAGTCGGACCTGTGGTCGCTGGGTGTGCTGCTGTACGCGGCGGTGGAGGGTGTCTCGCCGTTCCGGTACGACACCCCGCTCAGCACCCTGCGTGCCGTGGTGGACGAGGAGTTGCCGCCGCCGCGCCGGGCCGGGCTGCTCGCCGGCGTCATCGAGGGGCTGTTGCGCAAGGATCCGGCCGAGCGCCCGGACGCCGAGCGGGTGGAGCACGACCTGCGGATCGTCGCGGCCGGAGGCGTCCCCTCCGGGGGAGCAGCGCCCCGGGCGGCCACGACGGCGCTGCCCCCGTACGGCACCCCGACCGTCAGCGCGCAGCACCGGCAGCCGTACCGGGAACCGTCGCCCTCCCCCACCCCACCGCTGCCTCGGTCCGGCACCACGGCGTCGGGCGGGCCCGAGCGCCGTCGCACGGGCGCGGTGCTGGTGACGGGCCTGCTGGTGCTCGTCCTGGCGCTGGCGGGGCTGACGTACGCGCTGCTGAACCACGACAACGGCGGCGGCCAGGGGAGCGCGGGCGGTGCCGGCCGGACGAGCGGCGGCGTGCGGACGCCGGCCACGCACGGCGGCACGCACTCGGCCGCGGGAACGCCCTCGGCCGCGGGCGGCAGCGGGCCGTCGAGCACGCAGCCGGAGCAGTCCGTGCGGGTCACGGTGGCGGGCGTGCACACCACGTACTCCGGGAGCTGTCCGCCACCGGCCGCGCAGACGGCCTCGTTCACGGCGACGTTCACGGTCGGGCGGCTGCCGGCGCAGGTGGAGTACCGCTGGGTGACGACACGGGGATCGGTCTCCGACCCGGGATGGCACACGCTGTCCTTCCCGGACGGCGGCGAGCGGACCCGGCAGGTGCGGGTGACGCTGACGGTGCACCAGGGCGGCGGGTCGAGCGGGGAGCAGATCTGGGTGAAGGTGCGTGCCCCCGTGCAGACGACGTCGAACACGGTTCCGTTCTCCGTGGACTGCACGACGCCGACGCCGACGGAGACCCCGTCGGACGGGGCCTCCGCCTCGGCCTCGGGCCCGCCGGAGAGTTCACCCTGAGGGGCGAGGCCGTTCGGGTCAGGCGTTGTTCGTGAGCACCGGCAGATAACCGCCCGACTGGCCGGCCGCGGTGGGGTGGTACGACTCGCTGATGTTGAGCCAGTTGACGCTGTGCAGCCAGGAGCTGCCGGAGCAGATCTCGTGGGTGGAGAAGGCGGTGCGCACGTCTCCGAAGACGAAGCCGTGGGCCTGGGCGCGCTTCTGGATGGCGGCGTCGATGTAGTCGGAGGCGCCGTTGATCGCGGACCGCTTGGTGTCGGAGAGCCCGAGGCACGTCTGGCCGAGCAGGTAGAAGCGGGGATAGCTGAGGACGACCACTCGGGCGCTCGGGGCCTTGACGCTGATCGCGTTGTAGACGGTGTCCAGCTTGCCGGGGAGCGTGGAGTCGACGTACGCCTCGGCGGTGGCGATCCTGGCGAGGCAGTCGCTGTCGGACTGGAGCACACAGGTCGTCATGACGTCGGAGAAGCCCGCGTCGTTGCCGCCGATGGTGATGGACACCAGTGAGGTGGAGGAGTTCAGAGAGCCGAGCTGGTTCGCCATGACGTCGTCCGTCGTGGCGCCCGAGCAGGCGTTGAAGGCGAACGAGGACGGGCCGTGCGCGGCGTTCCACAGGTACGGATACGCCTGGGTGCTGCGGTCGCAACTGCCGCTGGAGCTGATGTAGCTGCCCGCGCCGACCCCGGAGGAGTAGGAGTCGCCGAGGGCCACATAGCCGCCGGTCGCGGCCGTCGCGTGACCGGTCCCGGTGAGACCCAGGCCGGCGGCGAGGAGGAGCGAGGTCACGAATCCGGTAAGTCGGGAACGTCTCATGGAACCTCCCTTTAGCATGATCTCTGCCATAACTGTGGTAGCAACTACGCGTGTTGACGGGAAGTGTCCATGCCAAAACTCTTATGGTCTCAACAGGATCGACGCGAAACGTTCACGGCTCATCTATTGCGCGTACATGCCAATACGGTTTGACGTCATGTCATCACGGCGGTGTGGCACGCATGTTCGAAGGCGGGCTGCCCGTCTTGACGCCCTCCCCGGGGTTGGGTCACATTGAAGCCCGGCATCCGGCGCGTCGGGGGGCAAAGTCGCCCATGCAGACCATACGCATCAAGACATCTTCATTGCCGCTGCTCGCGGGGGCCGCGACCGCTCTCGCGGGGTTCGGCGCGCTGCTCGCCCTCACCGATTCCACGTCCAGGCTGCGCGGCCCGTGCACCCTGTTCTTCCTGCTGGCCGCGCCGGCCGTGGCGCTCGCCGCGGCGCTGCGCGGGCTGGATCCCTTCGCCCGGGCACTGTGCGCGCTTGCGGGCTCGGTCGTCGTCGACATGCTGGTTGCCCAGGGCATGCTCGCGCTCCACCGTTGGTCGGTGCGCGGCGGGGTGGTCGCGGTGACCGTGCTGAGCGTGTTGCTTCTGCTGGTCGTCGTGGTCCGGGAACGACTTTCCGGAAAACGCACACATAGCCGAGCAACACCGGCCAAGGTTGTGTAACGGCCAAACCAACAAAACTGTGAGTCAGCCCCTCAGGGGTTGCCTATACGGTTCAATCGTCAATACCGTCATACATCTCACCCGCATCGGCACGTCGGCACACGGCACCAGGGGAGGGCTCGGGGGCCGCGGCGTCCACCGGCGCGGGGCGCGGTAGGGGGGTGCCGTGCTCGGTGACCGCAAGCGTTACCGAGTCGTGCCGCGCGACCGGCTGCCGTTCTTCTCCGGCGGGCCGGCCAGCTTTGCCAGCTCATCCGTGTGCGCGGAGACCATGTCACCGCGCCGAAGATGAGAACCCCCCTTTCGAACCGGACACAGATCCGGGCCGCCCGGGGGTGGGTGGCCCACCGGACGAGAGGGAAAAGACTCATGAGTTCCGTCCTGCGCCCGCCGAGTTTCGGCCGAGATCCTTCAATCGCCGCGCACTACCGGCCGATCTCCTCCCACCTGGCGATCACTCCGCCGGTGAGCGTGGTCATTCCCGCCATGAACGAGGCGGAGAATCTGCCCTACGTCTTCAAGACGCTCCCCGGCTGGATACACGAAGTCGTTCTCGTGGACGGCAACTCCACGGACGGCACTGTCGACGTGGCCCGCTCCCTGTGGCCGGACGTCAAGGTCGTCGAACAGCGCGGCCGGGGCAAGGGGGATGCCCTGATCACCGGGTTCGAGGCGTGCAGCGGCGACATCATCGTGATGGTCGACGCGGACGGCTCGGCCGACGGCGGCGAGATCGTCAGCTACGTCTCCGCGCTGGTCTCCGGCGCCGACTTCGCCAAGGGCTCGCGCTTCGCCAACGGCGGCGGCACCGACGACATGACCTTCGTCCGCAAGCTCGGCAACTGGGCGCTGTGCACCGTCGTCAACCGCAAGTTCGGCGCCCGCTACACCGACCTGTGCTACGGCTACAACGCGTTCTGGCGGCACTGCCTGGACAAGATCGACCTCGACTGCACCGGCTTCGAGGTCGAGACGCTGATGAACATCAGAGTGGTCAAGGCCGGCCTGAAGGTCCAGGAGATCCCGAGCCACGAGTACCTGCGCATCCACGGCACCAGCAACCTGCGGGCCGTGCGCGACGGGTTCCGGGTGCTCAAGGTCATCCTCAAGGAACGCTCCAACCGGCGCGAACTGCGCCGCCAGGAACGCCACTCGCCGATGCTCGACACGGTCCGGGGAGAGGTGTCTTGAGAGGTCCCGGCATCTCCGTCGTGATCTGCGTGTACACCGACGACCGCTGGGAGGACATCCTCGCGGCGGTCTCCTCGGTGCGCGCGCAGTCGTACGCGGCGCTGGAGACGCTCCTGGTCGTGGACCACAACCCGGCCCTGAGAGACCGGCTGGAGCGCGAGTACAAGGAGACCGAGGGTGTCCGGGTGCTGCCCAACGCGGGCCCGCGCGGCCTGTCCGCCGGCCGCAACACCGGCATCGCCGCCTCCCACGGCGAGGTCATCGCCTTCCTCGACGACGACGCCGTGGCCGAGCGGGACTGGCTGCGTCACTTCGCCGAGGGCTATGCCGACCCGCGCGTCATGGCGGTCGGCGGCCGTACGGAGCCCGTCTGGTCGTCGGGCCGACGACCGGCCTGGTTCCCGGAGGAGTTCGACTGGGTGGTGGGCTGCACCTACAAGGGCCTGCCCCCGGGCCGGGTCCGCGTCCGCAACGTGCTCGGCGGGAACGCCTCCTTCCGGCGTACGGCGTTCGATGCGGCGGGCGGCTTCGCCACCGGCATCGGCCGCGACGGCGACCGTCGCCCGCTCGGCTGCGAGGAGACGGAGCTGTGCATCCGCCTGACCCGCGCCCGCCCCGACGCCGTCCTGCTCGTCGACGACCGCGCGGTGATCCACCACCGGGTCCCCGAACCCCGCGAGCACTTCGCCTACTTCCGCACCCGCACCTACGCCGAGGGCCTGTCCAAGGCGCTGGTCGCGCGGAGCGTCGGCGCGGGCAAGGGCCTGGAGTCCGAACGCCGGTACACCACCCGGGTCCTGCCCGCAGGGGTCGCTCGTGGCCTGCGAGACGCCCTGCTGGCCCGGCGTGGCGGCGCGGGCCGCGCGAGCGCGATCGTCGCCGGCGTGCTCGCCGCGGCCGGCGGCTACGTGGTGGGCAGTGTGCGGGCGCGGCGATGCGGTACGACGTTCTCGGTGGCGCCGATCGAGGAGGACATCCATGGCTGACGGCCCCGTGCCCATCCTCATGTACCACTCCGTCGCCACCGCACCCAACGACGCCACCCGGGTCCTGTCGGTCGCGCCGGAGGCGTTCGCCGAGCAGATGGCGCTCATCGGCGACCTGGGCCTGACCCCGGTGAGCACCGCCGATCTCGCGGCCCGCTGGCGCTCCGGCCGCCCGCTGCCCACCAGGCCGGTGCTGATCACCTTCGACGACGGCTACGCGGGCGTCCACCGGCACGCGCTGCCCGTCCTCGAAAAGCACGGCTTCCCGGCCACCCTGTTCGTCTCCACCGGCTGGATCAGGGGCGCGTACGACACCGGGGGCGCCCTGGACACCATGCTCGACTGGCGGCAGGTGCGCGAACTGGCGGCCGCCGGCATCGAGATCGGCGGCCACAGCCACACCCACCCGCAGCTCGACCAGCTCGACGACGTCGCGCTGCGCACCGAGCTGACCCGCTGCACCGAGATCGTGATGGCTGAACTCGGCGCCCGCCCAGCGTCGTTCGCCTACCCGTACGGCTACTCCGACCGCCGGGTCCGCGAGGCGGTGCGCGCGGGCGGGTACGCCCAGGCGCTCGCCGTCGGCAACGGACTCGCCCGCCGCCGCCAGGGACCGTACGCGCTGCAGCGGGTCACGGTCCGGCGCTCCACCGGCGTGGAGGAGTTCGAGCGGCTGCTCCACGCCCGCTCCGTCGCCCGCGCGTTCGCCAGGGACCGTACCCTCACCAAGGGGTACGCCCTCGTCCGCAGAGCCCGTCAGGTCCGCCGGAAGGTCATGCGTTCCCGTGTCTGACACGACCACCACGACCGAGTCCGCGACGAGCGGTGCCGGGGCGCCCGAGAAGTCCGGGCGCCGCCTGCGGCTGCCCGGCACGGGCCGGTCCCCCGGCGGCAGCCCGCTGTTCCGCAACGCCTATGCGCTGATGCTCAACACCGGCATCTCCGCCGTCCTCGGGCTCGGCTTCTGGCTGGCCGCGGCACGCTACTACTCCGAGTCGGCGGTCGGGCAGGGCTCGGCCGCCATCGCCGCGATGAAGTTCCTCGCCGGGCTGACGGCGGTGACCCTCACCGGTGCCCTCGCCCGCTTCATCCCCATCGCCGGGGCACGCACCAGCACGCTCATCTTCCGCACGTACGCGGGCAGTTCACTGCTCGTGGCGGTCGCGGCGGGCGTCTTCCTGCTGACCCTGGACACCTGGGGGCCGTCGTACCGCTTCCTGCACGGGACGGTCAACGGGCTCGGCTTCGTCGCGGCCGTGATCGCCTGGAACGTGCTCACCCTCCAGGACGGCGTGCTGACCGGACTGCGCAGCGCGACCTGGGTGCCGGTCGGCAACACCGTGTTCTCGGCGGTGAAGCTGGCCCTGCTCGTCGCGTTCGCCGTCGCCGTCCCGACCACCGGGGTGTTCGTCTCCTGGGTGGCCGCGATCGCCACCTCGGTGGTGCCGCTGGGCTGGCTGGTGTTCCGGCGTCTCGTGCCCCGGCACACGAAGGCCACCGAGGGCCACGCGGATCCGCCGACCCTGCGGCAGGTCGGCCGGTTCCTGGCCGGGGACTACACCGGCTCGCTGTTCTCGCTGGCCGTGATCTACCTCGTCCCGGTGATCGTCGCCGCGCAGGTCAGCTCGGCGGAGAACGCCTACTTCTACATCGCCACCACCATCGGCGGCACGACCGACCTCCTCGCCATCAACATGGGCGCGTCCCTCACGGTCGAGGGCTCGCACGACCCGGCGCGGCTGGCCGCCTACACCCGCGCGGCGCTGAAGCGGATGGCCCGGATCATGCTGCCGATCGCGGCCGTGTGGATCATCGGCGCGCCCTGGATCCTCGGCGTGTTCGGCCAGGGCTACGCGCACGCGGCGACCCCGTTGCTGCGCTGGCTCGCGGTCGGCTCGGTGCTGCGGGTCGTGATCGAGACGTACTTCGCGGTGCTGCGCGCGCGCAGCCGCACCGCCGGACTGGCCTGGCTGCAGGGCCTGCTGTGCGTGCTGGTGCTGGGCCTGACTCTGCTGCTCCTGCCCCGGATGGGGCTGACCGGCGCGGGCATCGCCGAGGCCGGGAGCCTGGCCGTGGTCGCGGCGATCGCCGCACCGAAGCTCTTCAGGACGGTCCGCACCGCGGCGGACGCGGTACCGGACACGGCGCCCCCCGACGGCGACCTCGCCGATCTGGGTGCGCCGGAGGTGCCGGCCGGCTCCCGCGCGCGCCGGCACGGCCCGGCCTGGGCCCTCGACTCCGACACCCTCGCCCTCGGCGTCCACGTCGACTTCGACCACGTGGAACGCCGCCCGGACGTCCGCCCGGGCCCCGGCACCCCGCCCGCCGGTACGCCGGTCCTGCCGGTGGAGGGCAGAGAACCCCGCAGCGAGGCCTCACCGGGCCCGGCTGTGACCGGGCTGCCGCGGGAGGCGGAGGCGGCGGAGGTGGACGCACCGTTCACCGAGGAGGAACTGGACGCGTCGGTGGGCAGGATCGACCCCATGGGGACGACCGACCCGCCCGTGCCGGAGCCCGCGCAGACTGCCGTGCCGGGCGAAGCCGGGCCCGAGGAGCCACCGGCACCGGCCTTCGTGCGGCGGCTGCCGCCCACCCGCACCGGTGTCGTCCTCGGCTGTCTGCTGATCGCCGCGCTGCTGCTGTACTGGGTGCCCGCACTGCGGCTCGGCGAGGCCGACCTGGACCGGATGGGCGGCCTGGGTCTGATCTCGGTGCTGCCGCTGCCGACCCTCGTCGGAGCGGCCCTGCTGGTCACCGTGTTCGCGGCGCTGCTCTGGCTGCGCCGGGAACACCGGGCACTGCTGCTGCTCACGCTGGTCGCGACGGTCGTGTCGCTGCACGCGCTGCCCGCCGTGATCGAGACAGAGCCGCGGTTCCCGACAGCCTGGCAGCACCTGGGGTTCCTCGACTACATCGACCGCACCGGGTCCGCCGTACCCGACCTGGACGCCCGCTGGAGCTGGCCGGGCTTCTTCGCGGTGGCCGCGTTCGTCGGCCGGGCCTGCGGGATCACCGACTTCACCGAGGTGATCCGCTGGTGGCCGACGGCCATCCAACTCGCCTATCTCGCACCGATGTTCTTGCTCACCCGGTCGCTCAGGGCGAGCTGGCGGGCCAGGTGGACCGGCATCTGGCTGTTCGTGCTGTGCGGCTGGGTCGGCCAGGACTACTTCTCCCCGCAGGGCTTCACCTATCTGCTGTACCTGATGTTCGTGGCGATCCTGCTGGTCTGGTTCCGCCCGCCCCGCGTGATCTGGACCAGGTTCCGGCCGGGCGAGGCCGAGGTGGAACCGGCCGCCCGGCGCCAACGGGCCGTGCTGCTGCTTCTGCTGCTCGGCCTGTACGGGGCGAGCGTGCCCGCGCACCAGCTCACGCCCTTCATGATGCTCGGCGTGCTCGCCGCGCTCGTCCTGCTCGGCCGCTGCGAACTGCGCGGCCTGCCACTGCTGTTCGCGGTGCTGGTCGCGGTCTGGGTGGGCTTCATGGCCGAGCCGTACTGGTCCGGGCACTTCAACGACCTGTTCGGCGGGGTCGGCGGCGTCGGCAGCAATGTCTCCACCTCCGTCTCCGGCCGGATCCAGGGCGGCGACTCCACCCACAAACTGGTGCTGTACACCCGGGTGCTACTGGCCGGCTCGGTCATGGCCTTCGCCTGCTGGGGCTGGTGGCGGCGGCGCTTCCACCGCTACCGCGAACGCTCGCTGCTGGTGCTGACCTTCGTGCCGTTCCTGGGCTTCGGCATGCAGTCGTACGGCGGCGAGATGGCGCTGCGCGTCTTCATGTTCGCGGTGCCGGGCGCGGCCCTGCTCGGCGCACTCGCCCTCTTCCCGCGCGCCGGGGTCACGGCCGAGGAACGCGCGAAGGACCGGGTGAGCCTCGCCCCGCTGGCCGCGCTGCTCGCCGGCCTGCTGCTGATCGGCGGCTTCCTGGTGGCGCGCTGGGGCAACGAGCCGTTCGAGCGCACCCGGCCCGGCGAGGTCGCGGCCATGAACTGGGTGTACGCCCACGACAGGCCGACCGTACGGCTGCTGTGGCTGACCCAGGACACGGTCAACGACGTGACTCCGGCGATGCCGTGGGGCGCGAAGGACATGGAGCGGGTGAACTACGTGCCCACCCTCGCCCCCACCGACCCGGTGCTGGTGTCGGGCCTGGTCAAGGCGCTCAAGGACGCCGGCCGCCACTCGTATCTGATGATCAACCGCAGCCAGGTGACCTATCTTCAGCTGGACGCGGGCTACTCGGCGACCTGGGAGCCCCGGCTGATCGAGAACCTGGACAACCGGCAGGAGCTGACGAAGGTCCTGGTCAACGACGACGTCACCGTGTACGCGCTGCGCAAGCGGCCGCCCGGCGCCGTACCGCAGCCGCACCCGGGCCCGATCGGTCCGCTGATCACCTGGACGCCGTGGTCGGTGGTCGGCGCGCTGGCCGCCGTCATCCTGATCCTGCTGCTGGCCGCACGGGAGGTCGCGCGGGTCGCGGTCCGGTCCGGGGTACGCCGGCTGCGGCTGCTCCAGGGCTCGTTCTGGTTCGCGCTGCCGCTGCTGGCGGTGGTGCTCGGCTCACTGGTGCAGCGGTTCCTGACCATGAAGTGAGGGCGGGTGGCCCGGCCGGTCAGCGGTCGAGCCACTTCACCTCGTACGGCCCCATGTCGAACCGCTTGCCGTCGACCTGCGCGCTGCGCGTCCGGTTCAGGGTGTTGACCACGAGCACGGTCCCGGACGTGGCCAGGACCCGGACGTCGGGCACCTCGTCTGCGGCGATCCGCACCGTCTCGTACCGGGTGCCGGGCGGGAAGGCCCTGGCGAACCGGGACAGCAGATCGAACATGGGCAGAGCAGTGCCGCCGCCCGCGCTGTCGGTGGGTGTCCACAGGCAGCCGGCGCAACCGGAGCCCGTCTTCTTCTCCGGGTTCCAGTAGAAGCCGGAGTCGGCACCGCCCTTGACCATGGCGATCATCCCGGCGGCCTGCACGGCGACGCGGTGCGGCTCGGACCAGCCCTTGCGGTCGTCGTTCCCGTCGGCGGGCTCCACGTAGTACTCGGCCCACCACAGCGGCAGGTCGTGGGTCTGCTGCCGTACCCACGCACTGACGGCCGTGAGCTTGTCGGTGGCCCGGAACTCGTCGGGGAGCAGGTCGTCGTCGTTGGTGTAGCTCGAGCCGTCGACCACGGTGAAGTCGGCACCGGCCTTGTGCGCGTTCCAGTAGGAGAAGGCGTCGAGGACGCGCTGGTCCATGGCGCCCCAGGGTCCCTTCAGCGCGGTGGAGGCGTTCTGGTCACGCGGGTCGAGGCTGTCCATCACCAGGTACGGGCCGCCGACCATGATGTCCTTGTCGACCTTCTTCAGCGCCTCGAAGACGAGGTTGTACATCCGGGTGTAACCCTCGTAGTCCCAGCGGGCCTCGGCGTCGTTCCAGAAGCCCTTGAACTCGTTCCAGACGAGGAAGTGCCGCACGTCCGGATAGCGCCGGGCGACGGTGGCGGCGAGGTCGGCGAAGTCCTGGTAGTGGTCGGGGGTGGGCGCCGTCTCCAGCGCCGCCTGGCTCCAGTTCGTGTTGTCGACGCCTGGCTTGCCGCCCTTCATCCAGTCCGGTGAGCAGCACAGGGTGATGACGGGGATGCCGCCGGAGGCGCGGATGAAGTCGACACGGCGGTCCAGCGCGCCGAAGTCGTAGTGCCCCTTGACCGGTTCGGGGTTGTCGGCGCCCCAGCCCATGATGGCCTGGTTCTGCGCCAGCCCGCCTTTCTTCCCCAGCAGTTTCTCCACGCGTCCGGTGGCCGCGCCGGCGCCTTCGTCGGCGCTGTACTGAGTGTGGGTGAATCCCCAGCCGACGTACGGCTCGGGTTTCGCGCCGGGGCTCGCCGGAGTGCCGTGCACCTTGTCGCCGGCGCGGGTGGTGCCGGCCGTGCTGGGGCCGCCGGCCAGCGTGCCGAACAGGGTCACCGCCAGGGCGAGCACGGCGGCGCCCACACCGAGCAGGGCGGAGAGCCGCCACCGCCGAGCATCCGAATCCCACCCATGACGTCCCATCGGGGACAACAGTAACGGCGGAGGCCGGACCTCCGGCGGGGATTGCGCCCCAAAGGGGCGCGCGGCTGTTTCGATGTGCGGCTCCGCCGCGCCGGCGCCCCGGGTGCGACTCAGGTCGAGGACTTGGGGGGAAGCGACCGGCCCCGGGGACTGCCCGCGGCCGGCGAACCACCCTTCCCCCCGAGCCGAAATGTCGTGCGCGGAGCGCACCCGTGCCGGATCATGGCCGCATGTCTGCGAACCCACACGACGCTCTGCCGATCCGGCTCAACGTCGACGACTCCGACTCGCCCTCCGACGTCGTCGACGCGCTGTTCCTCGGCCGCTTCGCGACGGGCGAGCAGCCGTACTCGCACGCGGCGAACATCGACCGCGTCCGCTCCGGCGCGACCCTGCTGCCCGACGGCGCCCGGGTGCTCAGGGTCGCCCGCGACGACGACCGCAGCGCCACCCTCGCCGAGGGCGACGGCTGGACCCTGCTGGTCTCCCGCTGGAGCCGCGGCGCGGACGTCACCGTGACCGCGACCAGCGCGGAACTCGCTCAGAAGGTCCTCGACCAGGCCACGGACGGCGCCGCCGACGAGCCCGAACCCCAGCCCGAGAACGTGACGATGGGCTTCTGGTACGTCTCCCCCCGGCGCGGCCCGCACCGCACCACCCGGCAGATCTCCGCGGGCACCTGGGACGAGGTCCGGTCCAACTACACGGCGCCGGTGGCGCAGGCGATGGACCGCCTGATGCGGACGACCCCCGAGGACATCGCGGGCCGGCTGCTCCTGCTCCACGGCCCGCCCGGCACCGGCAAGACCTCCGCGCTGCGCACGCTGGCCCGCTCCTGGCGCGACTGGTGCCAGGTCGACTGCGTCCTGGACCCGGAGCGGCTGTTCAGCGACGTCGGCTATCTGATGGACATCGCGATCGGCGAGGAGGACGGCGCGGGCAAGGGCCGCTGGCGGCTCCTGCTGCTGGAGGACTGCGACGAGCTGATCCGCGGCGAGGCCAAGCACACCGCGGGCCAGGCGCTGTCCCGGCTGCTGAACCTCACCGACGGCCTGCTCGGCCAGGGCCGCAACGTCCTGGTCGGCGTCACCACCAACGAGGACCTGGAGCGGCTGCACCCGGCCGTGGTCCGCCCGGGCCGCTGCCTGGCCCGCATCGAGGTGGGCCCGCTGACCCGCCGCGAGGCGGTGGAGTGGCTCGGCGGCGAGGAGGGCGTCGGGCGGGACGGGGCGACGCTGGCCGAGTTGTACGCGCTGCGCCGGGGCACGGCGCCGACCTCGGTGCCGGGGGCGCGTGACGGCGCGGACGCGGGCCTGTACCTGTAGTGCTTTGATGGTGCTGTGACCTTGTTCGTCGGCACCTCCGGGTGGCAGTACAAGGACTGGCGGGATGTCGTCTATCCGGCCGGGGTCCCGGCGCGGCTGTGGCTGGAGGAGTACACGCGCCTCTTCGCGACGGTGGAGATCAACAACGCCTTCTACCGGCTGCCGTCCCGCGAGAACTTCGCGGCGTGGCGGGAGCGGGTGCCGGAGGACTTCGTGGTCGCGGTCAAGGCGAGCCGCTTCCTCACCCACATCAAGCGGCTGAAGGAGCCACAGGAGCCGGTACACCGCCTGATGAACCACGCGGCGGGCCTCGGGGACCGCCTGGGCCCCGTGCTCCTCCAGCTCCCGCCGACCCTGCGCGCGGACCCGGCCCTGCTGGACGCCTGCCTTGCCTGCTTCCCGTCGGGTACGCGGGTCGCGGTCGAGCCGCGCCACGAGTCCTGGTGGACACCCGAGGTGCGCGAGGTCCTGTCGGCCCGGGGAGCGGCCCTGTGCTGGGCGGACGTCCTGGCCCGCCCGGTCACACCGCTGTGGCGCACCGCCGACTGGGGTTACGTCCGCTTCCACCAGGGCCGCGCCCAGCCCTGGCCCCGCTACGGCAAGCGGTCCCTGGAGACGTGGGCCGACCGCATCGCGACGTCGTGGGAGCAGGGACAGGACGTGTACGCCTACTTCAACAACGACCCGGGCGGCGCGGCGGTGCGGGACGCGGTGACGTTCGGGAGAGCGGCGGCGAGGGCGGGCCTGACGGTCACCCGCCTTCCGGAACTCGCACACCACCGGTGATCGTTCGCCACCGGACGTCGGGGCCGCCGCCCCACGCACGACCGCCGAGTCACCTCCGCCGCCCCCGCACGGCCTCCAGGCCTCTCCCGTTCTGCGCCGCAACGGCGACCGGCGACGACGGCGCCGGCGGAGCCCCACGCCCTCAAGGCAGTGGGGGAGCCGCCGAGCCTGACCGGCTCAGCCCACCGGCCCCCGAAGGCACACTCGGCTTCGAACCCCTACCGGCCGTGTACCGCCCTACTCCCCGTATGCCGCCCGCAGGGCATCCCGCACCGCGGCCAACGCATCCGGCTCCCCCAGCCCCAGCCGCCGTACCCGCTCCGCGTACGCCTGAGCCGCGGCGGCAGCCTCCCGCTCCGCGGCCGAGCCGGCAGCAGCCACGAACGTGCCGTTGCGCCCCCGCGTCTCGATCACCCCGTCGCCCTCGAGCGCCCGGTACGCCTTGGCGACCGTGTTCACCGCGAGGCCCAGGGACTCGGCCAGCCCGCGCACGGTCGGCAGCCGGTATCCCACCGGCAGCGCCCCGGACCGCGCCTGCTCGGAAATCTGCGCCCGCACCTGCTCGTACGGGGGCGCGCTGTCATCGATGCGGATCTTCAGGCTCACGGGCCGATTGTCCCGTACCCGGCGGAAAATGAGAGGCATCCCCGGCACACGGCCCCGTACGGTGCCTCACCATGACAGTGATCGTGCGCGGTCTTCGCCCCGACGCCCAGGCCGACACCGAGGGCTTCGCCCGGGTCCGCCGTCTGGCTCTGCCCTACATCCTGTACACCTCGGACTCGGTCCGCCACAACGCCGCCCACATGCCGCCCGACGCCCGCTACCGCCCGCTGGTCGCGGAGGAGGACGGCGAAGTGATCGGCACCGCGCAGGTCCACCTGGCCCACGACAGCACCGACCCGGGCCAGGGCCTGCTGAACGTCTACGTCCGGCCGGACCGGACGGGTCGCGGCGCCGGCGGACTGCTGCTGCGGGCGGCCGAGGAGCACCTCGCCGCCCAGGGAGCGACCAGACTGCTCGCCTGGGTCCTCGACGAGCCGGCCAACCGCGCCTTCGCGGAACGGCACGGCTATCACGCCAGCCGGTCCGCCCACTTCCTCCGCCTCGATCTGGCGGGCGCCGCCCTCCCTCCGCTGCCCCCGATCCCGCCGGACGTGGAACTGCGCGCCGCCGCGGACTTCGCGGACGACCCGCGCCCGCTGTTCGCCCTGGACGCGGAGACGATGCTGGACGAACCGGGCGACGTGGATGTCGAATACACGGACTACGCCGCCTGGGTCGAGCAGCACTGGAAGCATCCGCTGCTGAACCGCGAGCTGACGGTGGCCGCGTGTGTCGACGGCCGTCCGGTCGCCTTCAGCGTGGTCCACACCGACGGCCCCCTCCCCCATGCTCGAACACGCTCGCGCGGGGAGACCCTCATGTCCACCGCGATGACCGGCACCGCCCGCGCCCACCGCGGCCGTGGCCTGGCCAAGCTCGCCAAGCTCCACTCGCTGTACCGGGCCCGCGCCGCCGGTCTCACCGAGGCCTTCACGGGCAACGACGCGGGCAACGAACCCATGATCGCGATCAACAAGTGGCTCGGCTACGAGATCTGTGCCACGGAGGTGCGCTATGTCCGTGAACTCGGGTGAACCGGCGAACCGGTTGGAGGTCGTCCTGGTCAAGGGGGGCCGGACGAAGATCCGTTACCCGGCGGAGCTGCTTCAGGACGACGGCACCCGCATCGCCGTACGCGCCCCCTGGGCCGGTTCCGGCGTCCGCGACTTCGGCTTCGTCCGCTTCGAGCCGGGCGACCTGTTCACCGAGTACTACTGGCGGAACCGGTGGTACTCGGTGAAGGAGGTGCGCGCCTTCGACGGCACCGTGAAGGGCTGGTACTGCGACGTCACCCGTCCGGCGGTCCGCGCCGGCGGTGAGCTGGTCGTGGAGGATCTCGACCTGGACCTGTGGCGCTCCGCCGACGGCACGGACGTACGGCGTCTCGACGAGGACGAGTTCGCCCAGAGCGGTCTGACGCGGACGGATCCGCAGGCCGCGGCCGCCGCCGTGGCCGCCCTCGACGAACTGGAGACGCTGGCCCGGACCGTCGGCTTCGACCACCTGCTCGACTGACTCCAGAGCCGGCAGAGGGCTCGGAACGCCACCTCACACCATCGCCACCACCGCATACCGTTCGTCCTCCACCTCCTTGCCCCACAACAAGGAGTCATCGGTCAGTCGCTCCATGCGGACGTCCGCGTCGAGCGGTGCCAGGAGGGCGGTGAGCCGGCCTGCGGGGAGGCCCACGGGGTGCGCCGTGCCCCAGACGCCCTCGACCAGGACGAAGCGGCCTCGGGGGCGCAGCAGGTCGCGCCAGTGCCGCAGCACCCGGTCGGGCCGGGGCAGGGTCCACAGGACGTGCCGTACGAGGACGACGTCGAAGCGCTGCTCCCCCACCGGCGGGGCCGAGGCCTGACCGTGCAGGACGACGGCGTCGCGGCCGGCGAGCTTGGCGCGGGCCCGCTCCACCATCGCCGGTGACGCGTCGACGCCCGTCACCCGGTGTCCCTGTTCGGCCGCGAGGAGCGACAGGCTGCCGGTGCCGCAGCCGAGGTCGAGGACGTCGGCAGGGTGCTCGGGCAGCCAGGAGCGGAGCCGTGCCGCCCAGGCCGCGCGGACCCCGGGGTCGCGCAGGCCGTGGTCCGGCTCCTCGTCGAAGGCCGCGGCCTCCGCGTCCCAGTCGACCTCGGGGGCACCCTGCGCATCCGTGTCTCCCTGCGAATTCGTCATGCTCACAGAGTGACACCCGCCACTGACAATCCGGCTCCGATGAGGAACTCTCGCCGAAAGCGTCTATCACCGTGACAACACGGAAACCCGGTAGACGCTGAAGGAGGCCGCCATGCGCCGCACAACAGTGCACAAGCCCCTGAAGAAGGCGGACAGCCGCCGCGTCCGCGACGAGGCCGAGGAACGCCCCGTGGGACGCCCCGAGGTGCGCAAGGACATCGCCCGCACCTGGTGGCCCGACAGTTGAGCCGACCGGACGGCAGGGGCCGTCAGTGCAGCCGCTTGCGGTAGTGGATCCGGTCGTAGGGTCCCTCGACACGGCGTTCCACGACCTCGTATCCGTACTTCGGATAGATCTTCTGGTTCTCCCACATCAACGCGTTCGTGTAGAGCCTGATCTCGCCGAGGCCCAGTTCACGCGCGTGTGCGTCGACGAAGCGCAGCAGGCGGCGTCCGACGCCGGTGCCGTGGGTGTCGGGGTGGACGGCGATGCTGTCCAGGAAGAGGTGGGCGGCGCACGCCTCGACCACGACCAGCCCGTGGACGGGCTCGCCGGTGACGAACACCCTGCCGGCGGCCACGTTCGCGGCGTGGTGCGCCTCCATGGGCTGCGGCACCACGCCCATGCGCTCGATGTAGGGCCGGTAGGCCGCGTCCGTCACGGCCTTGACGGCCGGCACATCGGCGGCGACGGCCGCCCGGACGCGCTCCGTGTTCTCGATCATGGGCGCACGCTACCTACCTGAGCGCAGCCTGAGCACCCCCTTAACGCCACCATAAGGATCTCCTCCATCCGCCTCCGGCAGGTGATTCCCCGGTTTCCCGAGGCTAGTTTCGGATGCGCCCCCCACGGGTTCCCGTCCCCGCCGTCGGACCGTCCGCCGAGGAGTTCCGCATGCCCGCAAGCGCCCGCCGTACGCCCGCTCGTGCCCGTCGCGGCGCCGCCGTCGCCGCCGTGCTCGGGCCACTGCCCCTCGCGCTGACCGCGCTCGCCGCCGCCCCGGCGTCCGCGCACGGTTCGATGGGCGACCCGGTCAGCCGGGTCGCGCTGTGCTACGCGGAGGGTCCACAGAGCCCGAGGTCGGCCGCGTGCAGGGCGGCGGTGGCGGCCGGCGGCACCCAGGCGCTGTACGACTGGAACGGCGTCCGGATCGGCGACGCCGCCGGACAGCACCGGAAGCTGATCCCGGACGGCAGGTTGTGCAGCGCCGACAACGACGAGTTCAAGGGCCTCGACCTGGCCCGCGCCGACTGGCCGGCGACGCGCGTGCACAGCGGGTCGTACACGTTCAGGTACCGGGTGACGGCCCCGCACAAGGGGACCTTCACGGTCTACCTGACCAAGGCCGGTTACGACCCCGCCAGACCGCTGGCCTGGTCCGAGCTGGATCTGGAGCATCCGGTGGCGACGGCCACCGACCCGGTCGCCTCGGGCGGTTTCTACACGTTCTCCGGCACCCTGCCCGAACGGTCCGGCCGGCAGCTGCTGTACGCGATCTGGCAGCGCTCGGACAGCCCGGAGGCGTTCTACTCCTGTTCCGACGTGGACTTCGGCGGCTCCGGCACGCGGGGCGGCAGCCCCGCCCCGGCCGCCTCCGCGCCCTCCGGCCGGCAGGTCGCGGCCGGTGCCGGCGCGTCGACGATGCGGCACCACGATCACGGTGCCACCAGGGCGGCCGCTCCCGCAGCGCAGCTCTCCGCAGCTCCGAACGGGCCGAGGGCTGCCGGGACTTCGAGCGGCCTCGCACGGACCGGCACCTCCTCCGCCGCCTCGTACCTCGCGGTCGGCGGCGCGGCGGCTCTGGCGCTCGGTTCGGCGGCGCTGTTCCTGTCGGCGCGGCGCGCGGCGGGCGGCGGCCACCGCCGGTGAGGTTCCGGGGCCTGTCCGGCGGCTCAGGCCGGACAGGCCCCGGCGGCGTGTCAGCTGAGTGCCGACGCGCAGGTGGTGGCGGTGGCGTGGGCCGGGTCGAGCGCGTTGGCCACCTCGTGGAAGGCGATGCGGTCGAACAGGCCGATGGCGACGTGCTCGGACAGGTCGAGCGGACACAGGTCCTGGAGCAGGACGTTGTGGACGTCGGAGCCGCTCAGGTACTGGCTCCGCCAGGGCGTGGCCACCTCGTCGTACTTGGTCGCGATGACGGTGTAGTGCACTCCGGGTACGGTGTCGCCGCCCGCGTTGAGTCTGGTGAGGAAGTCGGAGTCGGGGATCTGGTCGGCGAGGCCGGGGGTGGTGGCCTTGATCAGGTCGGAGGCGCCGGGGAAGTACGGCAGCAGGTTGGTGAGGCCGCTCAGCGTGGCACCGTGGTTGTCGGGGGCCAGGCCGACGAGGGCGTTCACCTTGGCGGCTCCGCCGAGGAACTTCAGGTAGTAGCGGGGCATCATGCCGCCCTGGGAGTGCCCGACCAGGTCGGCCTTGGGGGCTCCGGTCGCGGCGAGCACCTTGTCCACGAAGGCCGACAGTTGCGCGGCCGACTTGTCGATGGGGCCGAGGCCGTAGAAGACGGGGACGCCGGCCAGTTGGCCGTAGTCGAGGGAGTAGACGCAGTATCCGCGGCTCTCCAGGTAGGGGGCGAGGGAGAGCCAGTTGTCGACCGAGTTGCCCAGCGTGCCGTGTACCAGGATCACCGGGCGGGGATGGACGGCGGAGGGCTTGCAGGAGAAGTCGTTCCAGCCTGCCCCGCTCCCGGCTGCGCTCGAGCGGGGGGTCCGCCACGAGGCGGCGGTGGCGGTGGCGGCGGGAACGGTGGCGACGGCGGCGGTGAGGAGCAGCGCGGCGAGGGGTCTGAGCACTCGCTTCCAGGGCAGCATCGGGTGATCTCCTTGCGGCTCAAGGGAGGTGGGGGCCTTACCCTGTGATCCGGATCACGAGGATGCTGTTCACTTGTCAAGTTACGGGCGAGTAGGGCACGCGTGAAGTTACGCGTCAGTAAAAAACTTCCCGTGACAACCGGAGCACCACCGCACGCCGACGGTCCGTCACCAGGCAGGCCTGACCGGACCATAGGGAGCGATCCGCGCCAAACGCTCGCCCAACACGCGTACTTCACCCTCGCCCAGCAGTTCGGCCCATTCCCCCACGACCTCGGCCGCCGCCTCCTCCGCCGCCCGGGTGCAGGCCCAGCCGCGCCCGGTCAGCACGATCAGCCGGGCCCGGGCGTCCTCCGGGTGCGACCGCCGCTCGGCGTACCCCTTGCGCACCACTTCGTCCACCAACTGGCTCGCGGCCTGCTTGGTCACCCCCAGGTGCGTCGCGAGGTCGGTGACGGTGGCGCCGTCCGGGGCCAGCCGCGCGAAGGCGAAGCCGTGGGCCGGCCGCAGGTCGGCGAATCCGCGCGCCACGACCCCGTCATGGATGCGCCGGGTGAGGTCACCGGCGACGGCGAGGAGGGCGGCGGTCAGGGCCATGGCTTCGGAGTTCTGCACGGAGGCATTGAAACACCCTTGACGCGTTGGTCAAGTGCCTTGACCATATAGTCAAGCTGCTTGACTACTTGAACGGAGATCACAGCCATGCCCCTCGTCCGCTCGTCCGAGGCCACCACCCATGAGATCCACGGCGCCCGCTTCGTCTCGTACGCCACCCCGCTCACCGGCAGCAGGGAGCTGTGCGCCTGGCGCGGGGAGATCCCGCCGGGAACGAAGGCTCCCGCTCACACCGTCAACCGGGAGGAGATCTTCCATCTGCTCGTCGGCGAACTGCTGATCACCCTCGACGGCCGTACCGAACGCGTCGGCGCGGGCGACACGGTCATCGTCAACGCCGGCGCGACCCTCGCCGTGGAGAACCCGACCGATCACACCGCGCTGTCCTGGGTCACCACCTCCATCGGCCTGGAGGCGGAGCTGGTCGACGGCACCCGTATTACGCCGCCCTGGGCCAATTGACCGGCATGGAGCCGCCGCCACCGCCCAGCGCCCCGGGCATCACGGCCCTGGGCCCGAACCTGGCCCGTGCGCGGTCCGCGACCTCCTCGACCCGGCGGACCTTCTCGTCCACGGGGTCGAAGGTGAGCTGGTAGGAGGCCTGGTCGGCGGGGGCCAGTCCCTCGGCGCGCAGGGCGAGCGCGCGGACCCGGGCGCGCTGCAGGCCGAGCCCCTCGTACATGCCGTAGGCCGCCCTGGTCAGGGCCGCCGAGTGCGCGGTCGGCTCCTTCAGGGTGCGGCTGCGGGTGGTCGAGGACCGGTCGGCGTAGCGGACGGTGAGGGTCAGGGTACGGCAGATCTTCCGCACCGCGCGCAGCCGGGCGCCCAGTTCCTCGGCGGCCGACAGCAGCGCCCTGCGATGCAGATCGGGATTCAACTCGTCGATCTCGAAGGCGCGTTCCGTCGCCAGCGACCGGGACACGGCGTTCGGCACGACCCGTCCCCGGTCGATGCCACTCGCCTTCTCGCGCAGTTCGCGGCCGGCCTTGGCGCCGATCAGCCGCTGGAGCGTGGACAGCGGGGCGGCGGCGACCAGTTCCAGGGTGTCCAGGCCGTACTCGCCCAGGGTGCGGGCGGTCGCCGCACCGACACCGGGCAGCGCGGCGACGGGCTTGTCGGCGAGGAATCCGGCGACGGCGTCCTCGGGCACCGCGCAGGTCACTCCGGGCCGGGCGTCACCCAGCGCGACGCGGGCCAGCATCGGGCCCGGCCCGGCGCCGATCGCGCAGTCGACGCCGTACCGCGCGAGCGCCCGCACGCGGATCACCGAGGCCAGCTCCACCGCACTGCGCCCGAAGTACCGCTCGGCGCCGCGCAGATCGGCCAGCGCCCCGTCCGGGGGCAGCGCCTCGACGACCGGAGTGAAGTCCTCCAGCAGTCCGAGCAGTCCCGGCAGGGCCGCCTCGTACATCGGCGGCAGCTGGAAACGTACGCAGAGAATGGTCATCCCGCACTCCCCGGACTCTGGTGCCACAACTTCCGTACGGCAGCAGGCCCTTGCGAGACCTCCTGCCCCGCGGGCCGCAGGTCGGCCCACGGATGCATCCGGTACCCGGTGGGCAGCTGGATCCGCCGCCCACCGGTCGGATCGCCGCCCGTGCCCTCGGCGACGGGCTCCGCGAGCCGGGCCGCCACCTCCTCGAGACCGCCCTCGGCCCGCAGTTCCACCAGCTCGGCGAGGTTCCAGGCGGCGGAACCCACCACGCTCAGGCTGCGCGGACCGCGCCGCTGCACCACGCCCCTCACCAGCAGCAGCCACGAGTGGAAGACGGTGTGGGCGCAGGCGTCGTGCGAGTCGTCGAAGAACGCCAGGTCGACCAGTCCAGTGCCGTCGTCCAGTGTGGAGAAGATGACCCGCTTGCCGGAGCGGATCGGCGGGGTCTGGGTGGCCGCCTTGGCGCCCGCGACCAGCACGGTCTCGCCGTGCCGCGCCTCGCGCAGCCGGCGCGCGGAGACCACGCCCAGCTCCTGGAGGAACTCCCGGTGGTCGTCCATCAGATTGCGCGAGGCGTCCATGGACAGCACACCCAGCTCGGCGCTGAGCCGCTCCGCCGAGGTCAGATCCGGCAGCCCCGCCGCAGCGGTCTTCCGCCCGCCCGCCAAGGGCAGTTGACCACCGCCGCCGCCCCGGGCGGCCCGGTGCAGCTCGGTCAGGTGCAGTTGCAGATCACGCCGGTTGGCGCCGAAGGCGTCCAGCGCGCCCACCTGGGCGAGCCGTTGCGCCAGCGGCCGGCTCGGCCGGGCCCGCTCCCAGAAGTCCACCAGGGAGGAGTACGGCTGCCCGTCCGCGATCCTCTTCGCCTCGGCCTCGCTGATGCCGTGCACATCGGAGAGGGCGAGTCGCAGCCCCCACACCTCCGATTCAGACACCAGTTCGATCCGATGGGCGACCCCGGAGACATTGACGTCCAACGGCAGGATCGGCACCCCGCGCCGCCGCGCGTCGGCCAGCAGCAGCCGCTTGGGATACATCCCCGGGTCGTGGGTGAGCAGCCCGGCGTAGAAGGCGGCCGGGTGATGGGCCTTCAGCCAGGCCGACTGATACGTGGGCACGGCGAAGGCGACCGCGTGCGCCTTGCAGAATCCGTACGACCCGAAGGCCTCCACGATCTCCCAGGTCCGCCGAATCGTTTCCGCGTCGTATCCTCCGGCCGCGGCCCGCTGTGCGAACCACACCTTGATCCGCCCCTGCGACTCCGGGTCGGACAGCCCCCGCCGCACCCGGTCGGCCTCGCCCCGTCCGCACCCGGTCATGATGGAGACGATGTCGATGACCTGCTCGTGGAAGACGACGACTCCGTACGTCCCCTTCAGCGGCTCCTCCAGATCAGGGTGCGGATACCGCACCGGCGCCCGCCCGTGCCGCGCCTCGATGAACGGCCGCACCATGTCGGCGGCGACGGGCCCGGGCCGGAACAGCGAGATGTCGACGACCAGATCGTGGAAGGTGCTCGGCTGCAGCCGACCCACCAGATCCCGCTGCCCCGGCGACTCGATCTGGAAGCACCCCAGCGTCTCGGTGGACCGGATCAGCCGGTACGTCTCCGGATCCCCCTCCGGCACCGCGTCCAGGTCGATCCGCTCCCCGGTCACCCGCTCCACCTCGGCGACCGCGTGCGCCATGGCGGACTGCATCCGCACGCCCAGCACGTCGAGCTTGAGCAGTCCGAGATCCTCCACGTCCTCCTTGTCGAACTGCGACATGGGCAGCCCTTCACCGCTGGTCGGCACCACCGGCGTACGAGCAAGGAGCGAGGCGTCCGACAACAGCACTCCGCACGGATGCATGGCGACACCCCGGGGCAGGGCGTCGAGCGCCTCGACCAGCTCCCACAGCCTGCCGTACCGCTCCTTCTCCGCCGCGAGCCGCTTCAGCTCGGGCAGTTCCTCGAGCGCGGCGCGCGCGTCCCGGGCCCGGATGTGCGGAAAGGACTTGGCGATACGGTCGATCTCCCCCGGATCCATGGACAGGGCGGCACCCACGTCCCGGATGGCGTGCCGCACCCGGTAGGTCTCCGGCATGGACACGGTCGCCACCCGCTCCTCGCCGAACCGCCGGATGATCGCCCGGTACACCTCCAGCCGGCGGGCGGACTCCACGTCGATGTCGATGTCGGGCAGCACCATGCGCTCCTTGGACAGGAAGCGCTCCATCAGCAGCCCGTGCTCGATCGGATCGGCGTGCGCGATCCCCAGCAGATGGTTGACGAGGGAACCCGCACCGGACCCACGAGCGGCCACCCGGATCCCCATCTGCCGTACGTCATCGACGACTCGAGCGACCGTCAGGAAATAGGAGGCGAACCCGTGATGGGCGATGACGTCCAGCTCGTGGTGCATCCGCTCCCAGTACGCACGCCGCCCGCCGTATCCGAGCCTCATCATCCCCGCCGCCGCCCGCGAGGCGAGCGCCCGCTGGGCGGTGCGACGGCCGGCCCCCACCAGACGCGCCTCGGGAAAGTGAGCGGTCCCGATGCCGAGATCCCCCTCGGGATCGACCCGGCACTCGGCGGCCGTGGCCAGGGTCTGCTCCAGGAGCCGATGAGCGGTGTCACGCCGGTAGCCGGCCGCCTCCACCACCCGCTCGGCGACGTGCAGCATGGCCTGCGCGTCCTTCAGCCAGGCCTCCCCGGAGTCCAGTTCCCCGCGCGGGTCGATCGGCACCAGCCGCCGCGCGGCATCCAGCACGTCGGCGACGGGCCCCGCCCCGGGATCGGCGTACCGGACGGCGTTGCTGAGCACCGGGCGAACCCTCTGCTCTGCGGCGAAGCCGACGGTACGGGCGGCCAGCCGCAGCGAACCGGGCCCCGTACCCTCACGCCCGTGCCAGACGGCCTCCAACCGCAGCGCGTCGCCGTAGATCTCGCGCCACGCCCCGAGCAGCAGCGCGGCCCGGTCCGGCCGCCCCGCCGCGAGGGCCCGCCCCACATCCGACCCGGGCCCGAGCAGCGCCACGAGTCCGTCCCCGTGATTCCCGGACCAGGGCAGCAGCGGAGACCCCTCACCCGCGTGCGCCGCCGTGACGACCCGGCACAGATCGGCCCACCCCCGGCCCCCGTCCCGGGCGAGAAAGGTCACCCGGGGAGCCGACTCGTCCACAAAGGCCCCACCCCGCACCGGTGCCTTCCGCCGCGCCTGCCGTACGGTCTCGGCCTCGCCCACCGCCAGATCCACCCCGAAGACCGGCCGCACCCCCGCCCCGGCGCAGGCCTTGGCGAAGCGGACCGCACCGGCGACGGTGTCGCGATCGGTGAGCGCGAGGACGCCCATCCCCCGCTCCGAGGCACGCTCGGCCAGCCGCTCCGGGTGGGATGCCCCGTACCTCAGGGAGAACCCGGAGACGGTGCGCAGATGCGCGAAGCCCGGCACACGCACCTCCCGCACTCGCACGCCTCTCGAACATCAGTTCCCTGCTTCCACCCCCACCATACCCCCATTCCCGAACATGTGTACGACATCCGCTCGACCGCCTCCCACCTGGGCAAACGCGCCCTCAGGGCAGGTGGGGACATGACACGGCGACGACGACCAAGGGGCCGCCGCAGGCACCCGGACCCACGACCGCACCGCACACACGTGGAGCCCCGCCCCGCACAGCCACGAGGAGGGGCTCCACGAAGCCCACGCCCGAACCGACGTCAGCCGATCTGCGCCCCCGTGGCGGACAACGCGGCGGTCACCGGCTGGAAGAACGTCTCCCCGCCGGAGGTGCAGTCACCGCCGCCCCCGGACGTCAGCCCGATCGCGCTTTCCGAATGACAACAGGGAGCACACAAGGTTGACTTCAGGACGCACGCAGAGAGGCTTGCAGCCCCCTCCCCGACTTGACCGTACGCGGTCACGCCGAGGGAATTCACACAGCAAACACAACACGCACGTGACCCACACCGGACGGCGACGACACCGCCTGGCCGAAATCCAGCACCCCGCCAGAAGCCCCCGCACACCACGAGGGGCCGCGGGGGCTCCAGGAAGCCGGAGTCGGACTCGCTACGGCAGCGTGACGCCGTAGTAGCTCAACGCCTCGGTCACCGGCTGGAAGAACGTCGTACCGCCGGAGGTGCAGTCACCGCTGCCCCCGGACGTCAGCCCGTACGCCACGGTCCCCGCGTACAGCGGACCACCGCTGTCGCCGCCCTCGGCGCACACCGTGGTCTGGATCAGCCCGTGGACGATGTCACCGCTGCCGTAGTTCACGGTGGCGTTCAGCGCGGTGACCCGACCGCTGTGCGTACCGGTGGTGGAACCGCGCCGGTACACGGTCTGCCCCACGGACGGTGTGGCCGCGCTCGTGATGGACTGGCTGCCCACGGCGCTCGGGTGCGAGATCGAGGAGTTGGTGTACCGCACCAGCGCGAAGTCGTTGCCCGGGAAGCTGTAGCCGACGTTGGTGCCGAGCACGGTGGTGTGGCTGGAGTTGCTGTACCAGGTGGACGCCACCTGGCCGCAGTGACCCGCGGTGAGGAAGTAGTACGTGCTGCCGCTGTGCACGTTGAAGCCGAGCGAGCAGCGGTACTGGCCGCCGTAGATGGCGTCGCCGCCGGTGATCAGCTTGTTGAACCTGCCGGGGGTGTGCTTGATCGTGAGCGCGTCCGCGGTCGCGCCGGCCTGCTGCTTGATCTTGGTGATCTCGGCCTTGGACACCGTGCTGTCGACGGTGACGACGACGCGGTTGCTCTTGCTGTCCACCGCCCAGGCCGTACCGGGTATGTCTGCCTTGAGGACGGCGGAGTCGGCCTTGACGAGCTGGGCGGCGCTGAAGGTGTGGGCGTCGCTCGCGTTCGCCGTGGGGGCGGCGAACGCACCCGCGGCCAGCAGTCCGGTGGCCACGGCGATCAGCCGGGTCCGTCTTGCGAGACCGCTGCGGGAAGTGGTGCGCTTGATCCTCACTTGTCGTTCCCTCCCAGGGGAAGTCGGGGGCCCGCGTGGGGTCGGGGCCCGGTGAGGCGCAGCCGGGAGGAGCGGCGGGGTTCCGAACACGTATGCCCCCGACAAGCGCTGAGGGGGAGTATTCGGCCGAACGACCGGTCGCCACAAGAGTGTCTTTCGGCCGTTGGCCTTTAAACCACCTTTACGTGACGACGACCCGCACCTTCCCGAGTCGCCCCCGGCTCTTCGCCTCGCACCTGTCGGCTCAACGCCCGCTCCCCGGCCTCGTTCGCCACCTCGAGCGTGTTGCGGGGCGGCGGGAACGGGCAGAGGACGTGGTCGGCGAAGGCGCGCGGCGGGAGTTGGGCGCGGCCGAGGTCGACGGCCGTACGCTTCCGCGCGTCCGACGCGGCCGGTGGAGGCCCTGCGCGCACCCTTCCCCTCGCGCCGAGCACCCCTTGCCCGCAATTACCCGCAGTCACAACACGAACAGCACTCACAGCACTCACAGCACTCACAGACCTCGCAGCACGACAGGTCGCAGTCGCCGCAGTCGCAGCTGGCGCACGCGCCCTCGCGCCTCTTCCGCGACCAGGGACCCTCGAACTCGTCGGCGCAGCACGCCTTGCAGGTGCAGCACAGGCCGAGGGCGGCCGCGCAGCCGGCCCAGAAGCCGCGCCTGTCCGGGCGTGGCGGCCGCCCCCCGAAGGGGTCGCCGTACGGGGCACCCGGCGCCGGACGGCCCGGCGGCGGTCCGGACGCGGCCTCCGGCGCGTGTCCGCACGCGTGCGTGCCGAAGGCCCGGTCCACGGATCGCGGCAGTTCGTGCACGAGCAGCAGATGGACCAGCCTGGCGTCGGTGAACTCGGCCTCGCGCAGGGCGAGCCGGATGCCGTGCACGGCGTCGTCGGCCAGCCTGCGTGCCTCGGTCCGGGAGGTGCCGGTGGCGGTCAGCGGGTTCCAGGCGCCTGACGCGGCGTCGGTCTCCTGGTCCTCCACGGCGTCCAGCAGGTGCGCGAGCCGACCGAAGAGCCGGCCGGCCTCCGCGAGCGCGGTCGCGTTGCCCGGCTGTCCGGCCAGCACCGCGGTGTGCGCGAAGGCGGCGGCGGTCGCGGTCTCGGTGGGTTCGGTGACCGTCAGGACCGGGGTGCCGTACCCGGCGAGGCTCTCCAGGCCGAGCTGCCGGTCCATGGCCTCGACGAGGACGCCGGTGTCGAAGCCGACCCCGGCGCCGCTGTCGGCTCCGGCCCTGCCCCAGCCGGCGGCGACCCGGCGGGCGGCGGCGGCCACGGGCCTGCGGGCCAGCAGTCCGTCCCGGTCGGCGACATGGTCGCGCACCTTCGCCGAGGCCAGCACCAGCGAGACGGCGGCCGCCAGCCGGGCGCCCTCGCCCTGGGCGACGGATGCGGTGCGCATCCCGCGCAGCGCGCACGGCCCGGCCGTACGGCGGCCGTCGGCGGTCCGTCCGGACTGAGCCTCTGTCAGGACCGAAAGGAGAAGTCCGTCATAGTTCGTCACGATGCGCGCGAACTGTCCGTGGTCGCGGCGCAGGGCGAGGCAGAGCCCGCACAGGTGCGCCATCCACTCGGCCTTCAGACTGTCCCCGAGTCGATGAGCACACGGTCTGACGATTCCGAACACGATGATCCCCCGTGATGTGGTACGACGTCGGCGTTCACCCGTACGCACCGATCATCACCCATCCGCCGCAGACAATCATATTTCACTCTCAGTCAGCAGCCGTATGAGTCACCACCCTTGGGGCACAAGGACTCTCGACGGATCGGCTGTGCACCAGTACCGTCACAAACCCCCCGCGCGGCGACTATCCACTTGGCGCGCCGTCCGCATCATGGATGACCATAGGGACGCGGAAAGCAGAAAAAGACCGCTGTGAGAGGAGGCGTCCATGGGATCGGTACGCAAGGCGAGTGCGTGGCTCGGCCTCGTCGACGACAACGATGACGAGCGTTACTACGACGACGAGTACTCCGAGGGCACCGAATCCGGGGACGCCTGGGTCACGGACCCCCGGGTGAAGGTGGCATCGGACACGGCCGAGGAGAGGGGCCGCCGGATCGGCACGGTCACCCCGGACAGCTTCCGGGACGCCCGCGCCATCGGCGAGCTGTTCCGGGACGGCGTCCCGGTCATCATGAACCTCACGGCGATGGAGCCCGCCGACGCCAAGCGCGTGGTGGACTTCGCGGCGGGGCTGACCTTCGGTCTGCGCGGCACGATCGAGCGGGTCGCGACCCGGGTCTTCCTGCTGACGCCGTCGAACACGGAGATCGTCAGCGGCGAGCCGGCCGCGCACCGCGAGGACGGCTTCTTCAACCAGAGCTGAGGCAGGGCCGCTCACCGGCCCTGCCTCCCCGGAGGCTCACCGGAAGGCGTCGAGCCCGGTGAGCGCCTTGCCCAGCACGAGCTGGTGCATCTCGACGGTGCCCTCGTAGGTGAGCACCGATTCCAGGTTGGTCGCGTGCCGCATCACGGGGTATTCGAGGGAGATCCCGTTGGCACCGAGGATCGTCCGCGCGGTACGGCAGATCTCGATGGCCTCGCGGACGTTGTTGAGCTTGCCGAAGCTGACCTGCTCGGGGCGCAGGCGGCCGGCGTCCATCCGCCGCCCCAGGTGGTGGGCGAGCAGGATCCCCTTGTGCAGTTCCACCGCCATGTCGGCGAGCTTGGCCTGGGTGAGCTGGAAGCCCCCGATGGGCCGCCCGAACTGCTCCCGGGTCCTCGCGTAGTCCAGGGCCGCCTCGAAGCTGCTGCGTGCCGCGCCCATCGCGCCCCAGACGATGCCGTACCGGGCGTGGGACAGACAGCTGAGCGGGCCCCGCAGCCCGGTGACCTCCGGCAGCACGGCGCTTGCGGGCAGGCGCACGTCGTCCAGCACCAGTTCGCTGGTGACGGAGGCGCGCAGGGACCACTTGTGCTTGATCTCCGGCGCCGAGAAGCCGGGGGTGTCGGTGGGGACCACGAAACCGCGGATGCCGTCCTCGGTCTGCGCCCAGACGACGGCCACCCCGGCGACCGAGCCGTTGGTGATCCACATCTTGCGGCCGCTCAGCACCCAGTCTCCCCCACCGTCGCGCTTGGCGTGGGTGCGCATGGAGGCGGGGTCGGAGCCGTGGTCGGGCTCGGTCAGCCCGAAGCAGCCGATCACCTCGCCGGCCGCCATGCGCGGCAACCACTGCTGCTTCTGCTCCTCGCTGCCGAACCGGTGGATCGCGTACATGGCGAGGGAGCCCTGCACGGAGACCAGGGACCGGATGCCCGAGTCCGCCGCCTCGAGCTCCAGACAGGCCAGGCCGTACTGCACGGCGCTGGCCCCCGCGCATCCGTACCCGCTCAGCGACATCCCGAGCGCCCCGATCCCGCCCAGCTCCCTGGCGAGTCCACGGATGCCGGGCAGCTCGCCCTTCTCGTACCACTCGGCGACGTGCGGCAGCACGCGGTCCGCCGCCCAGGCCCGCACGGTGTCCCGCACGGCCAGGTCTTCCGGTTCCAGCAGGTCGTCGATCCCGAGCGGATCGGCGGGGTCGAAGGCGGGCGACTTCGGGGACGCGGACATGGGACACCCTCCGGCAACACAAGAAAACTAGCACCGCTAGTCAGGTTTCGCGGCCGACGTTACGGCCCGGCGTCCCGCACGTCCAGTACGTCAGACCGAGACCCGGGACTCCGCCGCTTCCACTTCCCTCGGCGCGGGCAGCTCCACCGCCGCCAAAGGCTCCGCGCACTGCATGACCCGCGGCAGCCGCAGCGCCATCACCGCGCCCAGCAGCAACAGACTCGCGCTCACCAGCAGCGTCACATGCAGCCCGTACACGAAGGAGTCCCGCGCCACCCGGCGCAGCGCCGCGCCGGTGGGTCCGCCCAGCCGTCCGGCGACCTCGTAGGCCTCGCCGAGCGAGCGCCCGGCCGCCTTGGAGGCATGCCGCGGAACGCCCGGCACGGCGCGCAGGTGCGGCGCGTAGGCCGCGTTCATCACGCTGCCGAGCAGCGCGATGCCGATGCCGGCGCCGAGCTGGTACGACGTCTCGCCGATCGCGGCCCCGCCGCCGGCCTGGTCGGCCGGGCACTCGCTGAGCATCGACTCGTACGCCCCGAAGAGCGTGGTCTCCAACCCGAAGCCGAGCAGCACGAAACCGGCCAGCAGCAGCGGTGCGTTGTCGGTGGCGCCCATCGCGGTGAGCGTCAGGACCGCGGCGGCGGTGAGGCAGAAGCCGAAGCACACCATCCGGCGCGGCCCGAAGCGGCGCAGCATCCGCGCGCCCGCCAGGCCGGCCGCCATCGCCGCGACGGTCAGCGGCAGCAGCCGCAGACCGGTCTGCAGCGGGGAGAGTTCGAGCACGAGCTGCAGGTACTGGGCGGCGATCAGCTCCAGCCCGACGAGCGCGAGCATCGCCAGCACGATGCAGCCCACCGCAGTGCTGAACCCGGGCCGGCGGAACATGCGCAGATCCACCAGCGGCTGGGTCAGCCGCCGTTGCCGCCGTACGAACAGGACGAGGAGGGCAGCGCCGACCAGCAGCGGCAGCACGGTGAAGGGGCTCGCGGGTGCCTCGCCGCCGCCGAGCCGCTTCACGCCGAGCACGACACCGAAGAGACCGCCGGCCGCCATCAGGGCGCCGACGACGTCCCAGGGGCCGTTCCGGTCGCCGTGGGACTCGGGCAGCAGGATCCGGCCCACCGGCAGGCTGACCAGCATCAGCGGGATGTTGACGAGGAAGACCGCGCCCCACCAGAAGTGCTCCAGCAGGAAGCCGCCCAGCAGCGGGCCGACGGCCGCGCCGACGGCGGCCACCGCGCTCCAGATGCCGATCGCGAGCGCCCGCTCGCGCCGGTCGGGGAAGACCTGACGCAGGATCGACAGGGTGGCCGGCATGATCATGGCGCCGCCGACGCCGAGCAGCGCACGGGCGAGGATCAGCGTCTCGGCGCTCTGCGCGAGGGCGGCCAGCGCGGAGGCGATCCCGAACAGGCCGTAACCGAGCAGCAGGACGCGTCTGCGGCCGACCCGGTCGCCGAGGGTGCCGAAGAGGATCAGCAGCGCGGCGCAGACCAGCGGATAGACGTCGACGATCCACAGCAGCTCTATGCCGCTGGGCCTGAGGTCCTCGGTGACGGCGGGGACCGCCACGTGCAGCACGGTCGCGTCGAGGGCGACGAGCAGCAGGCTGACGCAGAGGACGACGAGGACGACCCAGCGGTTCGCACCGGGCCCGGTCGCCCTACGGCATGGCCGTACGGCAGCCGTGGTCGTCCCGGACATGTACGTACCTCCCAGATGTACCTCGCACGGGGCGGACCGACGGGGTGGGGACTCCCTGTCGTACGGCCGGAGACGAGCGGGGTCTCCGGCCCGCGCAACCCGACGCGGGTGACTCGCCAGCCTACGCGAGTCCGTCACGGGGGCACGTGGCGGACCTCTCACACGCGCGACGGAACCCGTGTGGTGTACGCCACGTCGTTCCCTCTTGACCACGCCCCGGCGGCCGGTCCGGTTCCCCCGCCGGTCGATAATCGGGTCCGTGACCGATCTTGACACGCGCGTGACCACGCCCCACGCCCCTCTCCTGCGCCGGGCCGCCCCGGCCCTCCTGGGCTGCGCGGCGGTACGGGCCCTGGGGCTGGTCGTGCTGGCGCTGTGGAGCGCCGCGCGCGGCAGGAGCGCGTACACCTTGCTGACCGCACGCTGGGACGCGCTCTGGTACACGCGGGTCGCCGAGCTGGGGTACGGCTACGAGGTACGGCTGCCGAACGGCGACGTGCACTCCGATCTCGCGTTCTTCCCGCTGCTGCCGTGGCTGGAGCGCCTGGCTCACGCGGTCACACCGCTGTCGTACGCGGACGCCGGCTTCACCGTGAGCCTGCTCGCCTCGCTCGCCGCCGCCTGCGGGATCTTCGCCGTCGCCGAGCGGGTGTACGGCGCCCGGGTGGGGGTCTGCGCCGTGCTGCTGTGGGCGGTGCTGCCGGTCGGGATCGTGCAGTCGATGGCGTACAGCGAGTCGCTGTTCACGGCACTGGCGGCCTGGTCGCTGTACGCGCTGCTGACCGGCCGGTGGATCACGGCCGGCATCCTGGCGGCGCTGGCGGGGCTGACCCGGCCGGTGGGAGTGGCGGTGGTCGCGGCGGTGTGGGTGTCGGGCATGCTCTCGTACGGGCGAGACCGGAGCAGGATGCGCTCGCCCGGCGCGCGGGCCGACAAACACGCCCCGGCGTCCGCGCTGGGCGCGTCCGACGGCCCGCGCGCTTCGGCTCACACACCGGGGCGCACATCGGACATACCGGCACGCTTGCAGGCCACTTGGAGCCCGGCCGCACTGTCCGCCCCACCGGCCCCGCCCCGGCGCCGGGCGCTCGGCATGCTCATCGCGCCGCTCGGGGCCGCCGGTTATGTGCTCTGGGTCGGGCAGCGGACCGGGAAGGGACCGCTCGGGTACCTGGACGTTCAGGCCGGATGGCGCAACGGGTTCGACGGCGGTCATGCCTTCGCGCGCTTCGTGGCCGACAAGTTCACGTCAATTCCGTCCGCGTTCGCCGGCGCCGGACTGGTCATCGGGGTGGGCCTGCTGCTGTGGCTGTACCTGACCGGCGTCCGCCGGCGCCAGCCGGTCGAACTGCTGGTGTACACGGGCGTCGTCCTCGCGCTCGCCCTGTGCGCGTCAAGTTACTTCGGATCCAAACCACGGCTGCTGATGCCCGCCTTCCCGGTGCTGCTGCCGCTCGCCGGAGCGCTCGCCCGGCTGCGCACGTCCCGATCCGTGCTGGTAACGGCCGCACTGGCGGTCGTCGCCGCGGCGTACGGGGCGTTCTGGCTGAACGGCTCCGGCCCCCCGTGACCGCCCGGGCCCGCCGATGACGCTCCGGAAAATTCCGCGCCAGGACCGGGTTAACGTATTCATAAGCGCCATATAAACAACGCCCGGCATGATCAAAGGAATTGCAGGGAACCGTCTCACAGGATTGCGGAATCACCGGAATTCGGGTCGCCCTTGAGAGGTTTCCCACATCACATCGTCATCACAAAGCCGCTGTTTCGACCGGGACCACACCTCACTCGCTGTAACGTCGATTGGGTGCGTACCGAACGAAACCTCACCCGGCGTCTGGACCGGGTGTTCGCCAGACTCGACCGTGAGCCGGAACGACCGGCCCACATCGATGTGCCGAGGATGAGCCGGCACCGGGTCGTGCTGTTCACCGCGACTCTGGCTTTCTACCTGGCGATCGTGTGGGCCGTGGTCATCACGTCCTGGCTGGTCCGACTCGACTGGCAGGTCATGTTCTTCCGGCCGTACCAGCAGTGGCCGCAGATCCACGCCTTCCTCGACTACTACGTGGTGCTCGGCCAGCGCGGCCCCACCGCGGTGATGGTCGCGGCCTGGCTCGGCTGGCGCTCCTGGCGGCAGCACACGCTGCGCCCGCTGCTCACCCTGGCCGCCTCACTGCTGCTGCTCAACATCACGGTCGGCGCCGCCAAGTACGGCATGGGGCGCCTCGGTCCGCACTACGCGACCGTGATCGGCTCGAACGAGATGGGCCTGGGCGGCGATATATTTCCCAGCGGTCACACCGCCAACGCGGTCGTGACCTGGGGCATCCTGGCCTATCTGGCCTCCACTGCGCGAGCGCGCCGCTGGCTGTCCGCGCTGTCCGCGATCACGGCGCTGGGCGTCGGCCTCACCACCGTCTACCTCGGTACGCACTGGCTGAGCGACGTGCTGCTGGGCTGGGCCGCGGGCCTGCTGATCCTGCTCGCCATGCCGTGGTTCGAGCCGCTGATCGCCAGGACCGAGATGTGGCTGTTCGACCTGCGCGACCGTTGGCGCGCCCGCCGCAGCCGGCCCGTGCTCGAACCGGCCGTCCCCGTCGCCCCGGTGGCGCTCAGACCGCGCGGCGCGCCGGCCGAACAGCCGGCCCCGGTGCGCGAACCGGTCGCCTCGGCCCGCGCCCCGAGAACCCCGGCGCATCTGGCCCCGGGGCCGCACACGGCCCGCGCGGAGCGCACCCCGGTCACCCCGGCCGGCAGCCGCCGCCCCCAGCACACCGATCACCGCGTGCCTCGCGGCACGGCCCAGCCGGCCCGACCCCTGACGGGCGGCTGACGACCCCGGCCGGCAGCGGGCCCGGTACGCACGACGGCCCGCGCACACGGCGAAGCCGCGATTCCCTCAGCAGGGAATCGCGGCCTTCGCCGTGTGCGGGCGTCCGGAGACGGCGGCCCTCAGCCCTTCCACGCGCGGGCCACCACGCCGTCCCGCACCTCGAAGTTCAGCCGTCCCGGCCGGTACTCCATGGTGATGATCGCGCCGGGCGGCAGCGACCGTACCGTCGACCACCCCCGTTGCCGCGCGAGCCGTTCGGCACTCTCGGCAGCGAGGCCGACGTACCCTTCCGGACTGTCCTGGGGCTCCGCTGGCGGAGTGGGATTCGGTGCCATGTCGCCACGCTACCGCGCGCCGCGAGGTAAGAACCGCATCCGGCTCCCGTCACACTTCTGTCACAGCTTCCCGGCCCTCGATTCCCTCGAACTCGGTCACGTGTACGGGAGTTTCCGGGCGGTCCACTGCGGTTATCGGACAGAATTCTCACGCACCGGAGCGACCCGTTGAATTGCCCGGTGGAATGTTCCGCGGCCATGTCGCGGTCGGATCCGCGGGTGCGATTACCCGCGCAATCCGGCGGGGACGCCGGGGACCTGACGCGGCACAGGAATTTTCACGGATTCAGCACATCTGCGCATACGCCCCCTGTCGGAGCGGGTGACCCGGCGAGCATCATGGCGCCGGACCGCGGTACGCGGGTCGGCAGGCCCGGGCGCGACGACGCACAGGGCGGCGAGCGACGGGGACCGAGACCGCACCTGCGACGGCAGGACGGGTGCGCGGCCGGAACCGGGCCGGCCGGGTGGTGGTCGACCGGCTCCACCACCGACCACAACCGGCTCACCACCACCGACCACAAGAGGATCCGGCACCGGTATCCGATCACGGCGTTCGGCTTCTTCCTGGCCGGCGGGGTCACGGCGCCACTGGTGCGCGCCGAACCGGCGGCCGGGATGCAGCGGCTGGTGACCGTCGCCGGTGGCGGGGCTCGCGTCGACCGGGCAGCCCGGCTCGCACAGCCGCTCCGGTCAGGGAACGCGGACAGCCGCTGTCCTCACGGAACAGCGGCTGTTCTGCGCGGGTGCCTGTGGGTCAGAGCGTGAGGCGCTGGCCGGGCAGGATCAGGTTGGGGTCGTCGCCGATGACCTTCTTGTTGGCGGCGTAGATCCGCTGCCAGGTGGTGCCGTGCCGGGCGGCGATGACGCTCAGGGTGTCGCCCTCGCGCACGGTGTAGTTCCCCGTGCCGCGGGACACGCTGCGGTTGGTGTGGGCGGCCGGGCGTTCCGGCGTCTTCGCGGGAGCGGACTTCGTCGTCACGCCCTTCGCGGCCGTCGTGTCCGTGGAGCCCGTTCGGGCCGCCGCCGCGGGAGCCGCGCCGAAGGCCCCGGCGCGGGCCGAGCAGACCGGCCAGGCGCCCCAGCCCTGGGCCTGCTGGACCTTGGCGGCGACGGCGATCTGGGCCTCCCGGGAGGCCTGGTCGGCCGTCGGGGCGTAGGCGGTGCCGCCGTACGCGCGCCAGGTGCCGGCGGAGAACTGGAGCCCGCCGTAGTAGCCGTTGCCGGTGTCGATGTGCCAGTTGCCGCCGCTCTCGCACTGGGCGATGCGGTCCCACACTCCGTCGTCCGCCGCGGCGGCGTTGCCGGTGGCGGCGAGCAGTCCCAGCGGGGCGAGCAGCGCGGCTCCGGCCAGCGCGGCGGCCGTGCGACCCTTGCGGGCACCCTCGGGACGGGCGGTGCTGCGGGTGGTATCGGCACACTCGGACATGTGATTCCCTCTCCACGAACCCGGGCTCCCCCGGGCGGAGCACGCCGCGCCGCGCAGGACCGCGGTCGCTCGTGCCCGCCCCGTCCGCGTGACCGGTGCCGGCGGTGGTGCTGTGCCGGTGCCGGGCGTCGGACGTACCCGAGCGGTGCTCGTTGCACACGGCGGAGGAATGTAGGGAGGACGAGCCGCCGGAATCAACCAACACCCCGTCATTCGAGGCCAGTTGCCTGTTACCGCAGGTATCGTCGATTTTCGGCCACCCACTACATGCATGAATTTCCTGATTTTTCGACCACCGACTGAAGTGACCTGTGACCCACTTCACCTCTTCAAGTTCCTTGACAGCGCGGTCAGTTGACCGTGAGTAGCGGATTCCGGACTTCCGGTGACCGTATGCGCCGGTTGGTTCGAACAGGTCGCCCGCGGGGCGTGACTCCCACCACAGGACGTCCGTTGTCTTCTTCATGAGCCCGGAACCCCGGGACTCAGCGGCCGGGAGCCACCCGGCCGACCCAGTGCCACATCCCGAGGGAGCCACCGTGCCGCGCATGCTCGACGTCAGCGACGCCGTACGCGCCGAGATCGGCGACGAAGAAGCCGACCGGCTGCTCGCCGGAGAGAACGCCCCGGGCAGTTACGACTGCACGTCCTGCCGCACCCCGGGCGACTCCGAGCAGGAGCGCACCAGCACCGTTCTGTTCGTCGGCGACGAGACCGCCGTCCTCGCCTTCGCCCACGCCAGCTGCCTGCCCTCGCAGGTCGTCCAGGTCACCGAGGAGCAGTTGCAGGGCGCGGTCCGCTCCATCGGCGGCGTCGCCGACGGCGCGGGCCCCGCCGCCGCGGGCGGGCCGCAGCAGGCCGTGCCCGAGCAGGCGGTGCTCGGCGTGACCAGCGGACTCGTCCTGATCGAGGGCGAGTTGCACCCCGCGCTCGTCGTCGAGCCGACCTCCCCGATCGTGCGGCCGGGCTCCACCGGGCCGGGCGACGAGTTCCTTCCGCTGCTCATCGAGCAGGGCTTCATGCCGGTGACCGAGCTGGCGTCCGTGCCGCCGGTGCTGCACGGCTGGTCGGTGCTGCTCGCCATGGGGCAGCTGCACGCGGTGCTGCAGCCCTCGGCGCACGGCGGTCAGCCGGTCGCCTGGTGGCAGGCGCACCAGCCGCTGCAGGTGACGGACGGCTGGCGGGCCGCGGCCAACAAGCACCAGCAGGTGCTGCTGTTCGCGGCCCCGGTGGGGTCCATCGGGCGTCAGCCCCGGGAGGATCTGCTGCGGGAGTCCCTGGACAAGTCCGCGGCGAACGGGAAGCTGGTCGCGGCGGCGCTTCCTCTCGCGGGTACGTGAGTCCTTCGCCCAAGGGCGGTTTCTCTCGCGAGCGGCAGGGCCCCCGCGCCTCTCGGGGACGTTGCGGTGACCGCATCCCTTTGCGGTCTCCGTCGTTTGGACATACGTGCACGCATACGACACCTCCCCGCCCCGCCGGTCCGCCTTCGTCTCCGTTCCCTCTGCCCGGTTGGCGCAGGACGGGGGTGGTGGGGGCTCGGCCACGCCGATCTACGACTCGCTCTACGCCGAGTGGGTCAAGAGCTTCCGGGCGCTGCCGGGCGACCGGAGCGGCGAGGAGGAGCTGAGGTTCTGCCCCTTCGGGCACCTCCAGGACCGCACGGGGTCCTACGGAGGGCATCGCACGGGGTCGTTCGGCAGCTCGTACACCGCCTACAGCGCGGGAGCGTACAGCGCGCGGCAGCAGTCGCAGTGGCAGCGGGTGGGCACACTGGGGCGGCAGCAGGACACCGGGATGCAGCACGTCCCCGCGGCGCTGCCCCCGGGGCCGCGCCGGGGCGAGTGACCGGCATACGGCGTGAAGGGCGGCCCCTGGAGGACCAGGCGCCGCCCTTCACGTCGTACCGGCGTCACTTCTTCTTGGCGCCGCGCTTCTCGCGTACCCGCACCGAGATGTGGATCGGGGTGCCCTCGAAGCCGAACTCCTCGCGCAGGCGGCGCTCGATGAAGCGCCGGTAGCCCGCCTCGATGAAACCGGAGGCGAACAGGACGAACCGCGGGGGCTTGGTGCCGGCCTGGGTGCCGAACAGGATGCGCGGCTGCTTGCCGCCCCGGATCGGGTGCGGGTGGGCCGAGACCAGCTCGCCGAGGAAGGCGTTGAGCCGCCCGGTGGGGACGCGCGTCTCCCAGCCGGCGAGGGCGGTCTCGATCGCCGGGACCAGCTTCTCCATGTGGCGACCGGTGCGCGCCGAGACGTTCACCCGCGGGGCCCAGGCGACCTGGCCCAGCTCCGTCTCGATCTCCCGCTCCAGGTAGTAGCGGCGCTCCTCGTCGAGGGTGTCCCACTTGTTGTAGGCGACGACCAGCGCGCGACCCGCCTCGACGGCCATGGTGACGATCCGCTGGTCCTGCACCGAGATGTTCTCGGAGGCGTCGATCAGGACGACCGCGACCTCGGCCTTCTCGACGGCGGCGGCCGTGCGCAGGGACGCGTAGTAGTCGGCGCCCTGCTGGAGGTGGACGCGCTTGCGGATACCGGCGGTGTCCACGAACTTCCAGGTCCTGCCGCCGAGTTCGATGATCTCGTCGACCGGGTCGCGGGTGGTGCCCGCCAGTTCGTCGACGACGACGCGCTCCTCGCCGGCCACCTTGTTCAGCAACGAGGACTTGCCGACGTTCGGGCGGCCGATCAGGGCGATCCGGCGGGGACCGCCGATGCCGGCCCCGCCGAAGGTCTCGCGCGGCGCGTCCGGCAGCACCTCCAGGACGGCGTCCAGCATGTCGCCCGTGCCGCGGCCGTGCAGCGCGGAGACGGGGTGCGGCTCACCGAGGCCGAGGCTCCACAGATAGGCCGCGTCGGCCTCGCCGCTCGGTCCGTCCACCTTGTTGGCGCACAGCACGACCGGCTTGCCTGCCTTGCGCAGCAGCCGGACGACCGCCTCGTCGGTGTCGGTCGCGCCGACCTTGGCGTCCACCACGAAGACGACCGCGTCGGCCGCCTCGATCGCGTACTCGGCCTGCGCGGCCACGGAGGCGTCGATACCGAGGACGTCCTGCTCCCAGCCGCCGGTGTCGACGACCTTGAAGCGGCGGCCGGCCCACTCGGCCTCGTACGTGACGCGGTCGCGGGTGACGCCCGGCCGGTCCTCGACGACCGCCTCGCGGCGGCCGATGATCCGGTTGACCAGCGTCGACTTGCCGACATTGGGACGGCCGACGACGGCGAGCACGGGCAGCGGGCCGTGGCCCGCCGCCTCGATGGCGCCCTCGACGTCCTCGATGTCGAAGCCCTCTTCCGCGGCGAGCTCCATGAACTGCGCGTACTCGGCGTCGCCGAGAGCCCCGTGGTCGTACTCGTGCTCAGCCGAGTCGCCGGGCTGGATGTCGTCGTTCATGAAGTCCGTACCTCGTCGTTCATTCGTGGTGATCGGTGGAAAAGCCCCGCATGGGCCGATCCACTACTCAAGTGTCGCTTGGCGCCCGGTCAGGCGCCTGGCGTTTTCCAGGTGACTGGTGAGCTGCTTCTGGATGCGTTCGGTCGCCTCGTCCAGCGCCGCGCGCGTACGCCGCCCGCCGGGGTCGCCCGCGTCGAAGGGGTCGCCGAAGACGACGTCGACGCGGGAGCGCAGCGGGGGCAGTGCCTTGATCAACCGCCCCGGCCGCTCCGCGCTTCCCAGGACCGCGACGGGCACGATCGGCGCCCCGCTGCGGACCGCGAAGTAGGCGAGCCCGGCGCGCAGTGAGGCGAAGTCGCCCTCGCCCCGGGTGCCCTCCGGGAAGATGCCGAGCACCCCGCCCGCCTGAAGCAAGGCTAGGGCCCGGGTGATGGCGGTGCGGTCGGCGGTGGCGCGGTCCACCTTCAGCTGGCCGATGCCGGTCAGGAAGGGGTCCAGCGGGCCGACGAAGGCCTCCTTCTTGATCAGGAAGTGCGTGGGCCGGGGTGCCACGCCCATGACCATCGGGCCGTCGATGTTGTGGGAGTGGTTGACGGCGAAGATCACCGGGCCGGTGGCCGGCACCTTCCAGGCGCCGAGCACGCGCGGCCTGAACAGGCCGTACATCAGGCCGACGCCGATGCGCCGGCCGACCTCGGCACCCCGCTGCGAGGGCAGGTTCACTTCCCGGCCCGCTTCTCCTCGACCAGGGTGACGACGCACTCGATGACCTGGGCGAGGGTGAGCTCGGTGGTGTCCACCTCGACCGCGTCGTCGGCCTTGGCGAGGGGCGAGGTCTTGCGGGAGGAGTCGGCCGCGTCCCGCTTGATCAGCGCCTCGCGGGTGGCGTGCAGGTCGGCGCCCTTCAGCTCGCCGCTGCGGCGGGCCGCGCGGGCCTCCGGAGAGGCGGTGAGGAAGATCTTCAGGTCGGCGTCCGGGAGGACGGTCGTACCGATGTCACGGCCCTCGACCACGATGCCGTTCTCCGCTCCCGCGGCGATCGAGCGCTGCAGCTCGGTGATCCGGGAGCGCACCTCGGGCACCGCACTGACCGCACTGACCTTGGAGGTGACCTCCTGGGTGCGGATCGGGCCGGCCACGTCCACGCCGTCGACCGTGATCGCCGGGGCGGCCGGGTCGGTGCCGGAGACGATCTCCGGCTTGCCGGCGACGGCGGCGACGGCCGACGGGTCCTCCAGGTCGATGCCGTTGTTCACCATCCACCAGGTGATCGCCCGGTACTGGGCGCCGGTGTCCAGGTAGCTCAGGCCGAGCTGCGCGGCGACGGCCTTCGACGTGCTCGACTTGCCCGTGCCGGAGGGGCCGTCGATCGCGACGATCACGGGCTTGGCGGACGGGGCGGCGCCGTATTCCACGGAGGGACACCTTCCTGGTGCGGTGTGGGCGGGTGCGAGGGGGCGAGAGCGCCCTGCACAAGGTTACTGGGTGCGGGTCACTCGTCCGGACGCGTGCGGGCGCCCTACTGGCGCAGCGCCCAGCCCCGCTCACGCAGCGCCTCCGTCAGCACCGGCGCCGCCTTCGGCTCGACCATGAGCTGCACCAGACCCGCCTGCTGACCGGTCGCGTGCTCGATGCGCACGTCCTCGATGTTGACCCCGGCCCGGCCCGCGTCCGCGAAGATGCGGGCCAACTGGCCGGGCTGGTCGTCGATGAGGACGACGACGGTCTCGTACACGCGCGGCGCGGATCCGTGCTTGCCGGGTACCCGCACCTGGCCCGCGTTCCCACGGCGCAGCACGTCCTCGATGCCGGCGCTGCCCTCGCGCCGCTTCGCCTCGTCGGAGGACTGCAGCGCCCGCAGCGCCTCGACGGTCTCGCCGAGGTCGGCGGCGACCTCGGAGAGCAGGTCGGCGACCGGACCCGGGTTCGCGGACAGGATGTCGATCCACATGCGCGGGTCGGAGGCGGCGATCCGGGTCACGTCCCGGATGCCCTGTCCGCACAGCCGTACGGCGGCCTCCTCGGCGTGCTCCAGGCGGGCCGCGACCGTGCTGGACACCAGGTGGGGCATGTGGGAGACGAGGGCGACGGCGCGGTCGTGGGCGTCGGCGTCCATGACGACCGGCAGGGCGCGGCAGTGCGAGACCAGCTCCAGGGCGAGGTTCAGCACCTCGGTGTCGGTGTCCCGGGTCGGGGTGAGCACCCAGGGGCGGCCCTCGAAGAGGTCGCCGGTCGCGGCCAGCGGGCCGGACTTCTCGCGCCCGGACATGGGGTGCGTGCCGATGTACGCCGACAGGTCCAGGCCGAGCGCCTCCAGTTCGCGGCGCGGGCCGCCCTTGACGCTGGCCACGTCCGCATAGCCGCGGGCCGCCCCCCGGCGCATGGCGTCGGCGAGGACGCCGGCCACAAGGGCGGGCGGGGCGGCCACGATCGCCAGGTCCACGGGCCCCTCGGGAGCCTCGTCGGTGCCGGCGCCCAGCGCGGCGGCCGTGCGGGCCTGCTCGGGGTCGTGGTCGGCGAGGTGGACGGTCACCCCGCGCTGGGTCAGGGCCAGAGCGGCGGAGGTGCCGATGAGGCCCGTGCCGATGACCAGGGCGGTTCTCACTGGGCGATGTCCTTGCGCAGGGCGGCCGCGGCACCCAGGTAGACGTGGTCGATCCCGGACCGGGGCCGGTCGGACTCGATGTGCGCGAGGAGCCGTACGACCCGGGGCATGGCACCCTCGACGTCCAGTTCCTGTGCGCAGATCAGCGGGACGTCGACGATGCCGAGCTTGCGGGCGGCGGCCGCCGGGAAGTCGCTGTGCAGGTCGGGGGTGGCCGTGAACCAGATGCTGATCAGGTCGTCGGTGGTCAGTCCGTTCCGGTCAAGGACGGCGGTGATCAGGGCTCCGACCTGCTCGTCCATGTGCCCGGCCTCGTCCCGTTCGAGTTGGACGGCCCCCCGGACCGCTCGTACCGCCACGGCGCTGCTCCCTGCTGACATGCGGATCTGTTCCTGGTCCGTCCAGCGTAGTCAGCCCGCGTGCTCGAGGTGCGCGGCGCCCGATCGCTGAGACGATGCAGAGAGTCTCTTTCCATTGATTTATGCCGATATCAGCAAATATATGGAGGCTGCAGTGAGCAAGGACGTGGGGCGGCGCACGGTTCTGGTGACCGGCGCGGCGGTGGCGCTCGCCGTGCCCGTCGCGGCATGCGGCAGCAACAAGAGCGGCGGCGGCAGCTCCAGCACCACGGAGAGCGGCAGCGACGTCAGGAGCGGCGGGGACCTGGGAAGGACCAGTGACATCCCGGAGGGGGGCGGGAAGATCTTCAAGGACCGGAAAGTGGTCGTCACGCAGCCGAAGAAGGGCGACTTCAAGGCCTTCTCGGCGATCTGCACGCACCTGGGCTGCACGGTGAACAAGGTCGCGGACGGCACGATCGACTGCCCCTGCCACGGCAGCAAGTTCCACATCGCCGACGGCTCGGTCGCACACGGCCCGGCGACCAGGCCCCTCCCCCCGAAATCGATCGAGGTACACGGAAATTCGATCAAACTGACCTGAGGAACCGTCGTACGCTCCGGGCATGCAGCCCGAGACGCTGGTACGCGACCACACCGTCTACGCCTGTGTCATGGGGTCCCGGGCCTTCGGTCTGGCGACGGACACCAGCGACACCGACCGGCGGGGCGTGTTCCTCGCCCCCACTCCCCTGTTCTGGCGGTTCGAGAAGCCGCCGACACATGTGGAGGGGCCGGGCGAGGAGCAGTTCTCCTGGGAGCTCGAGCGGTTCTGCGAGCTGGCGCTGCGCGGCAACCCGAACATCCTGGAGTGCCTGCACTCCCCGCTGGTGGAGCGGGTGGACGACACCGGCCGGGAGCTGCTGTCCCTGCGCGGCGCCTTCCTCTCCCGCCGGGCCCACGACACCTTCACCCGCTACGCCCTCGGCCAGCGCAGGAAGCTGGACGCCGACGTCCGCGCGACGGGCGCCCCGCGCTGGAAGCACGCCATGCATCTGCTGCGCCTGCTGATGAGCGCACGGGACCTGCTGCGCACGGGTGAGCTGCGGATCGACGTCGGCGACCGGCGGCAGGAACTGCTCGCGGTGAAGCGGGGCGAGGTCCCCTGGGCCGAGGTCGAGGCACGGATGGCCCGGCTGGGCGCGGAGACGGAACAGGCCCTGCGCCACAGCCCCCTGCCGCCCGAGCCGGACGAGGCGCGTGTGGCCGACTTCCTGTTCCGCACCCGCCGGGACTCGGCGTTCCGGACGGCCCCGCCTGCGCCCTGGTAGACGAGTAGGTCCGAAGGGGCCGGGTGCATGACGCGAGGGTCTCGTTGGTCCGTTTGTGACGACGGACCTCGAAACCCTCGCGACTGCACTGTACGGGAAGATCGATGACTCTCTGGCGGGATCGCGCCGATGGGGCCGTCCGCCGAGGTGAGGTGTGCTCTCCGGACCATTCGCGTCGTTGCCCGAAGGGCGGCCGCGCGGCGTCCGGTGCGTGCTCTCGGCGGGCCGGCCCCAGGTCCTCGTACTGTGGCCGTACCCGGTCTGGGACCGGCGCGGCGAGTGGGGGCACCTCCCACGCCTCGAGGCAGTGGGGGAGCGTGCAGGGCGTCGCGCGGCAGACGGGAAGGGTCGGACAGGCCCCCGGGCGGACGCCCCGGCGCCGCGGTCAGTTCTCCAGGCGGACGCGGACGACGAAGTCGTGCAGGGCGTCGTGGGCGCTGGGCGCGTCGGGCAGGGCCGAGGCGGCCTGCGCCTCGTCGAGCGCCGCGTGCAGGCGCTCCACGTCGGCCTCCACGCGCGCGTGCTCGATGTCGGCGGCCCCGTGCTCCCGCTCGCGCTTGGCGGCCATCAGCTCGGGCACGTACGCGGGGGCGCCGACCGTGTCGAGCAGTGTGGGCAGATGGGCCTGCACCTCGCCGCTGTGCATGAGGTGGATGCCGGTGAGCAGCACCCGCAACGTGTAGAGCAGCGGCTTGAGTTCGCCGGTCTTCTCGAACAGCCGCCACTGGGTCACCGCGAACCCGCGGTAGTGGTGGGCGTGGTGGCTGGTGAGGACGCCGGGGGCGAGCGCGGCCAGTTCCCGGTGCGTCTCACCGGTGTGCACGACCAGCGGCGAGAGCAGCTGCTCCAGCACGTAGCCGTTGCGGCGCAGCATCAGCCGTACGAACTTGCGCAGGTCGTGGGTGACGAGGTCGAGTTCGACGCCGTAGCGCACCCAGGCCCGGGAGCGGGTCTCCTCGGGCTCGCGCAGCCCGACGACGTCGGCCGCCGGGAGCAGATGGACGCCGCGCAGGTCCACGTCCGAGTCCCGCGAGGGGAAGCCGTACAGATGGGCTCCGGAGACGGTCGCGAACAGCAGGGGGTCGGGCTGCTCCGCGACCACGGGCCTCAGGTCGATGTCGAGGTCGTCGATCATGGGCCCAAGCGTCCCAGAGCGCTCCCGGCGCCGGCAGGCCGCCCCCGGTACTCGATCCGCTCGTCCCGATGGGCGGGCCGGCCACCGGCATCGGGCCTGGCGCCCGCGAACCTGCCGGGGAGACAGGCGGAACGCGCGGCCCGCGCAGGGTGGTGACGGGCGCCTCGGGGAAGAGCAGGAAGCACGGCAGCCCTGTGGCGAGCGCCTGCTCGGCGAGCCGGGTGTGACCGACGGGGCCCCGGCCTGGGCGAGCAGGTGGACAGAACAGCTAGCGCGGACTGCAACCGGGCGGCGCCCGAGCACTGTTCGCTGCTCGGGCCAGGGCGAGGCCGGCCGGGGCGACCCGCATGTCGCGCCGCAGCTCTTGGAACAGATCGGACCGGTGTCCTGCCGACAGGTGTCGTCCGGTATTGGCACCGGTCCGCGAACTCCTCGCCCGGCGACCGCCGAAGCCGTGGGGAGGGCCCCGAGGGCGTCCCCGCGCTCCGGGCACGACGCGCTCGGGCGTAGGATTCCCCCCTTTATCGTCACTATGACGATAAAGGGGGGTGATGACCGCGGTGAGGTCCTTAGAGGTCGACTTCCTTCATCAGCATGCCGACCTCGGTGTTGGACAGGCGCCGCAGCCAGCCCGACTTCTGGTCGCCGAGGGTGATCGGGCCGAAGGCGGTGCGGACCAGCTTGTCCACCGGGAAGCCGGCCTCCGCCAGCATGCGCCGCACGATGTGCTTGCGGCCCTCGTGCAGGGTCACCTCGACCAGGTAGTTCTTGCCGGTCTGCTCCACGACCCGGAAGTGGTCCGCGCGCGCGTACCCGTCCTCCAGCTGGATGCCGTCCTTCAGGCGCTTGCCGAGGTCGCGCGGGATGGGACCGACGATGTGCGCGAGGTAGGTCTTCTTCACGCCGTACTTGGGATGGGTGAGGCGGTGCGCCAGCTCGCCGTGGTTGGTGAGCAGGATGACGCCCTCGGTCTCGGTGTCCAGCCGGCCGACGTGGAAGAGCCGCGTCTCCCGGTTGGTCACGTAGTCACCGAGGCACTGACGGCCCTCCGGGTCCTCCATGGTGGAGACGACACCGGCGGGCTTGTTCAGCGAGAAGAACTGGTACGACTGCGTGGCGACCGTCAGGCCGTCGACCTTGACCTCGTCCTTCTCCGGGTCCACCCGGCGGCCCTGCTCCAGCACGATCTCGCCGTTGACCTCGACCCGCGCCTGCTCGATCAGCTCCTCGCAGGCCCGCCGCGAGCCGTAGCCGGCGCGCGCGAGGACCTTCTGCAGCCGCTCGCCCTCCTGCTCGGCGCCGGGGAAGGTCTTGGGCAGCTTGATGTCCTTCTTGCCGGCGTACCGCTCGCGGTTGCGCTCCTCGACCCGCGTCTCGTACTCACGCGAGCGCGCGGGGGCCGTACGGCCGCCCTGCTGGGGCTTCTTCGGGCCGCCCTTGGCGCCGCCGCGGGCCGCGCCGCCACGCCCGGCCTTGGGGCCGTCCTTCGAGGCGGCCGGGCCCACGTCGTAGCGGCGCTCCTCGGGGCGGGGCTTGCGGGGACGGCCCTGCCCCTCCTTCTGGTCCCTGTTGTTGCCGGCACCGCGGTAGTTACCGCGCCCGCCGCTCTTGCCGCTGCCGCTGCTTCGCATCAAAGTTCCGTCTTAGTCGTCTGCGTCCTGACCGCCGGACGCGTCGGGCGCGTCCGGGTCGAACGACAAAGCCCCTTCCTGGGTCTCGGCCTCGATCGCCTCCGCCTCCGGGAGGAAGGGCGCGAGCTCCGGAAGCTCGTCCAGGCCGCGCAGGCCCATCCGCTCCAGGAAGTAGTTCGTCGTCCTGTACAGGATCGCACCTGTTTCGGGTTCCGTGCCCGCCTCCTCGACCAGACCCCGCTGCAGGAGGGTGCGCATCACGCCGTCGCAGTTGACCCCGCGCACCGCGGAGACCCGGCTGCGGCTGACCGGCTGGCGGTAGGCGACCACCGCGAGGGTCTCCAGTGCGGCCTGGGTGAGCCGGGCGGTCTGACCGTCCAGGACGAGCCGCTCGACGGCGGGCGCGTACGCGGCGCGGGTGTAGAAGCGCCAGCCGCCCGCGACGAACCGCAGCTCGAAACCGCGGCCCTGCACGGTGTACTCGTCGGCCAGCTCCCGCAGCGCGTCCGCGACCTGCCGTCTCGGCCGCTCCAGCAGCCTGGCCAGGTGCTCCTCGGTCGCGGGCTCGTCCACGACCATGAGCATCGCCTCCAGGGCGGGCTTGAGACCGAGGTCGGCGACGCCGCGCAGCCCCGGAGGAAGCTCGGTGGTCTCGCTCATGCCTTCTTCTCCTCCTCGGGCCGCTCGGGCGGGCGGTCGAACTCGTCGGTGACCATCGGTGCCGTGTCGGCGTCGCCGCCGGTCCAGCGCACGAGCAGCTCGCCGAGCGCGGCCTCCTGCTCCAGGGCGACGGCCTTCTCGCGGTACAGCTCCAGCAGGGCGAGGAACCGGGCCACGACGGTCAGGGTGTCGTCGGTGTCCTCCACCAGCGCCCGGAAGCTGACCTCCCCCAGCTCCTTCAGCCGGGCCACCACGATCCGGGCCTGCTCCTGCACGCTGACCAGCGGGGCGTGGATGTGGTCGACGTACACCTGCGGCTTCGGCTTGGGCTGCATCGCCTTGACCGCGAGCCTGGCGAACCCCTCGGGGCCGATGCTGATGACGACCTCGGGCAGCAGCTCGGCGTGGTGCGGTTCCAGGCCGACGGTGCGGGGCCGGCGGCGGGCCTCGTCCTCGAGACGCGCGTTGAAGATGTCCGCGATCTGCTTGTACGCCCGGTACTGCAGCAGCCGCGCGAAGAGCAGGTCCCGCGCCTCCAGCAGCGCCAGGTCGGCCTCGTCCTCCACCTCGGCGGCGGGCAGCAGCCGGGCCGCCTTCAGGTCGAGGAGGGTGGCGGCGACGACGAGGAACTCGGTCGTCTGGTCCAGGTCCCAGTCGGGTCCCATGGCCCGGATGTGCGCCATGAACTCGTCGGTGACCTTCGACAGCGCCACCTCGGTGACGTCCAGCTTGTGCTTGGAGATCAGCTGGAGGAGCAGGTCGAAGGGGCCCTCGAAGTTCGACAGGCGGACCTTGAAGACGCCGTCACGGGGTTCCCCGGAGTCGACGGGCGCGGGCTCTTCGGGTGCGACGGCTTCGGGCGCCTCTTCCGGTGCGGGAACCCGGGTCTCCGGCTCGGGAAGGGGTACCGGGACGTCGACCGGTTCCTGCTGTGGAACCCCGGGACCCCGCCCCAGCGCACGCCGACGGCCGGCACCGGCGCCGGGGAGGGGAACGTCGTTCGGGGTCATGGCCCCCGCAGGCTACCCCTACCGGCCCCGCAGCCGCCGTACGAGGATGCTCGCGTCCCCCCGGGACTCCAGGTCGGCCAGGACCACGGCCACCGCCTCGCGGACGATCCGGCCGCGGTCGACGGCGAGACCGTGCTCGCCGCGGAGCACGAGACGCGCGTGCTCCAGGTCCATCAGCTCCTCGGCCGACACGTAGACCGTGATCTTCTCGTCGTGCCGCTCGCGCCCGCTGGGCCGCCGTGCCGCCGCCCGTCCGCGCTTGCGTGGCTGTGTATCGGCGGGTGCGCCCGAGGCATCCTGTGACTGCCGGCGCGCCGGGCGGGTGCGGGACTCTCCGGCCCCGTCCTGGTCGGCCTCCACCGCGACGTGCTCGGCGCCCTCGCCGTCACCGCCCTGGACCGGCACCGACTGCGGTGCGTCCTCGGCGGCGGCCACGTCGTCGCTCTCCCCCGCGGGGGCCGGTACCCGGGCCTCACCGCCCGTCGCGCGCCGGGGAGTCGACGGCTGAAGTGCCATCCCTCCTGTCGTCCGGAAGAGTTCGTCGGCCCCGGGCAGACTCACTCGGCGTGACACCGGGCGAGCACCTCCCTGGCGAGCTGGCGATAGGCGGCGGCACCGACGGAGTTGGAGGCGTAGGTGGTGATCGGCTCACCGGCGACCGTGGTCTCCGGGAAGCGGACCGTGCGGCCGATGACCGTGTGGTAGACGTGGTCGTCGAACGCCTCGACCACCCGGGCCAGGACCTCACGGCTGTGGACCGTGCGCGAGTCGTACATCGTGGCGAGGATGCCGTCCAGTTCCAGCTCGGGGTTGAGCCGCTCCTGGACCTTCTCGATGGTCTCGGTCAGCAGCGCCACCCCGCGCAGGGCGAAGAACTCGCACTCCAGTGGAACGATCACCTTGTGAGCGGCCGTCAGGGCGTTGACGGTGAGCAGGCCGAGCGAGGGCTGACAGTCGATCACGATGTAGTCGTAGTCGGGCATCAGCGGCTTCAGGGCGCGCTGCAGCGTCGACTCGCGGGCGACCTCGGAGACCAGCTGGACCTCGGCCGCCGACAGGTCGATGTTGGAGGGCAGCAGGTCCATGTTGGGGACCGCCGTCTTCAGCAGGACCTCGTCCGCGGACATGCCCCGCTCCATGAGCAGGTTGTAGACCGTCAGGTCGAGTTCCATGGGGTTGACGCCGAGACCCACCGACAGCGCGCCCTGCGGGTCGAAGTCCACGAGCAGCACGCGCCGGCCGTACTCCGCGAGCGCGGCACCCAGGTTGATGGTCGACGTCGTCTTGCCGACGCCGCCCTTCTGGTTGCACATCGCGATGATCTTCGCGGGGCCGTGGTCGGTCAGCGGGCCCGGGATCGGGAAGTACGGCAGCGGGCGCCCGGTCGGACCGACGCGCTCACGGCGCTGGCGGGCCGCGTCGGGCGCGAGCGTGGCCGCGTACTCCGGATCGGGCTCGTACTCGGCGTCGGGGTCGTAGAAGTGCCCCTCGGGCAGTTCGTCGTAGTCGGCGAAGTGGTTGTGGGGCGCGCCACTTCCGTCGCCGGCCATGGCGTTCACGTGATGGCCATCCATGCTCTGGTGTGCTGTCCGGGCGGTCTGCGGTCCCGGACTCTGGTGGGCTGCGAAGGTACGCACAGCTACGGAGCCGACAGCCTCGAATCCCGCGGGGCCCCGGCCCCGTGCAGGCATTCCTGGTTGACCACCCCCGGGAGAAAATGTCGACTCATTCACAAGTCGTCTTACCTCCTTGGTGACCAGGAAACTTCTAGACAAGGTCAGCGTGGCACCATGCCGACGGTTGGCGACTCTATGGCGTGTCGGCGGTTCGCAGCAACACAATCCGCCGGACCCGGCAGGATGTGTCGGCAATGAAACATCTCGCTGTCAAGGGCGTACGGCCGTCGCACAGCAGGTTTCACCGGTGTGCGAATCGGTCGAAGGGTTACGTTCGAGGCGAGTTGACCGAGCGTCGCAAAGTGACCATACACACACCCGGCCGGACCTTGTCGGGCAAGGTCCGGCCGGGTGCGCACTGTTGACCAGCTGTGTTGACGAATCGCCTTTCACGCCCTGGTGACTTAGCGGCTCGGCAGGCCGGAGGATCAGCCGAGCAGGGTCTCCAGCTCCACGTGCTCCAGGCCGTGCGCCTCGGCGACCTCCTTGTAAACGACCTTTCCGTCATGGGTGTTCAGGCCCTTGGCGAGCGCGGGGTCGCGGCGCAGCGCCTCCACCCAGCCGTTGTTGGCGAGGGAGACGATGTACGGCAGGGTCGCGTTGGTGAGGGCGTTGGTGGAGGTGTTGGGCACCGCGCCGGGCATGTTGGCGACGCAGTAGAAGACCGAGTTGTGGACCTGGAAGGTCGGCTCGGCGTGCGTGGTCGGGTGGGAGTCCTCGAAGCAGCCGCCCTGGTCGATCGCGATGTCGACAAGGACACTTCCGGGCTTCATGCGGGCCACCAGCTCGTTGGTGACCAGCTTCGGGGCCTTGGCGCCGGGGATGAGGACCGCGCCGATGACCAGGTCGGCCTCGAGGACGGCCTTCTCCAGCTCGAAGGAGTTGGACATGATCGCCTTGACCTTCGTGCCGAAGATCCGGTCGGCCTCGCGCAGCTTGTTGATGTCGCGGTCGAGCAGCGTCACCTCGAAGCCCATGCCCACGGCGACCTGGGTGGCGTTCCAGCCGGAGACGCCGCCGCCGATGACGACGGCCTTGGCCGGGGTCACGCCGGGGACGCCGCCGGGCAGCACACCGCGCCCGCCGGCCGCGCGCATCAGGTGGTAGGCGCCGACCTGCGGGGCGAGGCGGCCCGCGACCTCGGACATCGGGGCGAGCAGCGGCAGCGAGCGGCCCGGCAGCTCGACGGTCTCGTAGGCGATGGCGGTGGTGCCGGACTCGATGAGCGCGTCCGTGCACTCCTTGGAGGCGGCCAGGTGCAGGTAGGTGAAGAGGATCTGGTCCTTGCGGAGGCGGTGGTACTCCTGCTCGATGGGCTCCTTGACCTTCAGCAGCAGGTCGGCGGCGGCCCACACCTCGTCGGCGGTGTCGAGGATGGCGGCACCGGCGGAGACGTACTCCTCGTCCGTGATCGAGGAACCGAGGCCGGCGCCCCGCTCGACGACGACCTGGTGCCCGTTGCGCACCAGCTCGTGCACACCGGCGGGGGTGATGGCCACCCGGAACTCGTTGTTCTTGACCTCGCGGGGGATGCCGACCTTCACGTCGATCACGGTCCTTGGCTCAGAGGGTATGGGGGTGCTTTACAGACGTACCCAGACATGCGGGGGCATACCGGGAGACACCGCAGGAGAACGCGCGGCAGAGCCAGTTTAATGAAGGTGTTCCGGCTGTCTAGCCTTTCATTGCATCAATCTCTGCTGGGTGCGCTACGGATTTCGCAGGCTTCCATGGCCTGTTCCACCCTTGTGTCGTCCTCCGGAGCCTCCCGGGCCCCCTGACGGTCCCCGTCCAGCATCCGCTCGGCCGCCACGCGGTGCAGACGAGCGGCGGCGGCGTCGCCGAGGTGCTCGAGGGTGTCGGCGAGCCGGAGCTGCAGCGCGGCCTGCAGCCGCAGGTCGTCGGCGCGCCGCGCCCACTCCACCGCCTCGCGGCTGGTGCGCAGCGACTCCTCGAACCGTCCCGTGTACTCCTGCACCCGGGCCAGCTCGCTCAACGCCCGTGCGTGGGCGGCGAGATCGCCGCCCCTGCGGTAGCCGGCGACGGCGGCCCGCCAGTTCCTCAGGGCCTCGCCGTAGCGGCCGGCGCAGGTGTGGGCGGCGGCGATGCGGCCGTACAGCCGGGCGGCCGGCTCGTGCTCGTCGCGGGCCAGCCGCTCGGCCAGCGCCCGGCCGAACCAGTCGGCGGCCCGGTCGTGGTCGCCCAGCTCCTGGTGGGCGCCGCCTACGGATTCCATCGCGCGGCCGGTCGCGTACGGGTCGTTCGCTCTGCGCCCGGCGTCCAGAGCCGACCGATAGCGTGCCAGCGCCTCCCGGGTCCGACCGGCCCGCGCGTCCACGTCGCCCAGGTTCAGCAGGGCCGCCGCCTGCTCCCGGGCCAGCCCCTGCCGCTCGGCGACGTCGAGGACGAGGCCGTGCACCTCGTACAGGTCGGCGGCCGCCCCCTGGGTGCCCTCGTGCGCCACCATGGCCCTGACCAGCTGGGACATCAGCCGCCTTGCGAGGTTGTCCAGCTCTCCGTCGGCCACCGCGAGCCGCGCGGACGCCAGCAGCGCGGGGCGCCGGACGCGCAGCCAGTCGGCGGCGGCCCTCGGAGTCGGGAAGCGCACCTCGCGGGGCATCGCGTTGAGCTTCTCCCTGGCCTGCGGGCTGTCCGTCTCGGTGATCGCCCGGCAGGCCTGCAGCAGCCGTACCGTGCGCTCCAGCATCCGGGCGCGGGCCAGCTGCAGCTCCGCGGGCCGCTCCTGGGCCTCGGCACGGGCGCGCAGCAGCGGGTGCAGACAGCCGGGGACCTCGTACTGGGGCAGCACGGAGTGCGCCGCGCGCAGCAGTCCCAGGGCGACGAAGTCGTCCAGGGCGGCGCGGGCGGCCTCGACCGAGCAGCCGGCGAGGGCGGAGGCGGTGTGCGGGTCGACGCGGCCTGCCGGGGCGAGGCAGAGCAGACGCAGGGTCCGGGCGGCCGGGGCCGGCAGGTCGGCGTGGACGTGCCGGAGGACGCGGGCCAGCGGGGTGCCGTCCGTGCCGTCGTCGGTGTGCAGCCGTTTGGCGAGGTCGGAGACGGCGGCCTGGGGCCGGGCGGCGAGCCAGCCGCCGGCCAGCACGAGAGCGGCGGGATGGCCCTGGCAGGCCTCGACCAGGCTCTCCGCGGACCTCGGGTCGACGGTGATACGGACGCTGCCCGCGTAGCGGATGAGGAGGTCCACCGCGGACTTGGTGTCCAGGCCGCCCAGGGTGCAGGGGCGGACGTCGGCGATGCCGGTGAGCGGGCCCGAGGAGACGGCCACCACCAGGCAGTCCGGGGCCTCGGGGAGCAGCGCGTCCACCTGCTCGGCGCCGGCCGCGTCGTCGAGGAGCAGCAGGGTGCGCCGGCCGGCGAGGGCGGTGCGCAGCGCCTCGGTCAGCTCGTCCTCGGCGGCTCCGGCGGGAGCCGGCAGCTCCAGCGCGGTGAGCAGGTCGCGGGCGGCGCGCCCGACGGGGACGGGAGTGCCGTCGGGCTCGCTGAGCCGGGCCCTGAGCACCCCGTCGGGGTAACGGTACGCGACCTGACGTACGAGTTCCTCGGCGAGGGCGGTGCGGCCGGAGCCGGGGCGGCCCGCGATCAGCAGCACGCGCGCGCGTGGCGCCTTGCGGCCGGAGAGGGTGTCGAGCCCGGCGCGCTCGATGTCGACGCGCAGTTCCTTCAACTCCCGTACGCGGCCCAGGAAGTGGTCTTGCGTGCCGCCCTGCGCCGAGAGTCGTACGCCGCCTGCGTCCACCGCCTGATCCGTCACGGGCCACGCTCCCGTCCCACCTCACGCAAGCCCGCCGGATCTTCCGGGACGAGCCCCTCAGAGCCTAGTTGACGCTCTGCTACGTGCCGTGACGGGCGCGGCGGAAACGTCCCCTGATCGGATCAGGCGATCGTCACACCAGTGGGCCGAACGGTCGCGGCTCAGGACCGGAAGGGCCGGGCCGGCCACGGGGCGTCGGCCGGGCGGAGCGCGTCGAGGCCGTCGCCGGCGCGGGCGACCACCAGGGACAGCACACCGACGACCAGGCAGTTGTTGTGCAGGTCACCGGCCAGCACCCGGCGCACCAGCTCCTCGACCGGCACGCGCGCGTGCTCCATGTCGGTCTCCTCGTGCTCCGCCTCGAACCGCTCCCCCTCGACCTCGGACAGGTCGCGGGCGAGGAAGACCCGCACCGCCTCGTCGCAGCCGCCGGGCGTGGTGTACACGTCGGTCAGCACCCGCCAGTCCTCGGCCTTGACGTGCGCCTCCTCGTACAGCTCCCGCTGGGCGGCGTGCAACGGGTTCTCGCCGGGCACGTCGAGCAGGCCGGCCGGGATCTCCCACAGCTTGTGCCGCACCGGGTGGCGGTACTGGTTGATCAGCAGCACCCGCTCCTCCTCGTCCAGGGCGAGGACGGCGACCGAACCGGGATGGACCTGGTAGTCGCGGCGGGCCACCGACCCGTCGGGCATGACCACGTCGTCCGTGCGGACGGAGGTCTTGTTGCCCACGAAGGGGGTCTCCGTCGCCCGGATCTCCCACTCCTCGGGGGTGTCCTTGATCGTCATGCCCTGTCCTTCCACACGTGCGCGAAGCGGCCGGGGCGCGATCGTTGTGAACCCGAGCGCCCCGGCCACCGTACAACTGTTGTGCTACTTCGAGATCTTCCGCTCGACGGCCGCCTTCACCAGGCCGGCGAACAGCGGGTGCGGACGCGTCGGCCGCGAGCGCAGCTCGGGGTGCGCCTGCGTGGCGACCAGGTAGGGATGCACGTCGCGCGGGTACTCCACGTACTCGACGAGCTTGCCGTCGGGCGACGTCCCGGAGAACAGGATGCCCGCCTTCTTCTCCAGCTCCGCGCGGTAGGCGTTGTTGACCTCGTAGCGGTGGCGGTGCCGCTCCTCGACGTACTCCTTGCCGTCGTACACCTCGCGCACGATCGAGCCCTCGGCGAGCTTCGCCGGGTACATGCCGAGGCGCATGGTGCCGCCCATGTCGCCCTCGCCGGCGACGATGTCCAGCTGTTCGGCCATGGTGGAGATGACCGGGTGGGCGGTGGCCGGGTCGAACTCGGTGGAGTTGGCGTCCGGGATGTCGGCCAGGTTGCGGGCGGCCTCGATCACGATGCACTGCAGGCCGAGGCAGAGGCCGAGCAGCGGGACCTTGTTCTCGCGGGCGTACTTGATCGCGCCGACCTTGCCGAGCACACCGCGGTCGCCGAAGCCGCCGGGGATGCAGATGCCGTCGACGTCGGACAGCTGTGCCCTGGCGCCGGCCGGGGTCTTGCAGTCGTCCGAGGTGACCCACTTGATCTTCACGCGGGCGCGGTTGGCGAAGCCGCCAGCGCGCAGCGCCTCGGTGACCGACAGATAGGCGTCGGGCAGGTCGATGTACTTGCCGACCAGCGCGAGGGTGATCTCGTGCTCCGGGTTGTGGACGCGGTCCAGCAGGTCGTCCCAGGTGGTCCAGTCGACGTCGCGGAACGGCAGGTCGAGCTTGCGCACGACGTAGGCGTCCAGGCCCTCGGAGTGCACGACCTTCGGGATGTCGTAGATCGAGCGGGCGTCCGGGCAGGCGACCACGGCGGCCTCGTCGACGTCGCACATCAGGGAGATCTTGCGCTTGATGGCGGTCGGGACCTCGCGGTCGCAGCGCAGCACGATCGCGTCGGGCTGGATACCGATGTTGCGCAGCGCGGCGACGGAGTGCTGGGTCGGCTTGGTCTTCAGCTCGCCCGAGGGGCCGATGTACGGCAGCAGCGAGATGTGCACGACGAAGACGTTGTCCCGGCCGACCTCGTGGCGGACCTGACGGACGGTCTCCAGGAACGGGAGCGACTCGATGTCGCCGACGGTGCCGCCGACCTCGGTGATGACGACGTCCACCTCGTCGGTGGCCATGCGCCGGATGCGGTGCTTGATCTCGTTGGTGATGTGCGGGATGACCTGCACGGTGTCGCCCAGGTACTCGCCGCGCCGCTCCTTGGCGATCACCGTGGAGTACACCTGGCCTGTAGTGACGTTGGCGGTGCCGTCCAGGTCGCGGTCGAGGAAGCGCTCGTAGTGTCCGATGTCCAGGTCGGTCTCGGCGCCGTCGTTGGTGACGAACACCTCACCGTGCTGGAAGGGGTTCATCGTGCCCGGGTCCACGTTCAGGTACGGGTCGAGCTTCTGCATCACGACGCGCAGGCCGCGGGCCTTGAGCAGCATGCCCAGACTGGAGGCGGTGAGGCCCTTGCCGAGCGAGGAGGCGACACCCCCGGTGACGAAGATGTGCTTGGTCGTCGTAGATTTCGGCGGCATGGCCAAGAGGGGGCTCCCGTGGTCGCGGTCTGTCGTGCGGTACGGCCTCCGGTCCGGACGAGTCCGGGGGTGCCGTCGCTGCGGTTCGGGGGTTTCGGGCCCACCGGTCCACGGGCTACCAGGGTATCAGCGCCCGGCCGCGATGGCTCCCGGCAACGCTCCGCACCCGGCCGGGCACGGGGCGCCCCGGCGACGGCCCGAGCGCACCCGGATCCAGGCCCCCCTGTCACACATGGCACGGCAGACACACGCAGGTCACATGGCCATCACCCGCTGCTCACCCGTTCGGCCCACATGGGTTGCCCCGAGCGGCACGCAGATCATCTACGTGCGTCGTATCCTGCTCGGACACTCGCTGCCGAGCCCGGCCGGAACGACGGCACACCCCCGCCCGTACCACCCGGAACAACGAGAGCGCGGCAGTTCGTTGAGCTAAGACTGTCGTGTTGCCTCAGGGCTCGGCGGGCTGCTTTGCTTCACCGCTCAACGAGCACAACAAACGACCCCTTGACCGCACTAGCGACAGCCCCCTGCGCGGGGGTGACGTGGCCGTTCGACTGGAGTTGCACGTGGCCGGGCGCATCGAAGACTACGCACTCATCGGAGACATGCAGACCGCCGCACTGGTCTGCCGGGACGGCACGGTGGACTGGCTGTGCCTGCCCCGCTTCGACTCGCATGCCATCTTCGCCGGCCTGCTGGGCACCGAGGAGCACGGCTTCTGGCGGCTCGGCCCGGCCCACGCGGCCGACGCGCCGCCGCCCACGGCCGCCCGGCGGAGCTACCGCGGCGACTCGCTGATCCTGGAGTCGGAGTGGGACACCCCGCGCGGCACGGTCCGGGTGACGGATTTCATGCCCCCGCGTGACGGTGCCCCGCAGCTGATCCGGATCGTGGAGGGCGTCACCGGCCGGGTGCCGATGCGTTCGGCGCTGCGGATGCGGTTCTCCTACGGCCGCGTCATCCCCTGGGTGCACAAGCACGGCGGCCGTACGGTGGCGGTCGCCGGGCCGGACTCGGTGTGGTTCGACACGGAGGCCGAGACCTACGGGAAGTCGCTGACCACGTACGCCGACTTCACGGTCGCTCCCGGTGACCGGATCGCGTTCACCATCTCGTGGGAGCCCTCGCACAAGGAGCCCCCGCCGCTGCCGGAGCCGGAGGCCTCGCTCGAGGCGACGGAGGAATTCTGGCGCGAGTGGGTCGAGCACTGCACGTACCACGGGCCGTACCGCGAGGCGGTGGTCCGCTCCCTGATCACCCTGAAGGCCCTGACGTACGCCCCCACGGGCGGCATCGTCGCCGCGCCGACGACATCCCTGCCCGAGGACATCGGCGGCGTGCGCAACTGGGACTACCGCTACACCTGGCTCCGCGACGCCGCGATCACCCTGTCGTCGCTGCTGCGCACCGGCTACCGCGAGGAGGCGCGCGCCTGGCGCGAGTGGCTGCTGCGCGCGGTCGCCGGCGATCCGGACAACCTGCAGATCATGTACGGCATCGCCGGCGAGCGGGAACTGGGCGAGGCCGAGCTGGACTGGCTGCCCGGCTACGAGAACTCCGCCCCGGTCCGGGTGGGCAACGGCGCCGCGCACCAGCTTCAGCTGGACGTGTACGGCGAGGTCACCGAGGCTCTGCACCTGGCGCACATGACGGGCCTGGCCCGCAACGACTACGCCGCCCTGCTCCAGCTGAAGCTGATCCGCTACCTGGAGGACCACTGGCAGGAGCCGGACGAGGGCATCTGGGAGGTGCGCGGCCCGCGCCGGCACTTCGTGCATTCCAAGGTCATGGCCTGGGTCGCGGTGGACCGCACCATCAAGCTGATCGAGTCCGGTGACGCGGACGGCCCGCTGGAGCGCTGGAAGGAGCTGCGCGACGACATCCACCGGGACGTGTGCGAGAAGGGCTACGACAAGGAGCGCAACACCTTCACCCAGTCCTACGGCTCCCAGGAGCTCGACGCCTCGCTGCTGCTGATTCCGCAGATGGGCTTCCTGCCACCGGACGACAAGCGGGTGATCGGCACCATCGAGGCGATCCAGCGCGAGCTGTCCACCACCGACGGGTTCATCCTGCGCTACCCCACGGAGGGCGCCCACGCGGGTGTCGACGGACTGCCCGGCGACGAGGGCGCCTTCCTGGCCTGCTCGTTCTGGATGGCCGACGACCTGGCGATGATCGGCCGCGTCGACGAGGCGAGGAAGCTCTTCGAAAAGCTGCTCGCCCTGCGCAACGACCTCGGCCTGCTCGCCGAGGAGTGGGACCCGCAGCGCCAGCGGCAGGTCGGCAACTTCCCGCAGGCGTTCAGCCACGTGCCCCTGATCGACACGGCGCTGCGGCTGACGGCGTCGGGGGCGTACGGCGGCTGAGCCGTGCGCCTGGAGGGCCAGTCCGACCATTCCCGTCTGCCGCGCGGCGCCGTGCACGCTCCCCCACTGCCTGGGCGGCGTGGGAGGTGCCCCCCACTCGCCGCACCGGCCCCGGACCCGAGTACGTCCACGAGGGCCTGGGGGCGGCACGCCGAGAGCACGCACCTGACGCCGCGCTGCCGCCCTTCGGGCAACGACGCGAACGCTCGGACAGGCCCTCTAGGCTGGAGGCAGACCCTGTTCGAAGGGGGGCTGCCATGGCTGCCCGTTCCAAGGCGCACACGGCCCTCGCCGCACTCCGCGAGGATCTGGCCGGCGAGGTGCTCGCCCCTGGGGATCCGGCCTACGACGAAGCCCGGGGCGGGTGCCACGCGAGGATCGACCGGCGCCCGGCCGTGATCGCCCGGTGCGCGAACGCTGCCGACGTCGTCCGGGCCGTCCGCTTCGCACGCGAGCTGGACCTGCGCGTCGCCGTGCGCGGCGGCGGGCACGGCCTGGCGGGGGCCCGGGTGGACGGCGCGCTCATGGTGGATCTGCGCCGGATGCGCGGGGTGAGCGTCGACCCGGCGGCCGAGGCGGTCCGGGTGGAGGGCGGGGCCACGACGAGCGACCTGGACCGGGCGACCCGGCCGTACGCGCTGGCCACCACAGGTGGCCGGGTCTCCACCTGCGGCGTCGCAGGCCATGTGCTCGGCGGCGGCACCGGCTGGCTGGACCGCGCCTTCGGCCTGGCCGTGGACAACCTGCTGGGTGTCGAGTTGGTGACCGCCGACGCCGAGCGGGTGCACGCGAACCCCGACGAGAACCCGGAGCTGTTCTGGGCGCTGCACGGCGGCGACGGCAACTTCGGCGTGGCGACGGCGCTCACCCTGGAGCTGCGCGAACTGCCGGAGTTCTCGGTGGCGCTGCTGCAGTGCCTGCCGGAGTCCGGCCCAGAGCTGGTCCGCGCCTTCCGCGAGGTCATCCGCACCGGGCCCGACGAGGTGGGCGGCGCCGTGCTGTACCTGACCGGTCCGCCCGCGGGGCCGGGCCTGCGGTGCGCTGCCCTGCTGACGTACGTCGGCGGCGAGCCCGGTCTGCGCAAGCTCGCCGAGCCGCTGCTGGCGCTGCCGCACGAGACGGAGATCGTCGGCACCCTGCCGTACGCGGACGTGCAGTGCGTGCTGGACCCGCCTCCCGGCCTGCGGTACGACGGGTCGGCCGAGTGCCTGGGCGACCTGCCCGACGAGCTGGTGGATCTCTGCCACGCCCGCGCGCAGCGCATGCCCGCCACGCCCGGCAGCCGGCTCGCCGTCTTCCCGCTGGGCGGCGCCGTCGCCTCCGGACCCCGCGGGTACCCGGTGCCGTACCGGGACGCGTCCTGGATCATGCACCCCTTCGCCTGCTGGGCGGACCCGGCGGACGACGAGCGGGAGACGGCCTGGGTGCGGGAGGCGTGCGCCGAGGCGCGGCCCTGGAGCACCGGGGACGTCTGCCTGGAGTTCGTCGGCGACGAGGGTCCCGAGCGGGTCCGGGCGGGCCTGGGCGCCGGGAACCTGCTGCGGCTGGAGAAGGTGAAGCGGCGCTGGGACCCGGACAACGTCTTCCGGTTCAACCACACCGTCGAACCGGTGTAGCCGGAAGATGTTCTCCGGGCGTCGGCGCAGGTAGCGTCCGCTGCATGGACAGCCGTACGGACAACCGACCCGACACCCAGGGCGCCGGGATCACCGTTCAGCGGGCGCTGGAGCTGCCCGGGCTGCGCAGCGGGCTGCCGGAGATCCTGGCGGGCGCCGACCGGCTGGGACGCACGGTGCGCTGGGTGCACGCGGGCGAAGTGCCGAACATCGCCTCGCTGCTCAAGGGCGGCGAGCTGCTGCTCACCACCGGCTACGGCCTCGGCACCCGCCCTGCCGAGCAGCGGGCGTTCGTGCGCACCCTCGCCGAGCGCGGGATCGCCGCGCTGGTGGTGGAGCTCGGCCCGCGCTTCACCCGGCTTCCGGCCGCTCTGGTGGACACCGCCCGCGCCGCCGGGCTGCCGCTGGTCCAGCTCCACCGCGAGGTGCCGTTCGTGACGGTCACCGAGGAGATCCACACGGAGATCGTCAACGGCCACTACGCCCTCCTCCAGCGGGCCGAGGAGGTGCACCGGCGCTGTACCGAGGCACTGCTGGGCGGTGGCGGGGTGCCGCAGGTGCTGGGCATCCTGGCCGGTTTCAGCGGAAACCCGGTGTTCCTGGAGACGGCCGACGGCCGCCTGCTGTACGCCGCCGGGGAGGGGCCCGAGGGCGCGGACCCGCTCCAGGTGTGGGAAGGGCTGCGCGGGCCGCACAAGGACGTCCCGCCGCCCGCCGGCTCGGTGCTGGTGGACGTGCCCGGCGGCGGCCCCGGTACGGCCGGTTCCGTGCGCGCCCGCCTGGTCCTGCTGCCGGTGCGCGCCCCGCTGGCCCCCGTGCACCGGCTCGCCGCCGAACGGGCCGCGGGCATCCTGGCCGTGGTGCTGATGCAGGCCCGGCAGGAGGAGGAGCTGGCGGCCCGCGGGCGCGGCGACTTCCTCACCGACCTCGCCGAGGGCCGGATCACCGCGGAGGACGCCCCGGCGCAGGCCCGGGTCCTCGGCTTCAAGCCCGGCGACAGCCCGCTGCTGCCGGTGGTGATGCGGATCGGCGACAGTCTCTCCCCCGGCGGGGGTTGGGCGGTGCTCGCCCGGGCCGTGTCGGAGGAACTGGCCGCGGTCGGGGTGCCGGTACTGCTGGGCGTGCGCCCGGTGGAGGGCCGGGTTCTGGTGCTGCTGGGCCTGCGCTCGGAGTCGGAGCGCTCGGCCGTCGCCGACCGGGTGGCGGCGGCGCTGCGCGCGGGCGTGGAGCGTGCCGGGATGCGCCGGCCGGGCTCGCCACCGCCGGTCGTGGTGGTCGGCGTGGCGGGCGGCTGGGCGGCCGCGTCGGCCGGGCTCAGGCACGCGGCGGAGACGGCGACGGCCGCGCAGGGCCTGACCGACCGGCCCTGGTACGACGCCCGCCGCCTCGACATCGACCTGCTGCTGTGGCGACTGCGCGACCACCCGGACCTCGCCGCGTTCGTGGACCGCGCGATCGGCCCGCTGCGCGACCACGACAACCGTTCCAAGCCGCCGCTGCTGCCGACCCTGCAGACCTATCTGGCGCACGCGGGACGCAAGGCGGAGACGGCCCGCGAGCTGCACCTGAACCGGCAGACCCTCTACAACCGGCTCGCCCGCATCGGTGAGTTGCTGGGCACCGACCTCGACGACCCGCAGACCGTCCTCGCGCTGAGCCTCGCCCTCCGCGCCCGTCGGCACGTGCCCTAGGGGCCGGGGGCCTGTCCGGCGATTCCCTCCCCCCGTTCCCTCGGCCGGCAGGTGCCCCCAGCCGCGCGACGCCGTGCACGCTCACCCACTGCCACGACGGCGCGGGAGCCGCCCGCACTCGCCGCGAACCGGTCCCAGACCCGAGCGTCCCCGCGAGGGCCTGGGACCGGCACTCCCCCCAGCCTCCGGCCGGGGCCCCCGGGACACGCGCCTGACACCGGGTCCGCTCCTCGGGCGACGACGCGAAGTGTCGGACAGCACACCTGGGGGTCTCGTTTGGATCAGCCCGGGTCCGCGACGCCCGGCACGGCGCCTCGCCGCGTTGTCGGGCCACCCGAGTACGCCCAGTGCGCGGGTGATCCTCCGCCTTGCGACGCACCGCACCGGACGCCGCGACCCGTCCGACCTGATCCGAACCAAACCCCCAGTGCCCCAACAGGCGACGTTCGCCCCGTCGCGACGCCCGGCACGCACTCTCGCCGCACCGACCGAAAGCCCGGGTACGTCCGGTACGAGAGCTTCCGGCCGGCACGCCTACGGCACGCACCGGACGCCGCTCCCTGACGGGCGAACGTCGCCTGCCGGGCACTAGGGCGTGTTTCGAAAGGCCCGTCTGGTCCGCGACGCCTGGCACGGCACCTCGCCGCGTTGTCGGGATCGTCCACGTACGCCCGGTACGGGGACGACCCTCCGCCTTGCGACGCACCGCACCAGACGCCGCGGACCCCGCCCTCCGGGCGGACGACGCTACTTTCGAAACACGCCCTAGACCAGCGGTGTCGGCATGGTCAACTCGTCGTAGACGCTGAGTACCTGGGCCACCGTCTCGTCCTCGGTCGGCCAGGTGCCGGCCTGCCGGACGCCCGCCTCGGCCAGCTCCTCCCGGCGCTCCGGGTCCGCGAGGAGCCGCACGACGGCGGACGCGAGCGCCTCCGGATCGTCGTACGGGACGAGTTCGGCCGCGTCGCCGACGAGGTCGGGGATGCCGCCGACCTTGGTCGCGACGAGCGGCACGCGCGCGTACAGCGCCTCCTGGGCGAGTACGGACCGCGACTCCCACCTGCTGGTCAGCAGCGCCAGGTCGGCGGCGGCGAGCAGATCGGGGACGTCCTCGCGGTGTCCGACGAGCCGCACCGGCAGGTCCTCGTCCTCGATGCGCCGCTGCAACACCGGCCGCAGCGGCCCCTCTCCGGCGATGACGACCAGCGGCACGGGGTCCAGGTCCCGCCAGGCACGGGCCGCGTCGAGCAGGACGCCATAGCCGCGGTGCCGGTCGAGGGAGCCGACCGCGAGCAGCAACGGGCGTCCGGTGGCGCCGAGTTCGGCCAGGACCTTGGGGCGCAGCCGGTCGGGATCGTCCAGGGCGACGGGCCGCCGCTGCCCCGGCAGGCCGACGGCACCGAGCCGGGCGTCCCGGGCACCGGTGTTGCGGGCCCGGTCCACCAGGTCGGGGCTGGTGCCGAGGACGACGGCCGCCGTCCGCACCACCCGCCGCTCCAGCACCCTGAGCAGATGCGCCCGCGGGCCCTCGGCCCATGCCCGGTTGTGCCAGGTGACCACCAGGGGGGTGGGCCGGCCGCTGAGCGCGAGGACGGTCCGGAAGGAGGCGTGCAGCCCGTGCGCGTGCACCAGGTCGGCGTTGGCGCAGGCCGTCCGCAGCGCGGCCACCGCGACGGGGTCGCTGCTGCGCGGCACGTGCACGTGCTCGGCACCGACGCCGGTGAAATCGTAGGCCTGGTCGGCCTCGACCGGGGCGCACACCGTGACCCGCACACCCCTCGCCACGAGCCCCTCGGCCAGCGAGCGCACATGCGCGCTGCTGCCGGCGTTGCCTCCGCCCAGCACCTGCACGGTGCGCAGCGGCTGCTGGCCGTGCGGTGCGCTGCTGCTCAGGGGGCTCACGAGGCCGGGACTCCTGGTTCGGCGTGGGCGGGGTCACGAGGAAACGTACAGAAGGTAGCGGGCTCAGAGGGGCGGAAGGACGTACACCGCGCGCCTCCGGCGCGGACCGCATGCCCTTCAAGCATGCCAGGAGACAGGGCCGTTCAGGGAAATCCGGAAGGCGCACAGTGCGGCGGCCCGGGGGCAATGCGCCGGAGCACGTCACTCACACGGGTGAATGAAGTCCGGCCGTGGATGAGCGCAGCGCAGGCGCATACGGCGAGGTCAGACGCTTACCGCTCGCGCCCGGTCGCTCACCCGGTCCCCCTGCACGGCGGCGGCCACGACGGCGACGGCGTGCGCGAGCAGCCCCGCGCGCCGGTTGGCCGCCACGACGGCCGCCCCCAGCGCGGCTTCGGGCGCGTGCGCCCCCTTGGCCCCGATCATCGCGCGCTCCCCCGACGGGACCCCCCTTCCGCAGCAGCCCCGGCCCCCCGAGCGCGAGCACCGCGCCGGCGGCCGGGCCGGGGCGTACGTCCACCAGGTGCACGAAGTGCGTGGTACCCGCGATGACGATCCCGGCGGGTAGCCCGTCGCGGGGGCGCTCCTTCAGCAGCACCCCCGCAACCGGTCCGACAGCCGAGCTCCCGGTCGACTCCACGGCCCCGCTGGTGACTTCACCTCCCCGGAGCGCCCGCAGATGGGCCCGGAAACCACACCGGTGGTGCCCGGCGGCATCGTCGTACACCCCGCAGCCCCGCGGCGACGGGCACGCCGGGACCGGCCTGCGGACACGGGTCGCCCCGCAGCAGAGCGAGGCCGGCCCGGGTGGGCGCGGCGGGCAGCAGGAAGGAGCGGGAATCGCACTCGGCGGCCATCCTCGACGGTCATCCCGCCACCTTGGAAACCGAACCCCGCCTACAGGTCCGCCCGGGCCGTGGCCAGCAGTTCCTCCGCATGGGCGCGGGCCGTCTCCGAGTCCTCCTGGCCCGCCAGCATGCGGGACAGTTCGCGGATGCGTTCCTCGCCCTCCAGTACCTTCACGCCGGAGCGGGTGACCGAGCCGTCGTCGGTCTTCTCCACCAGCAGCTGGCGGTCGGCGAAGGCAGCCACCTGGGGCAGGTGGGTCACCACGACGACCTGCGCGGTCCTGGCGAGCTTCGCCAGGCGCCGGCCGATCTCGACCGCCGCCTTGCCGCCGACGCCGGCGTCGACCTCGTCGAAGAGGTACGTCGGCACGGGGTCGGTGCCCGCGAACACGACCTCCACGGCGAGCATGACGCGGGACAGCTCGCCGCCGGACGCCCCCTTGGCGATGGGCCGCGGCGGGGCGCCCGGGTGCGGGGCGAGCAGCAGCTCGACCTCGTCCACGCCCGACGGCCCGTACGCGACCGTACGGCCGCCGACCTCGACGCCCTCGGGGTCCTCGGCCTGCCGGATGTCGAAGGACACGCGCGCGTGCGGCATGGCCAGCGAGGCCAGCTCGGCGGTCACGGCGGCGGCGAACCGCTCGGCGGCCTCCGTCCGCGCGTCCGACAGCGCCTGTGCCAGTCCGCCCAGTTCGGCGCGGAGCGCGTCCCGCTCGGCGGTCAGCTCGGCGATCCGGTCGTCGTCGCCGTCCAGCTCGGTCAGGCGCGCGGCGCTCTGCTCGGCCCAGGCGAGGACGGTGTTCACGTCCTCGCCGTACTTGCGGGTCAGCGCGGTCAGCGCGGCCCGCCGCTCCTCCACGGCGGCCAGCCGCAGCGGGTCGGCGTCCAGATCGTCGGCGTACCCGGCCAGCTCACCGGCCACGTCACCGAGCAGGATCCCGATCTCCCCGATCCGGTCGGCGAGCGAGGCGAGCGCCGGGTCGTGGGACCTGACGGCCTCCAGGGCCCGGTGGGCGCCCGCGACGAGGGTCGAGGCGTCGATCCCCTCGGGGTCCTCCGGATTGCCCGCCAGAGCGGCGTGGGCGGCCGTCGCGGCGGACGACAGCGCCTCCGCGTGCCCCAGCCGCTCGGCCTCCTCGGCCAGCTCGACGTCCTCTCCGGCGCGCGGCTCGACGGCGGCGATCTCCTCCAGGCCGTACCGCAGCATGTCGGCCTCCTGCGCCCGCTCACGCGCGCGCGTGGTGATCTCCCCCAGCTCGGCGGAGACGGCCCGCAGCCGCCGGTAGGCCTCGGTGTACTTGGCGAGCGGCACGGCGACCGCGTCGCCCGCGTACCGGTCCAGCGCCTGCCGCTGCCGGGACAGCTTCAGCAGCCCCTGTTGGTCGGTCTGCCCGTGCACGGCCACCAGGTCGTCGGCCAGCTCGGCGAGCAGACCCACGGGCACGCTGCGCCCGCCGAGGTGCGCCCGGGAGCGGCCCTCGGCGGAAACGGTACGGCTGATCAGCAGGGCCCCGTCGTCCAGCTCGGCCCCCGCCTCCTCGGCGCGTACGACGGCGGCGGCGTCCGCGGGCACGGTGACCCGCCCCTCCACGACCGCCTTGTCGGCACCGATCCGCACGAGCGCCGGGTCCGCCCGGCCGCCGAGCAGCAGCCCCAGGCTGGTGACCACCATGGTCTTGCCCGCACCCGTCTCGCCGGTGACGGCGGTGAACCCCGGCGACAGCTCGACGACGGCGTCGTCGATGACTCCGAGCGACCGTATCCGCATCTCCTCCAACACGGAACAGACCATACGAGGTCCGGGGCGGGGAGTGCACACAGGCCGCTCTTTCTAGTGAGGCGCTCCCCGCCACCCCGTGGTCGGCAACGCGAACTTCGCCACCAGCCGGTCCGTGAACGACGAATGGTGCAGCCGGGCCAGCCGCACCGGCACGGCCCCTCGCCGCACCTCCACCCGCGCCCCCGGCGGGAGCTCGACGGTCCGCCGCCCGTCGCACCACAGCACGCCCGGGGGGATGTGCGGCAGCACCTCCACCGCGAGCACCGAGTCAGGGGAGGTGACCAGCGGCTTGGCGAACAGCGCGTGCGCGCTGATCGGCACCATCAGCAGCGCCTCCACCTCGGGCCACACCACCGGCCCGCCGGCGGAGAAGGCGTACGCCGTGGACCCGGTGGGCGTGGAGAGGATCACCCCGTCGCACCCGAACTCCGACACCGGCCGCCCGTCGATCTCCAGCACGACTTCGAGCAGCTTCTCGGCACCGGCCTTCTGCACGGCCGCCTCGTTCAGGGCCCAGTCGGTGTGCACGATGTCCCCGTTGCGGTGCACGACGACATCGACGGTCATCCGCTCCTCGACCTCGTAGGACCGTGCCACCACCCGGTCGACCACCCGGTCGAGGTCGTCGCGTTCGGCCTCCGCGAGGAACCCCACCCGGCCGAGGTTGACGCCGAGCATCGGCACCCCGGACGCGCGGGCGAACTCGGCGCCCCGCAGCAGCGTCCCGTCACCGCCGAGCACGATCAGCAGCTCGCACCCGTCGAGGCACTGCGGGGTGGCCTCCTTGACCAGCGCCACCTGGTCCGGCAGCGGCAGGTCGTGCGCCTCCTCCTCCAGCACCCGCACCCCGATGCCATGCCGCAGCAGACCCTTGACGACGAGTTCCGCACTGCGGACCGCCGCGGGCCGCCCGGTGTGGGCGAGCAGGAAAACAGTACGCGCCAGGTTCTGTGTCAACGCGGCCCCTCCGCCACTGCACGGTCGACGTCGGACGGGTCCACCTGGGGTGCGCCCGCCCGCAGCCAGAGAAAGTACTCGACGTTCCCCGAGGGGCCGGGCAGCGGACTGGCGGCGACTGCCTGCACCCCGAGCCCCAGCTCCCACGCCCTCTCGGCCACTGCCCGCACGGCCTCCGCCCGCAACTGCGGACTCCGTACGACACCCCCGCTGCCCAGCCGCTCCTTGCCCACCTCGAACTGCGGCTTGACCATCATCACCAGGTCGGCGTCCGGCTTCACGCACCGCTTCAGGGCCGGCAGCACCAGGCCGAGCGGAATGAAGGACAGATCGCCCACGACAAGATCCACAGGTTCCCCATCGATCGCCTCGAGCGTCAACTCGCGTACGTTCGTACGGTCCTTGACGGTGACGCGTTCATCGTTCCGGAGAGACCAGGCGAGCTGTCCGTAGCCGACGTCGACCGCGACGACGTGGGCGGCGCCCGCGCGCAGCAGGACATCGGTGAAGCCTCCGGTGGACGCGCCGGCGTCCAGCGCGCGCCGGCCCTCGACCAGCAGCCCCTGCGGGACGAAGACCTCCAGAGCGCCGGCGAGCTTGTGTCCGCCGCGGGAGACGTAGTCGGGGTCGCTGTCGTCGGCCTGGACCACGATCGCCGCGGCGGTCTCCACCTGGGTGGCCGGCTTGGTCGCCACGGTCTTGCCGACGGTGACCCGCCCGGCGGCGATCAGCTGGCTGGCGTGCTCGCGCGAGCGCGCGAGCTTCCGGCGGACCAGCTCCGCGTCCAGACGGCGGCGTGCGACTCCTGCCACGTTCGGTTCAGCTCCTGCTTTCGTACGGCGATCAAAAGGTGTGCCCCGGAGGGTCTCATTGGGGCGCAGCCGTCGGGTGACGGGTGGGCACCGGAGGTCCCGGGCGGGCGTCGAGCGCGGTGAGCGCGTCGCGCAGCCCCCTGTGTACATCCTCGTACACCTCCATGTGCCCATCGGTGGCGAGGTGGTCGGCGTCGGCGAGCCGTTCCAGCTGGGCGTCGACCTCGACGTTGCCAGTGGGGGTGCGCGGGACCTTCAGGGGGGCGGGCTCGGCGGGGTCCGTCTCCGGTGCCTCCACCGCCTCCTGCACCGCATCCTGCGGGATCTCCGTCTGCGGAACCGAGTCGCTCATGGCCCGACGCTACCGCGAACCGCTGGGGTACCGTCGTGGGCGATGGCCACGATCGAGGAGTGCCGCGCCGCACTGGGGAAGCTTTCGGACAACATGCAGGGCGCCGAGGGCGACGCCCGCGCGGCCGCCGCGCTCGACCGCTCGGTGAGCTGTCACATCACGGACCTGGACGTGTCCTTCGCCGGCCGGATGACGGGCGGCCGGATCGAGGTGGACGACACCCACCCCGGCCCGCCTCGGGAGAAGGCACAGATCAGGCTGGCCCTGGCGGGGGACGACCTGGTGGCGCTGGTGGACGGCGCGCTGAACTTCGCGACCGCCTGGGGTTCGGGCCGGGTACGGCTGGAGGCGAACCTGCTGGACCTGTTCCGGCTCAGGAAGCTCCTGTGAGCCGCTCCTGCCTGGTCCTGCGCGCCGCCGGTACCACCAGGGGCGTCCCGGTCTCCGGGTCGTCGACGACCTGGCACCGCAGCCCGAACACCTGCTCCACCAGCTCGGCCGTGACGATGTCGTTCGGGGCACCCTCGGCGACGACCCGGCCGCCGCGCAGGGCGATGAGGTGGGTGGCGTAGCGGGCCGCGTGGTTGAGGTCGTGCAGCACGGCGACCAGGGTGCGGCCCTGGGTCTCGTGCAGTTCGGCGCACAGGTCGAGAACGTCGATCTGGTGCTGGATGTCCAGGTAGGTGGTCGGCTCGTCCAGGAGCAGCAGCGGGGTCTGCTGGGCGAGCGCCATCGCGATCCACACCCGCTGCCGCTGCCCGCCGGACAGCTCGTCGACGTACCGGTCGGCCAATCCGGCGACGCCGGTCCGCCGCATGGACTCCCGTACGACCCGCTCGTCCTCCTCCGACCACTGACGCAGCAGGCCCTGATGCGGGTAGCGGCCCCGGCCGACGAGGTCGGCGACCGTGATGCCGTCGGGCGCGATGGACGACTGCGGCAGCAGGCCGAGGATGCGGGCGACTTTCTTGGCGGGCATCGACTGGATCACCTGGCCGTCGAGCAGGACCCGGCCCCGGCTGGGCTTGAGCATCCGGGACAGCGCCCGCAGCAGCGTCGACTTGCCGCACGCGTTCGGGCCGACGATCACCGTGAAGGAGTTGTCGGGGATCTCCACCGACAGCTGTTCGGCGATGACGCGCTGGTCGTAGGCGAGGGTGACGTTCTCGGCGGACAGGCGGTTCACAGTGCTCCCGGTCGTCTTCGTGGGGGTGCCGCTCATATCCGGCCCGCTCTGCGCTCGGTGACCAGCAGCCACAGCAGATAGCCTCCGCCGAGGACACCGGTGACCACGCCGACGGGCAACCGGTCGGCGCCGAAGGCGCGCTGTGCTGCCCAGTCGGCGGCGACCAGCAGGGCGGAACCCATGCACAGGGAGGGCACCAGATTCGGGCCCGGCGAGCGGGTCAGGCGGCGGGCGAGCTGCGGCGCGGTCAGTGCGACGAAGCCGACGGGTCCGGCGGCCGCGGTGGCGGCCGCGGTGAGCAGCACGGCGCAGACCATCAGCACCGACCGGACCCGCTGCACGCGCACCCCGAGGGCGCCTGCCACGTCGTCGCCCATCTCCAGCATCCTCAGGCCGCGCGCGTTGACGAGGACCAGCGGGACGAGGACGGCGCACACTGCGAGCAACGGCAGGACCTGGTCCCAGTCCCGGCCGTCCAGCGAGCCGGTCGTCCACACGACCGCGCGGGCCGCGTCGACCAGGTCTGCCTTGGTGAGCAGATAGCCGTCGACGGCGGTGGCGATCGCGGAGACACCGATACCGACCAGGACGAGCCGGTATCCGTGTACGCCCTGCCTCCAGGCGAGCAGATGGATCGCGAGCCCGGTCACCAGACCGCCGACCAGCGCACCGACGGTGACCTGCGTGGCGCTGCCGGACAGCAGCACGATCACGACGAGCGCGCCGGCCGTCGAGCCCTGGGACAGGCCCAGCACGTCCGGGCTGCCGAGCGGGTTGCGGGAGACGGACTGGAACAGCGCACCGCCGAGGCCGAGCGCGGCGCCGACCAGCAGCCCGACCAGCACCCGCGGCAGCCGCAGTTCCTTGACGACGAAGTCCTGGTACGCGCTGCCGTCACCGGTCAGAGTCCTGAGCACGTCGGCTGCGGGAATCTTCGCGTCGCCGGTGCCGATCAGCGCTGTCCCGGCCGCGCAGGCGGCGGCCAGCAGCAGCACGACGACGGTAAGGGTCCGCAGGTCCAGGCGCAGGGACAGACCGCCGGGGGTGCGGACGGCCCGGTTCTTGTTCCGGTTACTCACAGCCGGGCCGTCCTCCGCCGCCGTACGAGCAGGAGGAAGACCGGGCCGCCGACGAGCGCGGTGACGATGCCGACCTGCAGTTCCGAGGGGCGGGCCACGACCCGGCCGGTGACGTCGGCGCCGAGCAGCAGCACCGGCGACAGAACGGCGGCGTACGGCAGGATCCGGCGCAGGTCGGGGCCGGTGAAGGAGCGCACGACGTGCGGGACCATCAGGCCGACGAACGCGATGGGTCCGCAGGCGGCGGTCGCGGCACCGCACAGCACGGTGGCGGCCAGCATGGCGAGCGCACGGGTGCGGCCCAGGTGTACGCCGAGGGCGCGGGCGGTGTCGTCGCCCATCGCGAGGGCGTTCAGCGGGCGGCCGAGCGCGAGCGCGAGGGCCATGCCGGCCGCGAGGAACGGCAGCACCTGGCCGATGGTCGAGTAGCCGGCCGAGGCCAGCGAACCCACCGTCCAGAAGCGCATCTTGGCGAGCACCGCGTCGTCCAGGATCATCGCCGCCTGCAGATAGCCGTAGAGGGCGGCGCTGATCGCCGTACCGGCGAGAGCGAGCCGCACCGGGGTGGCGCCCCGGCCACCGCCGAGGAACCACACCAGCGCGCCGGCCGTCGCCGCTCCGAGGAAGGCGAACCACACATAGCCGGTGAGACCGGTGACACCGAAGCAGGTGATGGCGGTGACGACGGCGGCGGAGGCGCCCGCGTTGATGCCGAGCAGGCCGGGGTCGGCCAGTGGATTGCGGGTGAGCGCCTGGAGCACCGCGCCGGCCAGACCGAGCGCGGCACCGGCCAGCAGACCGAGGACCGTGCGCGCGAGCCTCTCGTCGACCACCACGTCGCCGTAGGTCCCGGTGTCGTGGAACAGGCCGTGCCAGACCTGGTCCGGCGGCAGCGCCTTCGCTCCGACCGCGATGCTCGCCAGGGCGGCGAGCACCAGGATCACGGCGGAGAGGAGCCCAAGAGCCCTTGCCGCCAGGCGGGTCGGAGGCGCGGGGGCGGTCTCCGCGCGCTGTTCGGGAGGACTGAACACGAGGTTAGGTTAGCCTACCCTTGCCAGGGGAGTGATCTTCGGGGCCGGCCCGCCGCAGTCCGCGCCCGCGCCCGCTCACAGTCCCAGCCGTGCCAGCGCCTTCCCCCCGTCCAGCTCGCAGGAGCCGTCCCCGGCCGCCGTCCAGGCCGCCGCGCACAGCGCGCGCAGTCCGTCCAGGGCCTCACCGTCGCCCTCCAGCTCCAGCCGGTCCGTCCCGGCCGTCGCCGTGAACCCGCCGCAGCGGAAGCCGTCGCCGTCGGCGCTGACCTCCGGCTGGCCGGTGAGCAGCCCGCGCAGATCCGCGTCCACATACGTCGGCCGGTGCCGCGGCGGCGCCGCGAGCAGCTGGGCGCCGTCGGTGACGCCGGTCAGCACCAGCAGCGAGTCGACCCCGCCGTTGAACGCGCCCTCGATGTCCGTGTCCAGCCGGTCCCCGACCACCAGCGGCCGCCGCGCACCCGTGCGGATGATCGTCTCGCGATGCATCGGGGGCAGCGGCTTCCCCGCCACCTGCGGCTCCTTGCCCGTGGCGATCCGGACGACCTCCAGGGCCGCCCCGTTGCCCGGCGCGATGCCCCGCCCGCTCGGGATCGTCAGGTCGGTGTTGGAAGCGAACCACGGCACCCCGCGCGCCACCGCGTACGAAGCCTCCGCGAACCGCCCCCAGGTCAGGTCCGGCCCGCCGTAGCCCTGCACGACCGCCGCCGGATCGTCGTCCGCGGACTCCACCGGCACGAGGCCCCGCTCGCGCAGCGCCACCCGCAGCCCCTCGCCGCCGATCACCAGCACCCGCGCCCCGGCCGGCACCTGCTCGCTGATCAGCCGCGCCACCGCCTGCGAAGAGGTGATGACGTCATCGGGACCCGTCGGTATACCCAGCTCCGTCAGGTGCTCGGCCACGGTGTCCGGGGTCCGCAGCGCGTTGTTCGTGACGTATGCCAGATGCATGCCGCCGGAGCGCGCCACCGCCAGCGAGTCCACCGCGTGCGCGATCGCCTGCCCGCCCGCGTACACCACCCCGTCCAGATCGAGCAGCGCCGTGTCGTACGCCTCGCTCAGGGGCTGCCCACTGCCCTCGGGCCTCGTCCTGACCGTCTGGCTCATGTCCGCATCGCTCCTCGTTCGACCGACGTCCCATAGGCGTTCTCCCGCCTTTCCCCCGATCATCCCGCACGCCACTGACACACGTACGATGCCGGGATGAACACTGCAGGTCACTCGGAGGCAACGGCGCGCCCGGGTCTGGAACTCAGCCCGTTCCGCGGCCTGCGCTACGACCCCGACCGGGTCGGCAGCCTGGCCTCCGTCACCTCCCCGCCGTACGACGTCGTCGTACGCCCCGACGGGGTGCACCACCTCCAGTCCGCCGACCCGTACAACATCGTCCGGCTGATCCTGCCCCAGGCCGGCACCCCGAGCGCCCGTACCGAGCAGGCGGCGGACACCCTGCGCCGCTGGCTGGACGAGGGGGTCCTCACCGCGGACCCGGAGCCCGGCCTGTACGTCTACGAGCAGCGGGACGGGAGCGGCCTGCTCCAGCGCGGGGTCATCGGCGCGTTGCGGGTGTCGGAGCCGGCCGAGGGTGTGGTGCTGCCGCACGAGGACGTCATGCCACCCGTGGTCGCCGACCGCGCGGCCCTGATGCGTGCCACCCGCGCGAACCTGGAGCCGCTTCTGCTGACCTACCACGGCGACGGCACGGCGGCCGAGGTCGTCGAGCGCACCGCCGGCAAGCCCCCGCTGCTGGCCACGACCACGGAGGACGGGTTCCGCCACCGCCTCTGGTCCGTCACCGACCCCGCCGACGTGGCCCGGATCCAGTCGGACCTCGCCCATCAGCAGGCCCTGATCGCCGACGGCCACCACCGATGGGCCACCTATCTGCGGCTGCGCGCCGAGCACCCCTCCCCGAGCCCCTGGGACCACGGCCTGGTGCTGCTCGTCGACACCGCCCGCTATCCGCTGCGCGTCCGGGCCATCCACCGCCTGCTGCACGGCCTGCCGGTCGCCGACGCGCTCGCGGCCGTGGCGGGCCTGTTCCGGGTGCAGCGCCTCGAGACGCCGCTCGCCGACGCCCTGGAGACGCTGGCGGACGCGTCCTGCGCGGGAAACGCCTTCCTGCTGGCCGGTGACGGCGCCTTCCACCTGCTCGACCGCCCGGATCCGGACCTCTTGGCCCGCACGATCCCCGCGGACCGCCCGGCCGCCTGGCGCTCCCTGGACGCAACGGTCCTGCACGCCACCCTGCTCGACCACGTGTGGCACATCCCCGAGGACTCCCCTGCCCACATCGCGTACATCCACGACACGGCCGCGACGGTCGCCAAGGCGGAACGCGACGGCGGGACGGCCGTGCTGATGCACCCGGTCCGCGAGGAGGTCGTACGCGACCTGGCCCGCCAGGGCGTGACGATGCCCCGCAAGTCGACGTCGTTCGGTCCGAAACCGGCGTCGGGCCTGGTGCTGCGGGCACTGGAGATCTGAACATCCCGACGCGACGAGGGCGGGCTCCCGCCGGGGAACCCGCCCTCGTCCCAGTGTCTGGCGTCAGTCCTTGTCGCCGCCGTCTTCCTCGGAGGACTCGGCGGACTCGGGCTCGCCCGCGTCCCCGCTCTCGTCCAGGGCGTCGACGAACTCCACACCGTCCAGTTCGGCGAGCCGGTCGGAGGCGTCCGTGCTGCCGTCCCGGTCGGCCTCGACGGCCTTCGCGAACCACTCCCGCGCCTCGCCGTCGCGGCCGACGGCCAGCAGGGCGTCGGCGTAGGCGTAGCGCAGGCGCGCGGTCCACGGCTGGACCGAGTTGGAGGCCAGCTCCGGGCTCTGCAGGGTCACGATGGCCGCGTCCAGCTGGCCCATGTCACGCCGGGCGCCGGCCGCGACGAGCCGCATCTCGACCTGACCGGCCTTGTCCAGCTTGTGCACCTCCGGGGCACCTGCCATGTCGAGCGCCTTCTCCGGCCGTCCGAGACCCCGCTCGCAGTCGGCCATCACCGGCCACAGGTCCACGCTGCCCGTCATCCGCCGCGCGGCCCGGAACTCGGCGAGGGCCTCGCCGTACTTCTGGTTGGCGTACGCCGCGAATCCTGCCGCCTCGCGCACCGCGGCCACGCGGGACGCCAGGCGCAGGGCCACCTTGGAGTAGCCGTAGGCGCCCTCGGGGTCCTCGTCGATGAGCCGGGCGACCATCACCAGGTTCTTGGCGACGTCCTCCGCGAGCGTCTTGGGCAGGCTCTGCAGCTCCTGCCGGACGTCCTTGTCGATCTCCTCACCGGTGACGTCCTCCGGGATCGGCAGCCGCTTGATCGGCTCGCGGTCCCGGTCGCGCTCGTCACGGAAGCGGCCTCCGCCCCGGCGGTCGTCGCGGCGATCGTCCCTGCGGTCGTCCCGCCCCCGGAAGCCGCCCGGGCGGCCACCACGGTCGTCACGACGCGGCCCACGACCGCCGCGGTCGTCACGGCGGAAGCCACCCCGGTCGTCACGGCGGTCGTCACGGCGGAAGCCACCCCGGTCGTCACGGCGGTCGTCG